>NZ_JAUQOO010000003.1:0-375542 GCF_030580745.1 Pseudomonas serbiensis
CCGACCTTGAGGACTACGATTACCCCGGCCGTTTCACCAACCGTGAGCGTGGCAACCTTCTGGCCCGACGGGCACTGGAACGCCACCGCCATGATTACCGCCTCGCCGAAGGCCATAGCGATCAGCCTCAGCTGGTCAGCGGCCACTTTCTGGAACTGGCCAGTCACCCGCAGAAAAGCTGGAACCAGCTCTGGCTGCTGACCGAGGTTCGTCACGAAGGCCGCCAACCGCAGGTGCTGGAAGAGTCCGCTCGTCCTTCTGACTGGCAGGGCTATCGCAATACCTTTCGCGGTACGCCGTGGGACGCTTTCTATCGCCCGCCTCTGCGCCATCCCAAGCCACGCATTCAGGGCAGCCAGACCGCCATGGTCACCGGGCCTCGGGGCCAGGAAATCCATTGCGACAAACATGGCCGGATCAAGGTGCAGTTTCACTGGGACCGCGAGGGCCAGCAGGATGCCAAAAGCAGTTGCTGGCTGCGGGTGTCGTCCGGTTGGGCGGGCAATCGCTATGGCGCTGTCGTCCTGCCACGGGTCGGCATGGAGGTGCTGGTGACTTTTCTGGAAGGCGATCCCGATCAACCACTGGTCACCGGCTGCCTCTACCACGCCGAAAACACTCCGCCCTACAGCCTGCCCGAACACCGCACCCGCAGCGTCTTCAAGACGTTAAGCAGCCCCGGTGGCGGTGGCTCTAACGAGCTGCGCATCGAGGACCGCAAGGATCAGGAACAGATCTTCATCCACGCCCAGCGCAACTGGGACCAGAGCATCGGCCACGACCAGAAGGTCCATGTCGGCCATGAGCGTCACGACCGGGTCGAGGCCAATAGCTACAGCGAATTCCAGGCCGAGGAACACCGCACCGTCAACGCCGACCGCAAGGTGGAAATCAGGGCGAACGATCATTTGAGCATCGCTCAGGTTCAGCACATCAAGGTGGGAGTGGCGCAGCTCGTAGAAGCCGGACAGGAAATCCACATCAAGTCCGGCGACAAGCTGGTGATCGATGCCGGGATGGAGCTGACCCTCAAGGTCGGCGGCAGCTTTATCAAGATCGATCACAGTGGCGTGATGATGAACGGGCCGCTGGTCAGGACCAATCAAGGCGGCTATCCGGGCATCGGGACCGAGGCGCCGCCCGTGCTGCCCGTCGCTCCAAAGGCGGCAGATACATCCGCTGCCGGCAGGAAACCTGTGACAGTGCCGTCCACCCCCAAACCTGAAACACCTACCTCCAGCCAGGGCCCCGAGGCACTTATCGTCGATGTCTGGGGCGATCCCGATCATGGCAGCCAGTTGATCCTGACGGGGCCGGAGGAGCAGCCATGAGCACGTTCAACGACAAGCCCATCACCCAGGGCACCCGCAAGAAAACCGAGTACCTCAATGACCAGAATGCGCGGCTGGCTCTGCAGATTCCCCGCACCGACGGCGGCATGCTGCAAATCCCCCTGCTCCCCGATGCTCAAAGCACCCGGGAAGAGGAAACCATTCAGCGCAATACGCTGCTCTCCGTCCTGCCCCTGGCTCGCCTTCCGGGCTATGACAAGCCCGATGAATCCCCTCGGGGCGGCCTGCCTCGGCGAGGCCGCATTTATGTGTTCTGGCGCAACGTTTTATGGCGAGAGCTGGAAACCGATGGCCAGGGCCAGTTGTTCGAGGTGGATGTCGCTCACTGGCGCAGTGTCGCGCAACAACTCGGCAATGCCGACCAGCGTGACCCGGTGGCCGTCCAGCAGCAGGTAATTCTGCTGCCTATGTTGTTGCAGGGTCGCTTTGTCGCCGATCAGTTGCGCATGGCTTACAGCGAACTGCCCTGGAGCTGGGAGCACATCGAATGGCTTGAAAGCGATGCCAACCGGATCAAGGTTCGCTGTCAGCATATTGCGCGGATCTGGGACACCGCTGTAGTGGGTTCGGAGCACTGGAAAACCACACAGGACAACCCGAGCCTACCGGTCAGCCGTATCCGCAAAGGCTTGCGAGCCAGGGATTTCAATATTGAAAGCGCCCTGCAGGACCCTCTGGATTTCACCCCGGAGTTTGCGACGTTCAGCGATGAGACATTGCTCAAACGTTTGCAGAGCCGCCAGGAGCAATTGGCGCAACACCTCAAACAGCAACCGCCTGCGCCACTGCCCGACGTGGAATCGGGCGTCGATCTGCTGGACAGCTACCAGTTGCGTGACAACACCCATCTGGTCGCCCTCATTCTTGAAGACCCGCTGTTTACCGTTCGCCACGCGACCGCCCAGATACGCGACTGCGTTTCCTATCTGCAAACCTTGAACGCCCTGATTGCCTTCCAGCCACACGGCCGTTATGCGCAGGTGCTGTATAGCGCTGTGGGTGGAAATTACGCTTACCTGAAAGGCCGGATTGACCTGCCGAGGTTTTATGAAACGGTGTTCGAGCAGGAGCGCAAGTTCGGACGCAAATCGCTGGCCGCACATCTTGCGCGACTGGTCGACGTGCTCGACAAAAAACTGCCCGCCGTCCTGATGGACTGGACCCATCGCCACGACGAAGCGTTGCTGGAACCTTACAGCCTGATGGCAAATGCTCTGGGCGCGCTTGAGTACACGCCTGCTCAGGCGGATGCCTTGCTGACCGGCATGGACGTTACAGAGCTGGAAACCTCCATCAGAACCCTGGTCAAGAACATCCTGCAGGCCGAGCACCCACTGGGCGCCATGCTGCTGGCCACAGACGCCGGGCAACCTCCCGAACTGCTCAAGCGCCTGATTGCCCTGCGCGACCTTGATCAACCAGCCGAGCCACAAGCCATGGGCCTGAGCACCCTGATGCTCAGCGCCTCCTTTGTCGACAAAGTGGATTGGCCCGGCCTGGGCAAGACCTTCGCGTACTTCATGGGCGACCTGCTGGATATTTTCGGTGCCAGCGTCGTGGCGCAACTCAGTCGGCTGTCCAACAGCAGTCTCAAGATCAAACTCGACCGGCTCTTCATGCCGACCTTTAACACCCTCTCGGCTCTCTCGAAAAAGATGGCTGAAATCCGCCTGATGCCCATGGGCGAAGCACTGGCCGGGAACTATGTGGTCATCGGCGTTCAGGGCGCAGGCTTGCGCAGAGGCCTGACCGACAGCGAACGCAGCGAACTGACCCGCAAGAACTACCGCTACGCCACCCTGCACAGCCAGTCCGGCGAAACCCTGGGCAGCACCAGCGCCAAAGGCCAAGGCAAGAACGCCCCGATGCTGCGTAATGTCATGGTGCTTGCCATCCCTGAGAGCCACCCCGAACTGGCGCACTACAGCAACTTCCGGGTGAATTTTGGGGCGCTGACTCAGGGACTGGAGAAGACCAGGGTGGTGCCTACGTTGATGGTGGGGTTTGCGGTTTTTAACTTGGTGGTGCAGGTGGATGCGGTTGAAGAGTTCAATGCTAGTGAAGAAAAGTTTCGGGGGGCCTTTGGGGTGGGTAGCGCTTTAGCTGATCTTGTTGTAGCGCTAGGAGGACATAGCAAACTTCTTTTCGGTAAAGCCACCGAAAACGCACTAACTAGGCCGCGCATCAACGTAGCAAACGTTTTGTCGCGCTGGGCAAAAAACCTCGAGAAGCAGACAGGCAGCCCCAAGCTGCCTCTTCTTCGAGCCATTGGCGGTTCAGCCACACTATTTAGCGCAGCAATAAGCGCTTGGGACAGCTATCGAAACTATAACGATGGTAATTACGAGCTATCAGCAAGTTATGCAACCATTACAGCGGGAAATTTAATATGGCTAGCCTATACCATAGGCCTTACCATCAACCCCTTTGCGCTTTTGATCGGGGCAGCACTGGTGATTGGCGGAGCAGTGCTTGCCAATATATTTGATGACGATGCAATCGAACTTGCCGTGCGTTATGGCCCCCTCGGCACAGACTCTGCCGCTGAAGATTCGCCTGAAGACTTTCTACATTTAAAAGATCCGTTCATTGCCTATCAGCAATTAACGGGGCTTCTGTGCAAACCCGAGATCAATGCAATGCGACTCGGCGACTGGCGCAGAAAAGCCCCAGCACATCATCTTGAGGCACTGTTAAACGCCGACCAGCAACGCAAGCGTCCGACAAACACACATATACAAACCATCACACCCAACGCTCAAGCTCTGGACGATCAGGATTGGGTGGTGACTTTAAGCACCCCCCTGCTGGGGATGCTCAGCAATAGCGCCCAACACTTTCAACTGCTGGCCCATGAATTTCAATCACACATGGAAACCGGCATGGCCTTCGCTGGCCAGCACTATCACTGGCAAAGGGCGGGTAACCCAAAACTGGCGGCGGTGCCACTGGATGCGACCACCGTTCTGTATGTATTGCCCTCTTTCATTGAAACCACCTTTCCCATCAGCCGCACCGTCAGAACCGAAGGGCTGAGAATCAGTACCCAGATCGAATTGCATGCAGAACCGGGCAGCCCGCCTTTGCTACTTCCGCAACCCCACCCCAAAAAGTGGACGCCTTTTACGCCTGCCCACCGCCGAGCACCCAATGGCAACCCGGAGAGCAACCCTCCTCTGTATTGGCAAATCGAAACCATCGAGAACCGTATATGAACGCAAATATTGATACTACCTACGCCAATAGCGCCTATCGCAGCGACAACAAAGGATCACTGCCGCCACCAAGATGGTACGTCCATCTCAACCGCAATGGCCTGTTCAACACGCATCTTGCCTTTGGTCATTACGCCGGGCTGGATTCAGCTACGGAAATCACTCTGCAACTGGAGTGCGAAGAACATCTGATTTATCAGAAGCAGAAAGTGGGTGGTGAAAAACAGGAAGTGTACTGTGATGCAAAACGCTGGCGATTTCAGAACTCCAGCAAGATACCGCATATTTTATTTACGCTTAAGCTAATGAGCTTTTTCTTTATATGGGCTCTTTGGGGTATGGGGACTTTCTATTCAGTAATTCTTGAACTGGTATATGGAAACGTAACGACTGAAATCGCTGTTTTAATAGCCGCGCTATCAGTAGGCTTGATGGTTACGTCTCTCGCCCTGTACATGACCGAAAAAAAATCTGTTCATTACATTCAAATTGTCGGACTCCTTATCTGCACTGGCCTTGTCTTCTGGCTAAAAGGCTCTCTCTTCGGCAGTAGCGAAATGCATATTTTCTTCTGGTTAGGCACCCTCCTCTACTTCATGGGCGCCATCGGCTTCGACTGTCTGCTCTGGCTACACAGTATGGTCAGCCGCCATGACGGCAGCGAGTTCAATCGGGTAGACGGCATGGTGCGTTTCAAGCGGCGTTTTCGGCGTTTGTTTGTCGCGCCTTTCGAGGAGTTCGACCCGGTGCTGACATTACTGCCCAGCGGCTACGGCTCTCATGACTACACCATCACGCTGTATCACCGCTACACCAACAAGAAGATATCTCTGGCGACCAAGATGCATTCACTGGGGCTGGATCAGGCGAATACCCTGGCCTTCTGGGATTGCCTGCAACGCTATATGGACGTCACCCACCCCCTGCCCGACCTTCCGGTGCTGGAACAAAGCCGCCATCTGGACCCCGTCACCGCCGCTCACGACATCAACATCGGCCGCAATCCACGTCGCTGGCGCGATCAGGCGACACGCGGCTGGAAGTCTTCAGGAGAAAAGAAACTCAACGAGCAATTGCAACGCTATCCCTGGCAACAACAACCCTGCGTGATCAAAGCCCGACTGAGTGAAGAACTCACCATCGAGGCCTGGTACCGCGCTCAAGAAGCCAAGGGCATTCAGGCGACGCCCAGGACTGAAGACTTTGCACGACACGCTGATTACAAAGAGTGAAAGATATGAACACCTACGCTAATAGCGCCTACCGAGGCGACAGCAATGAACCTCTACCACGACCAAGATGGCGTGGCCATCTCAATCGCGGCGGTCAGTCCAGTACCCACCTTGCTTTTGGCAATTACGCTGAACTGGACTCGGCTACAGAAATCACTCTACAACTGGAATGTGAAAAACATCAGCTTCAGAAACAGAAAAAAATCGCCAAGAAGGAGGACGTATATTGCGATGCAAAACGCTGGCGCTTTCAGAAATCCAGAACAGTCGCCAATCTGCTGGGCTTTTTCAAAACAATGAGTATTGCCTTCTCACTGATAAACTGGGGAGTGGGAGCTGTCTACTTCTCTCTGGAGGAACTTGGACTCATTGAATATCCCACCGAAACAGCCTATCTAATAGCGATAATACTGACGCCGCTAATAATTGTTTCCGCTGCCGCCCACATGGACAGAAAGAGAATAACTCACTACATTCAAATCAGCGCATTCGTTATCAGTTCCAGCCTTGTCATCTGGGCAACAGGTAATATATGGGGATATAGCCAGATACACTTTTCCCTATGGCTAGGCACCTTTCTGTATTTCATGGCCGCCATCGGCCTCGACTGTCTGATCTGGCTATATGACACGTTTAGTCGTCATGACGGCAGTGAGTTCAATCGAACAGAGGGGGTGGTGCGTTTCAAGCCACTCTTTCAAAGCTTGTTCGTAGCACCTTTCGAGGAGTTTGATCCAGTGTTGACCTTACTGCCCTGGAATTACGGCATACGCGGTTATACGATCATGCTCCATCACCGCTATACCAACAACAAAGTCTGTCTGGCAGACAAGATGCACTCATTAGGACTGGATAAAGCCAACACCCTGGCGTTCTGGGATTCTCTGCAGCGCTATATGGACGTGACCCAACCCCTGCCCGACCTCCCGGCGCTAGAACAAAGCCGCCATCTGGACATGGTCACAGTTGCTCATGACACTCAAATCAAACGCAATCCTCGTCGCTGGCAGGATCAAGGTCTGACAGGCTGGAAAACCTCGGGAGCAAAGAAACTCAACGAGAAATTACAACGCTATCCCTGGCAGCAACAGCCCTGCGTGATCAAAGCCCGCCTGAGTGAAGAGCTCACCATCGAAGCCTGGTACCGCGCTCAGGAAGCCAAGGGCATTCAGGCAACGC
This sequence comes from Pseudomonas serbiensis, assembly GCF_030580745.1. Taxonomy (NCBI): domain Bacteria; kingdom Pseudomonadati; phylum Pseudomonadota; class Gammaproteobacteria; order Pseudomonadales; family Pseudomonadaceae; genus Pseudomonas; species Pseudomonas serbiensis. Next base: position 6,979 of record NZ_JAUQOO010000003.1, read on the forward strand.
CCAAGGCCGAGGACTTTGTGTCGCCGCCTGACTTTGAGAACGGCTAAGTGAAGGCCAGAATCATCTGGCCAGTTCGGTATGCCCCTGAGCCATGGCCACCACCACCTTGCGCTTGCCGGTAAACGGTGAGCGCGCATGGGCCGAGAGCATGTTGTCCAGCATCAGGACGTCGTTTTCCAGCCAGGGGAAGCTGACGGTGCACTCATCGAGCACGCCACGGACTTCGTCCAGCAGGCTTTCTTCGATGGGTGAGCCGTCGCCGTAGTAAACGTTGCGCGGCAGGTCTTCTTCGTCCACCACATCGAGCAGGGTTTCACGCACTTCCGGCTGCAGGTTGGAGATGTGGAACAGATGCGCCTGGTTGAACCAGACCATGTCCTGAGTTACCGGATGACGCGCCACTGCCTGGCAGATCTGCCGGGTGCGCAGTTCGCCGTCGTCTTTCCACTCGCATTGAATGTTGTGGGCGCGGCAGTAGGCTTCGACAACACTTTCGTCTTCGGTGTTGAACACCTGACTCCAGTCCACATCAAGGCCATTGCCGAAATTGCGCACGTACATGAGTTTCTTTTCGACGAAGCGATCACGAATGCGCGCAGGAATCCGGCGATAGATTTCACGGCTGTCGGCAATCGGGGTTTCACCGCCGGTTTCGGCAGCGATCATGCTGTAGAACCAGATACGCATCGGCCATTCCAGGGTGTAAGCCTGCTCGTTGTGCAAGGGGATGCTCTGGTGGGCCGGGTATTCGGTGGAGGTGTAGACTCCTTTGGTCACGTTGCTGCGCGGCGTTGAACCGAACTCATAGTTGAGCAGCGGGTCGCCAAACCCGGCGGCAAATTCACGAAAGGCTTCCGCACCGCCGACATTGAAGCCGCGGAACAGGATCCCGCCGCTGCGGTAAAGATGTTCGGCAACCAGTGGTTTGAACTCGCCCAGAGCTTCCATCAAGTCCAGGCCCGGCTCGGGCGCCTCCACCAGCATGGGCAAGGTACCGGCCCCGGCCCGTAATGGCCGGATATTCAAACTCAACGCATGACTCATGATGACTCTCCCTTGATGGCAAAGCGTGCGAGCCCCAACGGCCTGACGCAACACCGACGTCCTGATTTAACGTACCCGGCTACCTGAAAATTAGGCCTTTCCCGCAGAAAGACAGCTCACATCCGCCTTTTGAAACATTTACTTTCATTTGGACGAAAGAAATAATTACATCATTTGCATTCTCATTCGTCTTTATTAGATGCAGCGGCAGCATCGGCCAAAAGCCATGACCGTATTTTTACAAAAGGAGTCTGTGCCCTTCAAAAAATGGCCGCTCTGACACCGTGAATCGAGACCGTTCCCCCATGTCAAAGAAGTCCCGCTCAAAAATCTGGTTTCTCGTCCATAGCTGGCTGGCGCTGCCGATCTGGTTCTTTGTGCTGATCGTGTGCGTCACCGGCACGCTGGCGGTGGTCAGCAAGGAAATCATGTGGCTGGCCAACCCGGAAATGCGTGCCGTCAAGCCATCGGATGATGCGCCACGGCTCAGCTTCGAGCAGATCAGGGCCACCATAGAGCGTAACGAACCGAACCTGATCATCGGCACGATGATGCAGCCGGACGGTGAATATTTCGCCCTGAGCGTCAATGTCACCTACCCCGACGGGCGTTCGGTACCTGCCTATGTGAACCCTTACACCGGCCTTATCCAGGGCGTCACGCCGGCCTTCGACTTCCGCCGATTCACCCGCGCCCTGCATGGCTGGTGGCTGGTGCCTTTCACCAACGGCTATTCCTGGGGCTGGTATCTGGTGTCGATACTGGGCCTGCCGATGCTGGTGTCGCTGATCACCGGGCTGGTGGTCTACAAGAAGTTCTGGAAAGGCTTCCTGAAACCCACGTTGCGCTTCAACCATGGCGCGCGAATCTTCTGGGGCGACTTTCATCGTCTGAGCGGCATCTGGTCGATCTGGTTCATTGCCGTCATTTCAATCACCGGCACCTGGTTTCTGATCCAGGCGCTGCTCTGGGATAACCAGATCAGCATCTCCAGCAAGTCCCAGACGGCGTCCATCATTCCCCATAGCAGCGTGCCCCTCACCGCTGACGGCAGCCCTGCGCCGACCATCAGCCTGGACAAGGCCATCGAAATTGCCAAGCAACGGATTCCCGGCCTGGAAGCCAGCTTCATCAGCCCGCCCAGCAATGCATACGCCAATATGGAGGTCGGTGGCCGCAGCTGGTATCCGCTGATGTACCAGACCGCCGAAATCAACCCGTACAGCGGTGAAATCGCCACCTCGCACCTGTTGTCGGACCGCAACAATCTGGAGTTCGTCACCGAGTCCATGCGCCCACTGCATACCGGCGACTTCGGCGGCATCTGGATCAAGCTGATCTGGGCCTTCTTTGGCCTGCTGCTGAGCATGATGGTCCTCAGCGGCCTGCTGATCTGGAGTAAACGCACGGCACTGGCCACCCTCAATGCCCTGAAACGCGATGCCAAGGCCGAACAGGCCACCGTCAGGAAACAACAAACAGCACGACCGTCGCTGGCCACCGAAATTCCGGAGAACAACCTGTGAGCAAGGCCGCAACTGCACAACCTGTTTCGACCCTGAGCCGCGTCTGGCACAAATGGCGTTTCCATATCAATATCTTGCTGGTGCTGATTCCCTTGGGTTTCATGCCCAAGTACTTCGCCGATGACGCCCTGCTCCGGGGCGACAAGGGTCTCGGGCAGCGGGATCTGGGCACCATCCAGGTCGGGCCATGGAGCATGAAACTGGCCGAAGAACGCAATGAAGCGCCGATCTTTTCCGGCGCCTCGGGCTACATGAAAAACTTCAATGCCTCGCTGTGCGAAAGCTGCGCCGATCAGGTCAAGGCGACTTACCTGCGCATCGGTAAACCCCGCAGCCTGCGGACTGCCGGGGTGATCTTCTTCGGCGTGGCCTATCGCATGACTGCGTTCATGCAGATCCCGGAAAACACCGATCCCGATCAGGACCTGTGGATCACCATGGAGGGCTGGGACGGATCCGTGCATCAGACCTCAATTGCGCTGCAACAGGCCTCCCCTACGACCGTAGCCTGGCTGAAAAAACAAGGAGCCAAAAAATGATCGTACGCTTCCCGCTACGCCAGTTGGGTGTCAGCGCCCTCTTCCTGCTGAGCGTCGGCTTTGCCGGCAATGCCCTGGCCCACAACCCGATGTGCGAGTGCAAACAGATCGACGCCGAGCAGATCCGCTGCACCGGCGGTTTTTCCGATGGCAGCGGCGCGCCGGGGGTGACGCTGGACGTCATCGGCTATGACGAAACCATTCTGGTGCCCGGCAAGCTGGGCGCGGATTCAACCCTGACCTTCAAGCGCCCTTCCGCCGAGTTCTATGTGCTGTTCGATGCAGGCCCCGGCCATGTCGTGGAAATCGACCAAGCCGATATCGAGGCCCCATGAGTACGCCAACCCGACAGATCGTTCGCCCGGCTGGAGCCGGTCATGAAACCCTTTACGTGCTGCTGTTGTGCCTGCTGATTCTGGGTGTCGCCGCGACTGTAGTAGGCCTGCGTGGCGAGAAGCATGAGGCGGACACTGTCGCCAGCCATCAACTGGATGCACGTCGCGATCTGAGTGCCGCCGAGCAAGGCATCTACGCTGACCTGCGCGTGACACTGGACGAAGTACGCCTGCTGACGCAGGAACAACAGGAACCGGTCACCCCGCAGCAGCTGGCGGATGAAGGCTTTGCGCCCTTTGCCCGTGACGCCAGCTCTGTCAGCCGGGGCAATCATGCCTGGCAAATGGTCGAACACTCCTATCTGGGCCTGAGCCCTACACCGACAGTCGCCGGCTCCTTCCTGCTGCGCATCGAGGCCGACGACAAGGCCGAAGCCGATATCTGGATCAACCGCAAAGGCTCGCTGGCCGCACCGACCGATCTTGGCGACCAGGCTCTGATCAGCGCTGGCTGGCAGCAAGTCGTCGCGCAATTCGATGCCGGGGTTACCCGCCAGCATCGACACTGAACCCACGCATTCACTGAAAAGAAGACTGTTTACCCATGCCTATTTCATTGAAACGCCGTCCATTGCTGCGCGTCGTACTGGTTGGCCTGTTCGCAACCCTGCTCGCACCACTGGTCAGCGCCGACCCGGCCAAGCGCCTGCGGATCGGCATCACACTGCATCCTTACTACAGCTATGTCAGCAATATCGTCGGCGACAAGGCCGAGGTGGTACCGCTGATTCCCGCCGGTTTCAACCCGCACGCCTATGAACCCCGCGCTGAAGACATCAAGCGTATCGGCTCGCTGGACGTGGTCGTGCTCAATGGCGTGGGCCATGACGACTTTGCCGACCGCATGATCGCCGCCAGTGAAAAACCGGATATCGCCACCATCGAAGCCAACGCTGATGTGCCGCTGCTGGCAGCCACCGGGATCGCGGCTCGTGGCGCGGGCAAGGTGGTCAACCCGCATACTTTCCTGTCGATCAGCGCCTCTATCGCCCAGGTCAACAACATTGCCCGCGAACTGGGTAAACTTGACCCCGACAACGCCAAGACCTACACCGCCAATGCCCGCGCCTATGGCAAACGCCTGCGGCAGATGCGCGCCGACGCCCTGGCCAAACTCACCAAGGCCCCCAATGCCGACCTGCGAGTCGCCACGGTGCATGCGGCCTATGACTACCTGCTGCGTGAATTCGGTCTGGAAGTCACGGCAGTGGTCGAACCGGCTCACGGTATCGAGCCGAGCCCGAGCCAGTTGAAAAAGACCATCGACCAGTTGCGCGAACTGGACGTGAAAGTGATCTTCTCGGAGATGGATTTCCCGTCCACTTACGTCGAAACCATCCAGCGTGAATCCGGCGTCAAGCTCTACCCGCTGTCGCACATTTCCTATGGCGAATACAGCGCCGACAAGTACGAGAAGGAAATGAAAGGCAATCTGGACACCGTGGTCCGGGCCATTCAGGAGGCTGGCGCATGACCGCTGCCGAACCGATTTCCCTCGCCAGCCGCGGGCCTGGCGTCACCTTCGCCGATGTCAGCCTGACTCTGGGACGCACCACCATTCTGGACCGCATCAACTTCAATGTGCGGGCCGGCAGCGTGCATGCGCTGGTCGGGCCGAACGGCGGCGGCAAAAGCTCGCTGATCAAGACCCTGCTCGGGCAGATGCCCCATCAGGGCCAGCTCAGCCTGCAATGGCCCGGCTCACCCGGCCTGATCGGCTATGTACCTCAGGCGCTGGAGTTCGACCGCGGCCTGCCCATGACAGTCGATGACTTCATGGCTGCCATGTGCCAGCGGCGTCCGGCATTTCTCGGCTTGTCCCGCCACTACGCGAAAGCCATCGGCGAAGCTCTGGAGCGAGTCGGCATGCAGGACAAACGCAAGCGCCGCATGGGCGCCCTGTCCGGTGGCGAGCGCCAGCGCGTGCTGCTGGCCCAGGGTTTGATTCCGGCCCCGCAACTGCTGGTGCTCGATGAACCGATGTCAGCCCTTGATGAAGCCGGTATCCAGGTATTCGAGCGCCTGCTCGGCGACTGGCGTCAGGCAGGCATTACGGTGCTGTGGATCGAACATGATCTGGAGGCCGTCAAACGCCTGGCCGATAACGTCACCGGCCTCAATCGCCGCGTCCTGTTCGATGAACCGGCGCACACCGCCCTGACACCCGAGCGGCTGCTGACGCTGTTCTCCGCCCATCCGCGTGCAGCGGACAGCCAAGGGAGCGCCGCGTGATGGATTACGAAAGCTTCCGTCTGTTCATTCAAGGCCTGGCTTCGTCTGGCTACCTGCCAGAAGCATTGGCCTACGGCTTTGTGGTCAACGCCCTGCTCGCCGGTCTGTTGATCGGCCCGGTGCTGGGCGGCCTGGGCACGCTGGTGGTGGTCAAGCGTTTCGCGTTCTTCTCGGAAGCCGTGGGCCATGCGGCCCTGACCGGGGTGGCCATCGGCATTCTGCTGGGCGAACCCTACACCGGCCCTTATGGCAGCCTTTTCGGCTACTGCCTGCTGTTCGGTATCGTGCTCAACTACCTGCGCAACCGCACCGGTCTGGCACCGGACACCTTGATCGGCGTATTCCTTTCGGTGTCCCTGGCATTGGGCGCCAGCCTGTTGCTGGTGCTGGCGGGCAAGATCAACGTGCATATTCTGGAAAACGTCCTGTTCGGCTCGGTGCTGACCGTCAACGGCAGTGACCTGCTGGTGCTGCTGATTGTCGGCTCGCTGGTCATGGGCCTGAGCCTGCCGCTGTACAACCGCATCATGCTGGCCAGCTTCAACCCGCAACTGGCAGCCGTACGAGGCGTTGCGGTCAAGGCGCTGGATTACCTGTTCGTGATTCTGGTGACACTGATTACCGTGGCTGCCGTGAAAGTCATCGGCGCCATTCTGGTGGGTGCCCTGCTGGTGATACCGGCTGCCGCTGCACGCTTGCTGAGCCAGTCACTCAAAGGCTTCTTCTGGATTTCGGTCGCCATTGCCACCGTCAGTACCTTGTGCGGCATCCTGCTGCCTATCGTCTTCGACCTGCCCGTGCCTTCAGGCGCGGCGATCATTCTGGTGGCGGGCGTCGGCTTCGCCTTGGCCGCCATCGCCCGCGGCACGGTCCCCAGCCTCAAAGGGAATATCGGATAAATGCCTACTCTGCGCACATTGACCCTCGCCCTGGCTCTCAGCGGCCTGTTCAGCAATAGCCTGTACGCGGCCGAAAGCAAAAGCGCCAGCCCGGAACCGGTCCGGGTTCTGGCCAGCCTGCCCATCACCTACGGCCTGGGGCAGATTCTGCTCAAGGACAGCGGCGTGGTGCTGGAACGCGCGGCAGCCGCCAACCTGCCCGGCTCACGCCAGACTGCCTACTTCACCGGGCGCGGTGCCGAAGCGCTGCGTAAACTCAGCGTGGAAGCCGATGCGGTGATCGGGCTGCGTTCGATCTGGGCCGATGACCCGCTTTACCCCAATGCCCGACGCAGCAATATCCGCATCGTCGAAATCGATGCCGCCCGCCCCGTGGATGGCAGCCTGCCGGGCATCGCCTTGCAACCCGGCCAGAACGTCGATGGCTTGAACAGTCAGCCCTGGCTGGCCAGCAATAACATGGGCCGCATGGCCGATGTGATGGCAGCGGATCTGGTACGTCTGGCTCCGGCCGCCAAACCGAAAATCGAAGCCAATCTGGCGGCCCTCAAGCAGCAGTTGCTCAAGCTCAGCGCAGCCAGTGAAGCCCGTCTGGCCAGTGCGGATAACCTGAGCGTGGTCAGCCTGTCCGACCGTTTCGGCTACCTGATCAGCGGCCTCAATCTGGAGCTGATCGACACCCAGGCGCTCACCGACGAACAGTGGACACCCGAGGCCCTGCAAAAGCTGACGGCTACGCTCAAGGATAATGATGTGGCGTTGGTGCTGGACCATCGCCAGCCACCGGAGCCCGTGAAAGCGGCCGTCACTGCGGCAGGCAGTAAACTGCTGGTGCTGGGAGTCGATGGAGAAGACCCGGTAGCCGAACTGCAGGGCAATATCGAGCAGGTTATTGCGGAGTTGGCAGGCAAGAAATAAACGCCCATAGAGGTCTGTGTGGGAGCGGATTTATCCGCGAAAGAGGTATGAAGTGCTGACGATGAAGATGCAGTGAGTGTGCCGGCCTCTTCCCGAATAAATTCGGTCCTACGGATTTGTGGGCAGCATAGAAACAAAAACGCCCCGACATTGATCGGGGCGTTTGTTTTAGGGCGCTACGCAATCAGTGTGCAGTAGCAGCCTGTGCTTCCATCTTCTGGCGCAGGCTCAGTGGACGCATGTCGGTCCACACTTCTTCGATGTAGGCCAGGCATTCCTTCTTGAAACCGCTCTTGCCCACGGTGCGCCAGCCGTTGGGGATTGCCTTGTAATCCGGCCAGATGGAATATTGCTCTTCGTGGTTGACCACGACCTGAAAGACGATGTCGTCGCGGTCGAAAACTGAAGTCATTGCTGCTCTCCATGGTTATTCAGTGCCGATGCGCCAATTCACAGCGGCTATGTAAAGTGAACGTATCGCTACGTCGAAAAATTAAAGACTGGCCACCGCCGCCGAAAGCGCCCGGCCGAATATACCGGCCACTTCGTCGATCTGCTCGGCCGTAATCACCAGCGGCGGCAGGAAGCGCACGACGCTGCCATGGCGACCGCCCAGTTCCAGAATCAGCCCACGCTTGAGGCATTCACGCTGTACCAGCGGTGCCAGGCGGGCAAATACCGGTGGATGCCCAAGTGCATCGGGTGCGCCGTTCGGGTCCACCAACTCGACACCGAGCATCAGCCCGCGACCGCGAATATCCCCCAGTTGCGGGAAGTCGCGTTGCAGGTCGCGCAGGTGCCGGGTCAAACGTGCGCCCACAGTGTTCACGTGTTCACAGACGTTGTGTTCCTTCAGATAACGCATCACCGCCGAACCAGCGGCCATGGCCATCTGATTACCCCGGAATGTACCGGCGTGAGCGCCCGGCTGCCAGGCATCCAGCCATTGGCGATAAACCACCACCGCCAGCGGCAGGCTGCCGCCGATGGCTTTGGACAGCACCACCACATCCGGGATGATCCCGGCATGCTCGAAGGCAAACATCTTGCCGGTGCGGGCGAAACCGCTCTGGATTTCATCGACGATCAGGGCAATGCCAGCCTTCTCGGTGATGCGGCGCAGGCCGCGCAACCAGTCCAGATCCGCCGGAATCACACCGCCCTCGCCCTGCACCACCTCGACAATCACCGCAGCCGGTAGCTGCACCCCGGCTTCGGGATCGTTGAGCAGGTTTTCCAGGTAATGCAGGTTGGCCTTGACCCCTTGCGCGCCACCCAGACCGAACGGGCAACGGTAATCGTAAGGGTATGGCATGAACTGCACGCCGGAGCTCAGCAAGGCACCCAAGGGTTTTTTCGGTCCCAGGCTGCCCATCAGGCTCAAGGCTCCCTGACTCATGCCGTGATAACCGCCCTGGAACGACAACACCGTGCTGCGCCCGGTTGCGGTACGCACCAGTTTCAGGGCGGCTTCCACAGCATCGGTGCCGGTAGGGCCGCAGAACTGGATTTTCGCTTCCTGCGCCAGTTCCTGCGGCAGAAGACCGAACAGGTCCTGGACGAACTGGTCCTTGACCGGCGTGGTGAGGTCCAGGGTATGCAACGGCAATTCGTCGCTGATGACTTGCTGGATAGCCTCGATCACGACCTGATGGTTATGACCCAAAGCCAGGGTGCCAGCACCCGCCAGGCAATCGATGAAGCGACGCCCTTCGACGTCCTCGACATGAATACCCTTGGCGCGTTTGAGTGCCAGGGGAATACGTCGCGGATAGCTGCGAGCGTTGGACTCCTGGCGGTTCTGGCGGGCCAACAATGGCGATTCGTCGAACTGGTAAAGCTTCTCGGCAGGCTGCGGGGCGACCGGTGCCGGCTGATCTTCAATAAACCTGGTAGCGACTGACATCTGTGCAACCCTCAATACGCTGTCGATAAGCGAAATCCGTAAGTGGCCTGATACACACGTGCATCAGGCATTTATTCCTTCATTGAAAACGCGCCAGAGGCCTGCGGATTTACACCCCGTAACAGCTTTTTTATCCGCAGAGCCTTCAGCCCGACGAGAGGCGAATCACAACCCTTCCAGTTCAGCCATCAGGTCCGCAAGCCGGTCGAATTTCTGTTCATCGACCTTCTGCCCGCCAAGACCTTCCAGATGCCCGGCCAACCCTTGAATGGTGTTGAACTCGAACATGGCACGCAGCGGTACATTGCGTTGCAACAGCTTCTGCGCACGGGTCACCACCTGAGTTGCCAGCAGCGAATGCCCACCCAACTCGAAGAAGTTGTCGGTGATCCCGACACGCTCGACTTTCAACACATCGGCCCAGATCGTCGCCAGTTGCTGCTCCATTTCGCTCTGCGGTGCCACGTAGTCGTTCTGCACCTGGCTGACATCCGGCTTGGGCAGAGCCTTGCGGTCCAGCTTGCCGTTCGGGGTCAGCGGCATGGCCTCCAGCATCACCAGATGGCTTGGCACCATGTAGTCCGGCAGGCTGGTCTTGAGGTGGCTTTTCAGTTCGTCGCGCAGCAAGTCCGGGTCCTGAGCATTGCCACGCGGCACCAGATACGCCGCCAGCACCTTGCCCAACGGTCCGTCGATATCCAGCACCACCGATTCACGAATCGCTTCGTGCTCCTGCAGGCGGGTTTCGATCTCGCCCAGCTCGATGCGGTAGCCACGGATCTTCACCTGATGGTCGACCCGGCCCACGTACTCCAGCACGCCATCTGCACGTCTGCGCGCCAGGTCGCCGGTGCGATACAAGCGCTCGCCGGTTGCACCGAACGGGTTGGGCACAAACACCGGCACGGTGCGCAGCGGGTCGCTGACATAACCGCGACCGACACCGGTCCCGGCCACACACAGCTCACCAACCGCACCCAGCGGCACCAGATCCAGAGCCTCGTCGAGCAAGTACAGACGGTTGTTGTCCGTTGGCGTGCCGATGGGCAGGTAGGTGCTGCGAGTCGACTCCGGATCGACGCGGAAGAACGCCACGTCGTCGGAACATTCGGCAGGCCCATAGGCGTTGACCAGCCCGATATCCGGGTAGCGTTGCAGCCATTGATTAGCCAGTTCCGGCGGCATTGCCTCGCCGGTCGGCAGCATCCAGCGCAGGCCATCGAGGCTTGCGCGCTCCTCGGCCAGCAGCCCTTGAATCAGGGACGGCACGCTTTCCAGCACGCTGATGCGCTGGGCCTGCACATGACTCAGCAAGGCCTGCGGATCACGGGCGATATCGTTTGGAACGATGTCCACCCGCGCACCGAACAATGGCGCTGCCAGGAACTGCCAGACCGAAATATCAAAGCTCTGCGAAGCAGTCTGGGCGATCACGTCAGCATCGCTCAGGTTCAGGTAAGGCACCTTGCTCAACTGGTTATTGAGCATGCCGCGTTGCTCGACCATCACGCCTTTGGGCAATCCGGTGGAACCCGAGGTGAAGATCACGTAGGCCAGATTGTCCGGCGCGCTGTATCGACCAGGATTGTCCTGCGACAGCTCACTCTGCTGCACCGTTTCCCAGACCAGTAAACGTGGACGACTCGCTTCAGCGATATCGGCCAGCAAGGCCTCGGCCTGGTCACGACACTCGGCACTGCACACCAGCACCGGCGTGCGGCTTTGCTGAATGATGCCACTCAGACGCTGGTTCGGCAGCGCCGGGTCCAGCGGCAGATAACCGGCACCGGCCTTGAAGCTACCGATAATCATGCACAGCAGTTCCGGGCCACGCTCGGCCAGCAGCGCAATCGGCTGATCGAAACCGGCTCCGGCCTCGATCAAGGCATGGCCAAGACGGTTGCTGAGTGCGTTCAGCTCGGCATAGCTGTATTGGCGATCCAGGCAACTGACGACGGTACGCTGTGGATGGGCCGCGACCTGCACCTCGAACAGCTCGGCATAGCTGCGCTCCAGCGGATAGTCATGGTCGCTCCTGTTGCAGCCATCGAGCAGGAATTCGCGTTCCGTTTCACTGAGCAGCGCCAGCTCGGACATATCGCCATGGAAGCCTTCGATCAAGGCCAGCAGCAGGCGCTTGAACTCGCCGAGCATGCCTTGCACCGTGGTTTCGTCGAAGTAGCGCTGGTCATAGGACAGATGCAGCCCCAGGTCATCGCCGGGGTAACACACTGCCGTGAGCGGATAGTTGGTGTGGGTACGGCCTGAATCCGAAGTGGCATTGAGGCTTTGCGCACGGTCCAGCACCGAGACTTCAACCGGCGCGTTCTCGAACACGAACAGGCTGTCGAACAACGGCTGGCCCTTGGGCAGCTCGCTGTTTTCCTGGATGGTCACCAGCGGCAGATACTCGTACTCGCGCAGCTCCATGTTGCTTTCCAGCAAACGGTTCAGCCACTGGCGAACACTGCAACGCTGGTCATCCTGCGGCAAGCCCACGCGCAGGGCGATGGTGTTGATGAACAGGCCCACCGTGCGCTGCATCTGTGGCATTTCCACCGGACGCCCGGCCACGGTCACACCGAACACTACGTCCCGGTCACCGCTCATGCGCCGCAGGGTCAAGGCCCAGGCCGCCTGGGCAAAGGTGTTGATGGTCAGTTGATGCTGCTGAGCCAGTTCGCGCAGTCGCACACCATCGGCCACATCCAGACGGGTGTAGCAGTCGCCCACCACCATGCCGCCACTGTCACCGGCATGTTCGCGCAGGAACGGACGATCGCTCGGGATCGGCGTCGGACGCTCGAAGCCCTTGAGGTTCTGCCGCCACCAGTCACGGGCCTGAACCAGACCACGACGCTGCAACCAGCCGATGTAATCGCGATAGCGCGGCGGCGCGGCCAGTTGCGCCTCGCGGCCTTCGCCCAGCGCGGTGTAGATGTCGAAGAAGTCGTTCATCAGCAACGAGCGGCACCAGGCATCGATCAGGATGTGGTGGTTGCTCATCATGAACCAGTAGCGCGCCTCGTCTACACGAATCAGACGCAGGTGGAACGGCGGCTGGTTGAGCAGATCGAAACCGGCCTCGCGTTCGGACTTGAGCAGGGCTTGCAGACGCGGCTCCTGCTGGTCCTGAGCCACATCGCGCCAGTCCAGATAGTCGATGGGCGTGTTGCCGGGTTTGTGAATGACTTGCAGCATGGTTTCGCCGATATCCCAGCAGAACGAGGCACGCAGGGCTTCGTGACGGGCAATGACTGCCTGCCAGGCCTGGGCGAAACGTTGCGGGTCCAGCTCGCTGTTGATGCGATAGCGATCCTGCATGTAATACAGACCGGTGCCCGGTTCCAGCAAGGTATGCAGCAGCATGCCTTCCTGCATCGGGGTCAGCGGATAGACATCTTCGATATGGCTCGCCGGAACCGGCAGCGCATCCAGATGCGCCTGATCCAGAGCAGCCAGCGGGAAGTCCGAAGGTGTCAGGCCGCCGCTGCCATCTGCCAGACAATGGGCAATCAGCGCCTGCAACTGCGCCAGATAAGCCTGTGCCAGTTCAGTAATGGCCTGGGTCTGGTAACGCTCGCCACTGAAGGTCCAGCGCAGCACCAGTTCGCCGCCGTACACCTGACTGTCGATGCTCAACTCGTTAGGCAGTGGCGCATGAACGTCATGGGCTGCACCCGCCGACTCTTCCTGCGGACGGAACAAGGCATCGCTGCCAAAGCTCTGGTCGAATTGCCCCAGGTAGTTGAAGGTGATCGGCGCGACCGGCAAGGCTTGCATTGCAGCGCGGCTGTTGCCATCAGCCAGATAACGCAGCACGCCATAACCCAGGCCCTTGTGAGGAACCTGACGCAATTGCTCCTTGATCGCCTTGATCGATGCGCCCGGCCCAGCCTCTTCGGCCAATCCAGGCGTCAGGCGCAGTGGATAGGCACTGGTGAACCAGCCCACGGTACGGGTCAGGTCGATTTCGTCGAACAGGGTTTCGCGGCCATGGCCTTCGAGCTGAATCAACGCCGACGCCTGCCCGCTCCAGCGGCAGACCACCTGTGCCAGCGCGGTCAGCAGCAGGTCGTTGACCTGAGTCCGATAAGCGCTCGGTGCCTGCTGCAAAAGCTGTCGGGTACTTTGCGCATCCAGACGCACACTGACGGTCTGTGCATGAATATTCTGCTGACCACCCTGCGGATTATTGCAAGGCAATTCAGCACCCGGCCCGCTGAGCTGACGCTGCCACCAGGCCAGCTCCTCGCGCAAGGATTCGCTGCCGGCGTAAGCCTGTAGACGCCCGGCCCAGTCACGGAAGGCGCTGGTCTTGGCTGGCAGTTTGACGGTTGCGGCATCGACAAGCTGGCGATAGGCAACTTGCAGATCGTCCAGCAGCACGCGCCATGAAACGCCATCGACAACCAAGTGGTGAATGACCATCAGCAGGCGCTGCTGGCCCTGCGGCCCATCCACCAGCAAGGCACGCAACAGCGGGCCGCTTTGCAGATCCAGGCTGCGCTGGGTGTCCGCAAACAGTGCGGCGCATTCGCTCATATCGGAAACACGCGCTTGCAGCAGCAGGCTTTCACCGGTGACAGCACGGTGCTCGGCCTGCCATTTTCCGGCGTTGTCCCGGAAGCTCAGGCGCAAGGCATCATGTTGTTCAAGAATCGCCCGCAGAGCCTGTTCGAGATGACGAGGTTCCAGAGCCGTGGTCGGCTCCAGCACCAGCGCCTGATTCCAGTGCTGACGCTCAGGGATCGGCGTCTCGAAGAACCAGTGCTGAATCGGTGTCAGGGCCGACTCGCCGGTCAACAGACCTTGCTCGGCCTGAACCAGTTCGCTGGTCGTCGCAACAGCAGCCAGGGTCTGGACGGTCTGGTGCTGGAACAGGTCGCGAGGGCTGAAATGAATCCCGGCCTGACGCGCACGGCTGACCACCTGGATCGACAGGATCGAGTCGCCGCCCAGCTCGAAGAAGTTGTCGTTGAGGCCGACTTTTTCCACGTTCAGCACAGCACACCAGATACCCGCCAGGGTCTGCTCCAGTTCACTGGTGGGTGCCACATAACTCTGACGATTGAGTTCCGGGTCCGGTGCTGGCAAGGCACGGCGGTCAAGCTTGCCATTGGCGGTCAGCGGCATGCTGCCCAGCAGGATCAGATGCGTGGGCACCATGTAATCCGGCAGTTGCGCCTTCAAGTGCGCCTTGAGCGACTCGCGCAGTTGCGCCTGTTGCTCCTCACCCTGCCCGGCCACATCCGTGACCAGATAACCGGCCAGTTGCTTGCCCGCTGGCGTATCCAGAGCCAGCACCACGGCTTCGCGGATGGCTTCGTGTTCCAGCAGACGGGTTTCGATTTCGCCCAGTTCGATACGGAAACCGCGGATCTTCACCTGATGGTCGATCCGGCCCAGATACTCCACCAGACCATCGGCACGCTGGCGCACCAGATCGCCGGTGCGATACAGACGCCCGCCATTGCCACTGAACGGATCGGCGACAAAGCGCTCGGCGGTCATCGCCGCCCGCTCGTGGTAGCCCTGAGCAAGACCGGCGCCGCCGACATACAGCTCACCGGTCGCACCCTGGGGCACCAGCGCCAGATCGGCATCGAGGATGTAAGCCACCCGAGCGCCCACCACGCTGCCGATCGGCACGCTGGCTTCGCCTTCTTCCAGCCAGGCCGGTGCCAGACTGGCCAGCGGCATGACCACGGTTTCAGTCGGACCATAGGCGTTGAAGAACAGTTCAGGCTTGAACACCGCACGAATACGCTGCAAATGCTCACCGGTCAGCGCCTCGCCACCGGTGATGCACATGCGCACCGGCAACGTCTGGCCCTGAGTCGAAAGCCATTGCGCCAACTGGCTGCCATAGCTTGGGGTGAAACCGAGAATGTTCACGTGCTGACTGCGGATCAGTTCGCAGATTTCTTCGGCGTCCCATTGCCCCTGGGCACGCAATACCACCCGCGCCCCGCTGAGCAGTGGCACCAGCAGACGCTCGGTGGCTGCGTCGAAGTTGATCGAATAGAAATGCAGCTCACAGTCATCGGGACGCATCTCGAAGCGGCGAATCACCGCCTGACAATGCATGGCGATTTCACCGTGTGACACCACCACGCCCTTGGGCTTGCCGGTGGAGCCAGAGGTGTAAATCAAGTACGCCTGATGCTGCGGCAGGCTGATGAACGGCAACTCGCTCGCCGGGTAAGCAGCCAGCGCGGGCAAGTCATCTTCCAGGCACCAGCGACCGACGCCCGCAGGCAGTTCGCCCAAGGCCTCGAACAAGGCGGCATTGCTCAACAGCAGGCCGACGCCGCTGTCTTCGATCATGTATTGCAGGCGCTCCAGCGGGTACTCCGGGTCCAGCGGCACATAGGCGCCACCGGCCTTGAGGATCGCCAGCAGGCCGACCACCATATCCAGCGAGCGCTCCAGCGCCAAGCCGACACGCACTTGCGGGCCAACACCACGCTCGCGCAGCATCCAGGCCAGACGATTGGCGCGGCCCTCCAGTTCGGCATAGCTCAGGGTTTCACCGGCGAAGGTCAAGGCCGGTGCGCTCGGGCGTGCTTTGGCCTGTTCGGCAAACAGGCTGTGGATGCACTGATCCAGACGCTGTTCACCCGCTTCGACACCCAGGCTGTCGAGCAACTGCTGACGCTCGGCGTCCTGCAACAGCGGCAGTTCGCTCAAGCGCTGCGCCGGATCGGCCAGCAAGGCTTGCAGCAGGTTTAGCAAGTGCCCGGCCATTTGCGCGATACGCGGCTCGTCGAACAGATCGGTGCTGTAGGTCAGGCAGCAACCCAGACGATGATCCAGTTCGGTGACTTCCAGGTTCAGGTCGAACTTGGTGGCCCGGGCATCGTTGACCAGATATTCGACAGTCATGCCTGCCAGTTCGCGGCTCTGCTGGAATTCCCAGCGTTGCACGTTGCACATCACCTGGAACAGCGGGTTATAAGCCGCGCTGCGCGGTGGTTGCAGGGCTTCCACAAGATGGTCGAACGGCAAGTCCTGATGGGACTGACCTTCGATGACCGTGTGACGAACCTGCTCGAACAGTTGCTCGACACACATCTGCCCGTCGAGCTGGACGCGCAGCACCTGGGTGTTGAGGAATGCACCTATCAGCCCTTCGCTTTCCGGGCGAATCCGGTTGGCAACAGGAGCGCCGATGCGCAGATCGTTCTGGCCGCTGTAACGGTAGAGCAGCACCGCCAGAGTAGCGGTCATGGTCATGAACAGGGTCAGGCCATTATTGGCGTTGAAAGCCCGCACGCGAGCGGCCAGTTCATCGCTCAGATCAAAGCGATACAGCTCGCCCTTGTGGCTCTGCACCGGCGGACGCGGACGGTCGCTCGGCAATTCCAGCAGCGGATGCTCGTTGCCCAGTTGCGTCGTCCAGTAATCCAGTTGGCGCTGACGCTCACCCGCTTCCATCCACTGACGCTGCCAGACGCTGTAATCCAGGTATTGCACCGCCAGAGGCTCCAGCGGCGAAGATCGACCTTCAAGGAAAGCTTCGTAGAGCAAGCCCAGCTCACGGGCGAAGATATCCATCGCCCAGCCTTCGGTGACGATGTGGTGCAAAGTCAGGACGAAGTAGTGTTCCAGTTCGCCAGCCCGAACCATGCAGGCACGCAGCAGCGGGCCGGTTTCCAGATCGAAAGGCTTGTGCGCTTCGCTGTCGGCGAATTCTTGCAAGCGACGCTGACGGGATTCGCCTTGCAACGCCGAGAAGTCCTGCCATTGCATGCGCAGGCCGGTTTCCTCGGAGACTTTCTGGCACGCCACGCCATTGACGCTCGGGAAAGTAGTGCGCAGGGTTTCGTGGCGCAGGATCAGGGCCTGCAATGCGGCCTCGAAACACTCGATGTTCAGCACGCCGTTCAAGCGCGCCATGCCGCCCACGTTATACGCCGGGCTGTCCGGCTCCATCTGCCACAGGAACCACATGCGCTGCTGGGAATAGGACAGCGGCACTGGCTGGTTGCGGTCGATCCGGGCAATCGGCTGCTGGCTGTTACGGGCACCGGACGCCTGAATGGCCTGGACCTGTTCGACAAACGCCCCCAGCTCACTGGCCTCGAACAGCGCACGAAGCGGCAGTTCGATATCGCAGACCTGACGAACTCTGGAGATGATCTGGGTAGCCAGCAAGGAGTGGCCGCCCAAGGAAAAGAAGTCGTCGCGCAGACCAATGCGCGGCACGCCCAGGACTTCGCGCCAGATACTGGCGACCTGTTTCTGCAAGGCCGTTTCGGGCTCGACATGTTCACGGCTCTGCCAGACCGGCTCGGGCAAGGCACGACGATCCAGCTTGCCGCTGGGGCTCAGCGGCATGCTGTCCAGACGCACCAGTTGCGCAGGGACCATGTACTCAGGCAGCTCAAGGGCCAGCGAAGACTTGATACGCTCGATCTGCTCGGCCTCGGCTTCCTGTTCCAGCGCTGCCGTGTAGTAACCGATCAATTGCGGGCCGGAGGCGGTTTCACGCACCAGTACCGCGGCCTGGCCAACACCTTCCTGAGCCAGCAAACGGGCTTCGATTTCCTGAGGCTCGACACGGAAGCCGCGCAGTTTGACCTGCTGGTCCAGACGCCCCAGATACTCCAGCGAGCCGTCCGCCGCCCAGCGCACCAGGTCACCGGTACGGTACAGGCACGCGCCCTCTTCACTCGCCGGATCGACGATGAAACGTTCGGCCGTCAACCCCGGACGCCCCAGGTAGCCACGGGCCAGACCGATACCGCCGATGCACAATTCACCCGCCACGCCACGGGGCAGCGGATTCAGATCGCTGTCCAGAACCCGGCACAGCACGTTGCCCAGCGGTCGGCCAATCGGCGAGCGCTCGCCATCCGCCAACTGACAGTGCCAGTGAGTGACGTTGATCGCGGTTTCAGTCGGGCCATAACGATTGTGCAGTTGCACATTCGGCAGTTGCTCCAGCACCCGGTTGCGCAGTTCGGCAGGCAGCGCTTCGCCACCAGAGAACAGGCGACGCAAGCTGCTGCACTGCTGTGCCAGCGGCTCATCGATGAACAGTTGCAGCAGCGGCGGCACGAAATGCAGCGTGGTGACGCCGTATTCCTTGATGCGTTGGGCAATGCGATGCGGGTCGCGATGCTCGCCGGGATCGGCCAGCAACAGGCGGCAGCCGGTGATCAGTGGCCAGAAGCATTCCCACACCGAAACGTCGAAACTGATCGGTGCCTTCTGCATCAGCACATCGGTTTCGTCCAGTGCGTAAGTGGCCTGCATCCATTGCAGGCGCTCGGCCAGTGCGGCATGGGTATTGCCCACACCCTTGGGTTGGCCGGTGGAGCCGGAGGTGTAGATCACGTACGCCAGGTTATCGCCATGCAGGTGCAGGCCCGGCGCGCTGACAGGCCAGTTTTCCAGATGCAGGGTGTCCATGACGATGGTGCTGACGCCTTCGGCGCTCGGCAGATCGCCCAGCAAATGGCTTTGGGTCAGCAGCAGCGCAACGCCGCTGTCGGCGAGCATGTAGGCCAGTCGCTCGGTCGGATAATCCGGGTCCAGCGGCACATAGGCGCCGCCAGCCTTGATGATCGCCAGCAGGCCGATCAGCAGTTGCGGCGAACGCTCGGCTGCAATCGCCACCTTGACGTCCGGGCCGACGCCCTTGTCGCGCAGGTAGTGGGCCAGACGGTTGGCCTGGGCATGCAGGCTGGCAAAGTCGAGGCTGCCGCCGTCCCACATCAGGGCAATGCGCTCCGGGGTCTGGCGGGCCTGAAGGTTCAGAAGCTCCGGCAACCATTGTCCGGCAGGTGCGCAAGGCGCAGCGCCCCAACGGGCCTGCTCGGCCAGATCCTCGGTGCTGAGCAACTGCACATCGCCCAGAACGATATCGGTCTGCTCGCAGACTTGAGTCAACAGACGCACGAACTGCGCGGCCATGCGCACAATGGTTTCACGCTCGAACAGCTCGTCGGCATAGTCGAAGGACAGGTTCAGCCGACCGTTGCGGTCCTCTTCACTGTGCAGTTGCAGGTCGAACTTGGCTTCACGGCTGTGCCATGGCAGTTCTTCGGCCAGCAGACCCGGCAGACGACGCAAGGCGCTCAGGTCCCGCTGCTGATGGTTGAACAGAACCTGGAACAGACCGTGCTCTCGGGCCTGAGGGAACGCTTCCACCAGTTGATCGAACGGCAGGTCCTGATTGGCCTGGGCTTCCAGCGCCGCCTGACGGGTTTGCGCCAGCAGCGAGGAAAATGGCAGGCGCGAATCCAGTTGCGCACGCAGCACCAGAGTGTTGATGAAGAAACCGATCAGGCCCTGGGTTTCATGACGCGGCCGGTTGGCACCTGGCACACCGATACGAATATCGCTCTGCCCGCTGTAGCGATGCAGCAGGCTCTGGAAACCGGCGAGCAGCAGCATGAACGGGGTCGACTGATAAGCCTGAGCGGCCTGCTTTACTGCGGCGCTCAACTCGTTGTTCAAGCGCAGGCTGTAACGCGAAGCGCTGTGTTGCTTGCGGGCCGAACGCGGATGATCGGTGGCCAGAGCCAGGGTCGGTTGCTCGTCACCCAGTTGCGCTTTCCAGTAATCGAGCTGACGCTGAGCCTCGCCACGGGCCAGCCATTCACGCTGCCAGTGGCCGTAATCGGCATAACGCAACGACAGCGGCGCCAACTCCAGCGGCTGCCCCTGAATGGCAGCAGCGTACAGGCGCGAGAATTCGTCGATCAGCACATTCAGCGACCAGCCGTCGGCCACGATATGGTGCAGCGTGACCAGTAACTGATGCTCCTCATCGTCCAGCTTCACCAGCGTGACGCGCAGCAACGGGCCAGTTTGCAGATCGAAAGGCAGGCGTGCCTGTTCTTCGCGGATAGCCAGGGCACGGGCCTGACGCTCTTCGCCGGACAGGTCGCTGATATCGATCACCTGCAACGAAAACTCGCTGACCGGATCGATACGCTGCAAGGCCACGCCGTCCTGCTCGTAAAAACGGGTGCGCAGGGATTCATGACGCTCGATCAGGCGCTGGAAACTGCTACGCAGCGCGGTGGTGTCCAGTTCGCCACGCAGGTGCAGGCCACCGGGAATGTTGTAGGCACTGCCTTGCGGGTCCATTTGCCATAGGAACCACAAGCGGTTCTGGGCCAGGGATTGCGGCAGCGCCTCGTTACCCGGCAAGCGGGCAATGCTGTCTTGTGTCTGGCCATCGCGTTGCAGCACTTCGATCTGTGCAACCAGCGCCGCCAGGGTCGGAGCTTCAAACAACAGGCGCAGGTTCAGTTCGATACCCAGCGCTTCACGCAGACTGGCGACCACCTGGGTCGCGACAATCGAGTTACCGCCCAGCAGGAAGAAGTGATCATCGGCGGCCACCTCTTCCAGTTGCAGGTGTTCACACCAGATTTTCACCACCTGCGCCTGTAGATTGGAGCTGGAAGCCGAAGCCGCTTCCCTGGCAGCCACTATGCTTTCAGGGAAGACCGCATAACTGTCCAGGCTGCCGTCGGCCAGTCGGGTGCGGCAGGCGGAACGTTGCAGTTTGCCGCTGGAGGTCTTGGGCAAGGCACCCGGATTGAGCAGCACCACCACACTCGGTGCTTCCTGGAAGGCCTCGGCAACAGCCTGACGAATCATCTTGATCAGCGTCTCGGGAGCCAGGGTTTTCTGCACGCTGCGACCGACTTCCGCCGCGATGCCGATGCCTTCACTGCCTTGCTGGGTCACGGCGAACGCGGCAATCCGGCCTTTGCGCACCACATCCACGTCACGCTCGACAGCCTTTTCGATGTCCTGGGGATACAGGTTGTGGCCGCGCACGATCAGCATGTCTTTCAAGCGACCGGTGATATACAGCTCGCCATGGCGCAGGAAACCCAGGTCGCCAGTACGCAGCCAGGTAAGGCCTTCATGCTCGACAAAGGTCTTGGCAGTGGCTTCGGGGTTGCGCCAATAGCCATGGGCGATGCTCGGACCACAGGCCCAGATTTCACCGACGCTGTTTTCACCCAGCACGGCAAGGGTCTGCGGGTCGGCAATCAGCACGCCGTGTTCAGGCTGGCTGGTCCCGCAACTCATGACCGGGTTGCCATCCCCCGGCTCGGCAATATTGCGCGCCAGTGCTCGCTCATCCAGACGCAGGGATGGAATGCCCTTGCCGCGTTGACCACCAGCCACGAACAGGGTGGCTTCGGCCAGGCCATAAGAGGCGAAGAAGCTGTCTGGCGTAAAACCGCAGACGGCAAACTTTTCAGCGAAACTGTCCAGGCTGTCCTGGCGAATCGGCTCCGAGCCCGAATAGGCCACACGCCAGCGGCTGAGATCCAGACGTGCCAGCGCCGAATCACTGACCCGCGAACTGCACAACTGATAGGCGAAATCCGGGCCGCCGCTGATGGTGCCGCCGTATTCGCTGATCGCTTCCAGCCAGCGCAATGGCCGAGTCAGGAAATAGGCAGGCGCCATCAACACGCAAGGCACACCGCTGAAAATCGGTTGCAGCAAGCCGCCGATCAGCCCCATGTCGTGGTACAGCGGCAGCCAGCTGACGATCACATCATCAGGATTGAGATCGATACCGAAGCCGTGACGGATCAGCAGTTCGTTGGCGACCAGATTGCCATGGCTGACCTGAACGCCTTTGGGCAAGGCGGTGGAACCGGAGGTGTATTGCAGGAAAGCGATATCGTCGCTGTTCAGGGCAGGTCCCTGCCAGCCTTCGGCGATTGCGCTGTCGAGGGTGTCGACACACAACAGTTGCGGGGCATTGGCAGCCGCCAGCTCATCCATTTGCAGCAAGGCCGTGCGCAGGTCCGAGCCGGTCAACAACAGGCGCGGCTCGGCATCGGCGATGATCGACAGCAGACGCTCCTGGTGATGACGACGATTGGATTCCGGCGGATAAGCCGGCACCGCAATCACACCGGCATACAGGCAGCCAAAGAATGCTGCCACGTAATCCGGCCCGCTGTGGAACAACAGAATCGCACGATCACCAGGCTCGGCCCGGGCTTTCAGCGCGGCGGCGATGGTCCGCGCACGCAGGTCAAGATCATGGTAGGTCAGCACGATGCCCTGGTCTTTTTCGTCAGTGAGAAAACGCAGGGCCAGTCGGTCCGGCGTCTGCTCGGCGCGACGCTGAAGGGCTTGTGCCAGGGTATCGGGGAGTTCAAACGCATCCATGATGAGGTTCCTGCTGTATTCGGCTTGCCAAATGAGGTCTGGATTTCAAGAAAAAACGCGCGTTCTCAGGCACAGACGCGCGTGAGGCAATGGGGGATCAACCGGCCGCCCGGGCCAGATGCCGCGCTGCGCTGTTGCGCCAGCGGGTCAGGTGTTGCTCGGCGTAACGCCGCAGGTGACGAAACAATTGCGCCTGCTCGTCGACCAGATAGAAGTGATGGCCCTCGAACATGTCCAGGGAAAAGCCGGTGCAGGTTTCTTCCTGCCAGTCGAGCAGTTCCTCGACCGTGACGCTGTCCTGCTTGCCGCCAAAGACATGGATCGGCACGCTCAACGGCTCGCGCTCGCCATATTTGAAACTGCCGCAGGCCAGGAAATCGGCGCGCAGAATGGGCAGCATCAACTGCATCAGTTCATCGTTGGCAATGATGTTTTCGCTGGTGCCCTTGAGTTTGCGCAGCCGGGCAATCAGTTGCTCGTCTGTCTTGGCGATGGCGTATTCGCTCACATCGCGACGCACCGGCCCCGCCGACGCCGAGACGAACATTGCGATTGGCGCAGGCAGACCACGCGCCCGCAGGACATGGGCCAACTCGAAGGAAAGCAAGGCTCCGAGGCTATGTCCGAAAATCGCGTAGGGTTTGTCCAGTTCGACACTGATCTCATCGGCAAGACGATTGGCCAGCTGTACGATATCGGTCTGCAGGGGTTCGTTCATGCGCATGCCACGACCCGGCAGCTCAAGAGGACGAACGTTCAGCCACTCCGGCAACTTGCGCCGCCACGGGCTGTAGAACATCGCACTGGCCCCGGAAAAAGGCAGACAGAACAGCGTCAGGCTCGCAGGAGTGCTCATATCAGGCCCTGCCATCCGGTAACGCCGATGAAAAAGCTGCGATGCGCGCGCTCGAAACCCATTGTGTCCTCCTGATTTGGTCCATGGCCGCTGTCGTGGACGGGCCTGTCATCAATGAGAACGGATGGCATCTGGAAATAATTAGTCGCATCTGAGCGATGCGCTTCAAAAGTGCGCAGGGGGACGAATTGCTCTCTATAGGTGCACTGATTCAATTTCGCATTTGACAATTATTATCATTAAGCCTAGTTTACCCGTCGATAAGTTGGTGCCACCCAATACCGGGACGCTCCTTCCCCAAAGACTCGCAGCAAGGTGAATTCCATGACGGAACAAGTGCTCACAAGTAAGTGTGACTCACCCTTACTCCAGGTTTTTATCGACAACTATTTGCTGTTGGTCAAAATCGCCGCCCGCATCGTTGGCTGCCGTTCCCGCGCCGAAGATGTGGTGCAGGACGCATTTTTCAGGCTGCGTTCCGCTCCTCAGATCACCCTTTCATTCAAGGCTCAGCTCAGCTACCTGTTCCAGATCGTGCGCAACCTGGCCATCGATCACTATCGCAAGCAGGCGCTGGAGCTCAAGTACACAGGCCCCGAGGATGAAGGCTTGAACGTTGTAGTCCAGGGTGCTTCGCCGGAAACCTCGCATATCAATTTCTCCAGCCTGGAGAAAATCGCCGACGCCCTGTCGGAGCTGCCGGATCGCACTCGATACGCCTTCGAGATGTATCGCCTGCACGGCGTCCCGCAAAAGGACATCGCCAAGGAGCTGGGCGTCTCCCCTACCCTGGTGAACTTCATGATCCGCGATGCCCTGATTCACTGCCGCAAGGTCAGCGGCGTCAGAAACTGAATCCGGTTTCGAGAACGCAAAAAGCACATCCGGAGCCAGAGCCCCGGATGTGCTTCAAACGTCAGACTTATCGAATCAACGGCTGACCTGATACTCAGGCTGCACTTCCGGCATGGCCGAGGAGTGGTGGTTGAGGATCTTCCACTGACCGCCTACACGCTCGTACAGGAAGGTGTAACGCGCCTGCACTTTGCTCTTCTTGCCATCGGCAGCGGTCAGGGTGAAGGTGTAGACACCGCTGTCCAGTGCCGCATCCGGGCCAAGGCGACGGATTTCGCGGTAGTTGATCTCACCTACCGGCTTGAGTGCCAGGAAGTGATCGAAGTAGTCCTTGATCTCTGCCGGAGTGGCTCGCACCTTGTTGGAAACCGTTGGCTGCAATACGGCATTTGGCGCATACAGGCTGACAACAGTTTGCGGGTTGCCGGTTTTCAGTGCGTTGTTCCAGCGATCAAACAAACCTGAAATTTCCTGGTCTTTCACATTGGATGGCTGCTCAGCCACCATGCGATAGGTATAAGGTGCTGTATCTGCTGCGTGGACCAGTGGAGCACTCAGAGCAAAAAGCATGACCAGGGCAGTTTTTTTCAGTTTCATCGCAACACTCCTACAAGGATCTGTTCAGGGATTCAGTGAGTGCTACTTTGCCGTTTCGGGTAATGTCCTCCATCGGCCAAACGGGGTTATTTATCTATGCCATTCGGCAGATAGGCACCCCGAGCCATGACAGGTTTTAATGACATCATGTTGTGCCCGCGCGGGCATGAACCCACGCAGGAGCACGCCGCAGATGCAAAGCCCTCCCCATGACCCGGCAAGTGCCCTGGCCATCCGTACGCAGTATCGACAGTCCCAAAGCCGTGCCGCACGCCTTCGTCTGCTGGTGGATACCGGACAGGAACTGACTCAACTGCCTCCCGAGGCCATGCGCCAGCGTGTACTGCAGAGAGCCTGCGCTTTCGTCGCCATGGATCATGGCCTGCTGCTGGAGTGGGACAACGATAATGTCGTGCGCACCACTGCCCTGCATGGCAGTGAAGAACGTCTGCGCAGCCTGGAAATCGTGGCCGACGCCCTGGCCATCGGGCCGCAATGGCTGGAGCGTGAAAACGCCACTCTGCCCAACGTCCTGATGCTGCCGCTGCGCGGGGCCGATGACGGTTCCTTTGGCACGCTGGTGCTGGCCAACAGCGTGAATATCAGCGCTCCCGACAGCGAAGACATCGAATCTCTGCAACTGCTCGCCACCCTGCTGGCTGCACATCTGGAGAACAACCGCCTGCTCGAAGCACTGGTCGCACGGGAGCGCACCATGTCCGAACTGGTCAATCAGCTGTTCACCGCACAGGAAGATGAACGCAAGCGCATGGCCTACGACCTGCATGACGGACTGGCGCAAACCCTTGCCGGCCTGCATCAGCGCCTGCAAGGCTTTGCCGGTCGCTGCCCGGAGCTGCCTGAACCGCTGGATAACGACCTGCGGGCGATCCTGACCCTTGCCCAGCACTGCGTCGGCGAAGGTCGGCAATTGATCAGTGGCCTGCGTCCCAGCGTACTTGACGATTTCGGTCTGCTTCAGGCCGTCGACAAGGACGCCGACCGTCTACGCGAAGCCGGTATTAACGTACACTGGCGCTCACGCTCCATGACCCGCCTACCCAGCCACCTGGAAATCGCCCTGTTTCGCATTGCCCAGGAAGGCATCAACAATATTCTCAAGCACGCCAATGCCGCCAACGTGCAGCTGGCGCTCGAGCTGCATGAAACCAATGCCTCGTTAATGATCGAGGACAACGGTTGTGGTTTCATCATTGACCAGCAATCCAGGAGCAACGGCGTTCAGAAGCTGGGACTGGTGGCGATGCAGGAACGAGCCAGCCTCTTGGGCGGCCGACTGACTTGCGTCAGCAGCCCGGAATGCGGCACTCGAATACGCGCTACCGTACCCTTCAACATAGATAAGGCAGCACCATGACGAACACCTTGCGACTGGTCCTGGCAGACGATCATGAAGTGACCCGGACCGGATTCGTCTCGCTTCTGGCCGGACATCCGGAATTCGAGGTGGTCGGCCAGGCCGCCGATGGTCAGCAGGCCATCGAACTGTGCGAGCAGATGCAGCCGGATATCGCGATCCTGGATATCCGCATGCCGGTGCTCAACGGCCTGGGGGCCGCACGAATCCTCCAGCAACGCATGCCGAAACTCAAAGTCGTGATGTTTACCATGGATGACAGCACCGACCACCTGGAGGCCGCCATCAGTGCCGGTGCGGTCGGTTATCTGCTCAAGGACGCCAGCCGCGATGAAGTGATCGCTGCCCTGCAACAGGTCGCGCGTGGCGAAGAAGCCCTCAACAGTGCCGTCAGCGCACGCCTGCTGCGGCGCATGACCGAACGCAACAACAGCCGCACCATCGCGACCGAGGCCCTGACGCCCCGTGAACGTCAGGTACTCGGGCTGGTGGCCAGCGGCTTCAGCAACCGGGAAATCGGCGAAAAGCTCGGTATCACCACCGGCACCGCCAAGGCTCACGTAGAGAAAGTCATCGCCAAGCTCGGTGCGGCTGACCGAACCCAGGCTGCCGTTCGCGGCCTGGCACTGGGCCTGGTAAGTCAGGCATCCGGCGACTGGAGGTGACCTTGCTCAACGTCATGCGCTGGGAAGACCTCCCGCTACGCGGCAAGGCACTGGTGGCTATTTCACTGCCGTTGGTGATTCTGATGCTGTCCCTGATGCTCATCTACGTTGCCGAGCGCCAGACTACGCAAGCCGAAGAAGATGTGCGCAGAGTGCTGCTGGTTCGCGGCGATATCCAGAACGTTCACACCCAGCTCGTCGAAGCGGCAGCCAGCGTACGCGGCTACCTGCAGACCCGGCATGAGGACTTTCTGCCGGCGTATCTGAACGCACAGGCGCAGATCGGAGCGGCACTGGATCGCCTCAATACCAATGTGCGTGACGAAAAGATGCGCGAACACCTCAAGGCCATTACGCTGCAGATCGAAAACAAGATCGATGGCCTGGAAACACTGCACAGCCTGAACAAGGAAGGAAAAGACACGATTGCGACCATCCTGATCGAGAACAAATACATTCTCGACGAGTTGCGTGACCAGATCCGCACCATGCGCGAACGCGAAGACATCCTGCTGGCGGAACGCACGGCTGCCGCCGCCGACAGTCGCGAACGCCTGTTCTGGGCGACACTGCTGGCAGCTGGCTCAGGCCTGATTGGCGCCATCCTTGCGGTATGGGTGCTGTCCACAAGCATAGTGAGCAGAGTGCAACGGGTACAAGGCAATGCACAGCGTCTGGTGCTGGGCCATCCGCTGCTACCACAACCCTCGGAAAACGATGAAGTCGGCCAGTTGGGCACTCGTCTGGTGGAAGCCAGTCAACTGCTCGCCGAACGCGAGCGGGCCTTGCGCGAAAACGAGGAACGTCTGCGACTGCTCATCGAGGGCGCCAGGGACTATGGCATCTTTGCCCTCGATACCAAGGGCCATGTCATTACCTGGAACGCTGGTGCCGAGCACATCAAAGGCTATACCGAGCAGGAAGTTCTCGGGCAGCATTTCTCTTTGTTCTACCCTCCCGAAGAATGTCCGCAACACCCTGACATGGCCCTGCACGAGGCCTCACGCACCGGGCGCTATATGGAAGAAGGCTGGCGCTGCCGCAGGGATGGCAGCCGTTTCTGGGCCAGCGTGGTCATCACGGCGCAGTACGACAGCAACAATGCCTTGCGAGGCTTTTCCAAGATCACCCGTGACCTCACCGACCGCCGCACTGCCGAGATCGCCCTTGGCACCGCCCGCGAAGAAGTAGAACGCGCCAGCCTTGCCAGGAACGAGTTTCTTTCACGCATGAAAGTGATGGTCTTCACCATGGACGACAGTGCCGAGCAGATCAGTGCCGGTGCAGTCGGTCATCTGCTCAAGGACGCCAGCCGCGACGAAGCGATCGCGGGGCTGCAACATGTGGCCCATGACGAAAAAGTCCTCAACAACGCCCCGCAACGGCGTGTGACCGAACACAACAACAGCCGCACAATCCTGACCGAAACCCTGACGCCTCGTGAGTGCCAGGTGCTCGGGCTGGTGGCCAGCGGTTGTAGCAACCGGGAAATCGGCGAAAAACTCGGCATCACCACTGGCACCGCCAAGTCTCATGTCGAGAAAGTCATCGCCAAGCTCGGTGCCGCCGACCGGACCCAGGCTGCCGTTCGTGGCCTGGCGCTGGGCCTGGTCAATCAGACATCCGGCGACTGGAGGTGACCTTGTTCAACGTCATGCGCTGGGAAGACCTCCCGTTACGCGGCAAGGCGCTGGTCGCCATTTCCTTGCCAATGGTCATTCTGATGCTCTCCCTGACGCTCATCTACATTGCCGAGCGCCAGACCACCCAAGCCGAAGAAGATGTGCGCAGAGTGCTGCTGGTTCAGGGCGATATACAGAGCGTTCACACTCAACTCGCCGAAGCGGCAGCCAGCGTACGCGGTTACCTGCTGACCCGGCGAGAGGACTTTCTGCCGGGGTATCTGAACGCCCATGCGCAGATCGACGCCGCACTGGATCGACTCAACACCAATGTGCGCGACCAGCAGATGCGCGAACACCTCAAGGCCATTGCACCGCTGATCGAAGACAAGGTCGATGGCCTGGAAACCCTGCGCAGCATGAGCCTGGAAAGCAGAGAGTCGATTGCGACCATCCTGATCGAGAACAAGTACATTCTCGATGAGCTGCGTGATCGCATCCGCACCATGCGCGAACGTGAAGACACCTTGCTGGCGGAACGCACGGCTGCCGCCTCCGAGACTCGTGCCCGTCTATTGTGGGCAACGCTGCTGGCTGCGGGCTCAGGCCTGTTTGGTGCCATTCTTGCGGTCTTGATGCTGTCCAGAGGCATCGTGACCAGAGTTCAGCAAGTGCAAGGCAATGCCCAGCGCCTGGCGCTGGGCCATCCGCTGCTACCGCAGCCGCCGGAAAACGATGAGGTCGGCCAACTGGGCACTCGTCTGGTGGAAGCCGGCCAGTTGCTGGCCGAACGCGAGCGGGCCTTGCGCGAAAACGAGGAGCGCCTGCGGCTGATCATCGAAGGCGTGAAGGACTACGGTATCTTCGCTCTCGACGCCCAGGGTTATGTCACTACCTGGAACGCCGGTGCCGAACGTATCAAAGGCTATACCGAGCAGGAAATACTCGGGCAGCATTTCTCTTTGTTCTATCTGCCGGAAGAATGCCCGCAACACCCGGACATGGCTCTGCGCGAGGCCACTCTTCACGGGCGCTATATGGAAGAAGGCTGGCGCTGCCGCAAGGACGGCAGCCGCTTCTGGGCCAGCGTGGTCATCACCGCGCAGTACGACAGCAACAATGCCCTGCGGGGTTTTTCCAAGATCACCCGCGACATCACCGACCGCCGCGCTGCCGAAATCGCCCTTGGTAATGCGCGGGAAGAAGCAGAACGCGCCAGCCGTGCCAAGAGCGAGTTTCTGTCACGCATGAGCCACGAACTGCGCACGCCCCTGAACTCCATTCTGGGTTTCGCCCAGTTGCTGGACATGGACTCCACCAATCACCAGAAACCCCAGGTGGGTCATATCCTGCGGGCCGGACAGCACCTGCTGACCCTGATCAACGAGGTTCTGGATATTGCCCGTATCGAGGCAGGCCATCTGTCGATCAATCTGGAGCCCGTTCTCTTGCCCGAGGTCCTGCAAGAAGCGTTGAGCCTTGTGTGGCCCATGGCGGCGGATGGCGATATCCAGTTGGCAGAACTGCCAGCGCTGGCAAACGACAGCGGTGTCATTGCCGACCGCCAGCGCTTGATTCAGGTGCTGCTGAATCTGCTGTCCAACGCCATCAAGTACAACCGCCCGAAAGGGCTGGTGAAGATCGAGGTCCAGCAGCAGGACGATCGGGTCGCCATAAGCGTCATCGACACAGGCAAAGGGATTGCGCTGGATCGACTCGATCAATTGTTCAAGCCTTTTGAACGTCTCGAGGCCGACGCCAGTGTAGAAGGCACAGGCCTGGGTCTGGCATTGAGCAAAAGCCTGCTGGAAACCATGCATGGCAGCATGACCGTACACAGCACGCCAGGACAGGGCTGCCGGTTTACCTTGGAACTGCCTTATATTCAGGTGCAGAAAGCAGAAGAGGCACCGCTGCGCCGGATCAGTGCGATACCTGCCGAACCGCACCCTGCCCGTGCCGAGCACTACGGCAAAGTGCTGTGTATTGAAGACAACCTGTCGAGCATGGCCCTGATCGAAACCCTGCTGCAACGCAGGCCCGGCATTCAACTGCTGTCCAGCATGCAGGGGCAACTGGGGCTGGACCTGGCCCGGCAGCATGCGCCGCAATTGATTCTGCTGGATGTAAACCTGCCGGACATAACAGGTCGCGATGTATTACAGCGCCTGCGACAATCACCCAGCACTGCAAACACCCCTGTACTGATGATAACTGCCGACGCCAGTGACGGAACCCACCGCGAGCTGCGGCAAGCCGGGGCTACGGCAATCCTGACCAAACCTATCCAGGTCCCGGCGTTTCTCGCCCATCTGGACCAATATCTACCGGAGCCTGAATGAGCGGCGACTTCCGCATCCTGATTATTGATGACCAGCGGCCCAACCTTGAGCTGATGGAGCAATTGCTCGCCCGGGAAGGCCTGACCAATGTGTTGAGCAGCACCGAACCGCTGCGAACACTCGACCTGTTCAACAGCTTTGAGCCGGACCTGGTAATTCTCGACCTGCACATGCCGGAATTCGATGGTTTTGCAGTGCTGGAGCAACTGAACCGACGCATCCCGAGCAATGATTATTTGCCCATCATGGTGCTGACCGCCGATGCCACTCGCGACACCCGCCTGCGAGCTCTGGCGCTAGGCGCAAGGGACTTCATCAGCAAGCCGCTGGATGCTCTGGAAACCATGTTGCGGATCTGGAACCTGCTGGAAACCCGCGCGCTGTACAAGACCTTGCGCCAGCTGCTGCCACCGGAAAACATTGAACTGCTGCGCCAGTATCGGGCACCGGCGCAGCCTTGAGCTCAACAGGTGTCGGGCATTACTTGATGAGAATGACCGGCACCGACACTTCATGAATCACGCGATTGGCGACCGAACCCAGCAGAAAGCCACCGAAGCTGCTCAATCCGCGAGTGCCCATCACTACGGTGTCGCAGCCCAGTTGCTTGACAGCCGAACCGACCTGCTCGGCCACATTGCCCAGATCCACATGAGTCTGATGGGCAACATCCGCCGCTTTTAGCAACACCACGGCCTCTGCAAGGACTCGGTTGGCTTCGTTATACAGCCCTGCCTTGACGCCTTCGATCATGTCCGGCGCCAGATAGTCGCTATAAACGACCGGGCTGGCCTGCACGTTGAGCAAATGCACTTGCAGTGGTCGTGCAAGGCTGCCTGAAAAGCCAATGACGTACTCCAGAGCATGTTTTGAAGGAACCGATCCGTCGTAAGGAATCAGAACTTTATGCATGACATCTCTCCTTGAATGGGTATGTATTCAACATAGTCCCCTCCAAGGCCAGCAACCACCGCAAAGGCGGCTTTGATTGATCCAGAGCAAATCAGGCGCGATTATTTTTGGCAGCCCTTCGCGAATGAATTCACTCCTACACCTGTGGGAGCGAATTCATTCGCGAATAAACCAGATTTCTAACGCCCAGCCAGAAACTCCGCCGCCTGATCCAGCAACAACAAGGGGTTTTCTGCCTTGTGGATGTCGACCGACAGCAACTGACGAAAGCGTCGCGCACCCGGGAAGCCATGGGCCATCCCCAGGATATGCCGCGTGACATGGTGCATGGTGCCACCGCTCTCGATATGCGCGGCGATATAGGGCCGTAGCGCTTGCAGAGCGTCTGAACGACTGATGACCGGCGCGGTGCTACCGAACAGTTCGCGATCCACCTCAGCCAGCAGATAGGGGTTGTGATAAGCCTCACGCCCGAGCATCACACCATCGAAGGTCTGCAAATGCTCCTGGCACTGCTCAAGGGTCTTGATCCCGCCATTGAGAATGATCTCCAGACCAGGAAAATCCCTCTTCAACTGCGCAGCCACGTCATAGCGCAACGGCGGAATATCACGGTTTTCCTTGGGCGAGAGCCCTTCCAGAATCGCAATACGGGCATGCACCGTAAAGCTGTTGCAGCCAGCCTCATGAACCTTGCCGACGAAATCACACAACTCGGCGTAACTGTCACGGCCATT
The DNA here is from genome assembly GCF_030580745.1 of Pseudomonas serbiensis. Classification (NCBI taxonomy): domain Bacteria; kingdom Pseudomonadati; phylum Pseudomonadota; class Gammaproteobacteria; order Pseudomonadales; family Pseudomonadaceae; genus Pseudomonas; species Pseudomonas serbiensis. Next base: position 39,572 of record NZ_JAUQOO010000003.1, read on the forward strand.
GATCCCGATCCGGTGCTTGACCGTCACCGGAATAGCAACGGCGTCCTGCATGGACTTCACACAATCGGCCACCAGCTCGGGATGCGCCATCAGACATGCGCCAATCATATTGTTCTGCACCCGATCACTCGGGCAGCCCACATTCAGATTGACCTCGTCGTACCCTACTTCCTCAGCCATCCGCGCACAGGTCGCCAGATCAGCAGGATTACTCCCGCCAAGCTGCAAGGCCAGAGGATGCTCGGCCTCGTCGTAACGCAGAAAACGCTCACGATCACCGTGGATCAATGCGCCGGTGGTGACCATCTCGGTGTACAGCAAGGCATTCTTCGACAGGAGGCGCAGGAAATACCGGCAATGGCGGTCAGTCCAGTCCATCATCGGCGCGACGGAGAAGCGGCGGGATGGCGTAGGCCTTGATTCACGTGGACTGCAGAGCGTTTCGAGCAACATTTTTTTCAACGTATTTGTACCAATTCTGGACCGTGTTAGCGGCCGCTGAACACATGCATGAAGGGGCCAATTCTACCAGAGCGGACTTAGTGTCTCACGACATCCGAATCGGCAGAAATTTTTTAGTAAACTTATAACTTAATAAACTTAATTCTTCATAAAATCTAGTTTATCATGATAGGTAATTTACTAAATTTGAGCATGCCATGCACAGCGAAGCACTTGTTCAATTGTCACTGGAGGCTTTGGGTTGCACACAAAAAGAGCTAGCCACACGGCTTGGCGTTTCTGCGACCCAGATCAGCAAATGGAAAAAAGGAGAGCACCTTTCCTTTGAGATGGAAGAAAAGCTGAGGGGGCTTTCGGGGATTGGCGATAAAGACCCGGAATTTATTATCTGGAGCGGCTCGCGTGAGAATGCTCTGAAATGGGAGCGCCTCATTCATTACCTTGCAGAAATGGCTCAATCGAGTGAGGAGACGGGATACGACTGCCCCCCATTAGTTGAAGACAATGACCGGCTGTGCTGGAACACCTTCCACACTCTCCGAGAAATGGGTGTTGAAATTCCCGAGGTATTTCCTGCTGAGCTAGAAATCAGCGCAAAAAACAATGAAGAAGATGATGAAGAGTATTGGGAGGCAGTAATCCACAATCCACACTCATCTCTTATACACAAAATTTTTAAAGCTTTTACTGACGTGCATGGTTTCTACACCGCGTATGTAGAATATTTGATCAATGACGACATGGACCTTTTTGATTCACCCGCTGAAGAAATTGAGCCAAACCTCATATCTCTTGCCGCCTCAAAAATCGATATAAATCCGGAACTCGCAAAAAACTTTAGAAATTTCAAGTATAAAACCGAAAGAGATTACGAATATTGGATTGGCTTGGTAAAAGATAGAGCATTTAAAACCGGAACCCCTTTAAAAGCTGAGCTTCTTGATCTTGTATATAATGGCCACGGCGGCCTTGGACACGCAGCCGAGGCTGAAAGCCTTGGCTTTAACGCATCACGTATACACCCTGACATTTATATGAACGAGCTTTTGGTAGGCATGCGAGTTATACATCAAGTATTGCCAGCCATACTGAAAAAACTCGGCATCGAAGATGAGTTTCAACTGGACGAGAAAGAACTCCGAATTTATTAATACACCATCCATCGATTATCACTTCATTCTGTGGAGCTCCACTTAGTCAGTGAATCACCACCTAGGAGCTCCCACATATGTGCCTATCCCAAGGTTCAGTCTAAATTTTAATCTCAACTAGAAATCCAATCTAACAGCCTGGAAAAAATCATACCTAGCTGACTAAAACTGGCACACTCCACCGCGCTAAACTCTTGATAAGAAACGTGCACAACGCTGTCGTCTTTATCGAAAAGTCATGAGCAACTCACAGCGTCCAAAGCACATAACATGAACACAGCGATCAAATTTATTATTGGTGATTGCAACATCCTAACAAGCGCCCTCCCGAAAGCAAGCAGATACATACGCTCTACTAAGATCACCGCCTCTAGTAATTTGCTCAATTACCTACCTATTTGCCCCTCCGAACTCAAGAAAAGACTTACAACCTCACGATTGCAAAAAAATCATCAGGAACACTAGTTGATCAAAGAGCCAACTCTAGGGCTGCGCTTGCAATATGCGTTTCCCAGCACTTCAATAGTGGAAGGCAGGTAATGTGATAAATCAGCCAGCACGCGTAGACACACGTTGGATGGAAGCAATCATTTGCTGATAATTTTCCATGTGCCATTTCGTGCCTCAACATTGGCCCGCCTTTAAGATTGAAAAGTAAATGCAACATGTATGTGATGTCGGCCCCCAGTCTAGTCTCAAGCGCTTCCCGCTGATTGGTATAGAGTTGGCTTAGCGACTGGTCTTCTTGAGTAAGGTCGGGATTGAGCTTTGCCGTGTTTGCCCCGTCATTGGTTAATATAAACCGTAATGAGTTTTCAAGTTGAGGTATAAGAAGGTGGGCAGCTGATGCCATATCCCCTTGGATCATGCGTGCGAATCCAAGGGCAAATACATGTTCGTGGCCGTAAGGTACGAAAGCGCTTTTGGTCACAATAGGCATCAGGTGCCGCTCATCTATTTGCTGGTGCCGAACCATTGCATGGCAAGCTGCTCTAATTTTTCCTTCTGAAGCTACATGGCAGTGCATACTAATATCTGTCAAACTTTCATGATCAAACCATACTTCTGATGGCAGCGATCCCTGCGGAGCTGAAGGGGAGTTAGCTATGACTTTTCCCTGAGAGTCAGTGAAAGCTCTTCCTGCCATTGAGGAAAAGAAATATCGATTTCTTCTAGACAAGCATGTTTTGTGCAGTGCTATCTTCTGCGGGACGCTGTCAATTAGCGCCAGTTTAAAAAGCATTTCATGGACTTCTAACTCTTCAAATTCCTCTCGTGTCAGGCTTCGTATATCTGAAAGATCAAGGGGCATGCTGAACTCGGCGAGATCATCAAGTGATTCCTCTTCAAGTGTCAGAAGCTCGGCCTTCAACTGTTGAACTTCTTCAGTCATGCCCTTGATAGATCTGTACTCTCCGATTGCGAGCTTAGTCCAGTATGCTTTCGCAGAAGACTGGCTAACGCTTTCTCTCATTCGAAGCGTTTGATCAACAGCCGAAACTTTACAACGTTTCGCTGATTCTTTATCACCCAGCTTGGTGTACGCGTAAGCGGCAAGCCCCCATATTTTCTTTACAGCTTCCGCATACTGTGTGTTGCTATTCTGTGATGCCAGCGATTCGGCTTCACTTGCGATTAAGTTCCAGTCACCCAATTTATAGTTTTGAGACAGAAGGGAGAGATCATTGAATGCGACAAGGTTGCTGTTTTCTTTTGCTGTTTCATGAGCTAGCAATAGCGTATCTTTGGCTATTTGAGGTATGTCGTTGCGCTTGCCGATTGAGGCGTAGATCAAAAATGTCCTTTCAATAAGTTCAGTGATTTTTGAGGGCACTTTGAAATCGGACTCATACTGATGAAGTAGCTTTTTACTGAAAAAATCCTGCACTGCCAGGAGATAGGATTCGGCAGCAAGCATCGCGACCTCATGCAGCTTCCTGTTCATATACCAGCAAATGTCGGCAATCCTCGCCCGCAGCAGAGGATGGTCGAATTTTGCGACGACTTGCACGAGGATCTTGAATTGTTGTTCTACGAAATCGCTCGGTATCAGCGTTCTCTGCCCATCCATAATCATCTGCGGTGTGAAGGCATCTGCTCTGTCAGGGTTGAAATGGTAGCTGCAGATCACTGCAAGTACGTTATATGCACGAACGGATGCCTCATCACCGCTTGCCTTGGCAGCCTGAGATGCTTCCTGAAAGGTACTCTGTAACGTGTGAAAATGCAGGGAGTTGCTCAGGGCCAAGATCGCTGACGGGTCAATGTGCACAAAGTCAGCCAGCGTTGCTACATCCATCAGCGGTTGTTTTTCTTCTATTTCCTTATCTGACACGTGCTTAGACCCCCCCGCGATATTTAGTGGGTTCAGCTTATCTCATATCACTGTGGTGGCCACGACCCTGAGTGCGTGGTAGGTGAGAAAGTGTCAGTCGGTAGTGCCAGGATTGGAGGCACTGGCGCTCAGCGTAGAGTCCAATCCGTCTGTCCAATAAATCGCAGGCTGGTTACGAAAGCGGTACTGATCTCCGCACAAAAACTGAACACGAATACAGGAATGATCAATGAAAACGGGGGTTGGTGATCCAATCCATCATCGGCGCAACGGAGAAGCAGCGAGACAGCGCAGGCGCTGATTGTCCAGAATTTACGGGGGGTTCGGTTTTTTCGACGGTCATTTTTGCTGGTTTTATATACAGATTTTTTACCCGTTTTGGCTTATTTTTTGAAAGTGCTTGGTACGATGTAGCAAGTCAAAATGTGTACGATCACAGCACGCAGGCGCAATAAAGACAACTCAACTGCTTTCTGTGCGCGGATACGGATCAATCAAAATGGCCGGAGAGTTTATCAGGAAAGCCAGACATTCGACTGCAAGCAGGTTGTTCGACTCTGGATCAAACGCAGGGAAACCAGGTGTTGGGACTTTAACGTCACCATTGAGAACGCGGGCGTTGTCTTGTATGAAAAATCCCGAGTATTTGCAGACGATCACCCCGGACTCGATACGGGATCAGATAGGACCAATTCGGCACTGCCCACTCTCGTGTGTTTTTAACCCGGCCCTCACGCCCCATGGCAGGAAATTTTGCGAGGTTATCGACGCTCGCGAAGATCGCGTCAGAAAAATCGTCAGCGGCCTTCGGGTTCTCCAGCGCAATGTAGTTGGCTTCATCTTCCAGATTCTTGAGGGCTTTTTCCAGCCACTCAACCCGCATCCCGGCTCCAGCGCTTGGCACGCATTGCCGCAACTTGCTCATCGCTTGCAAATTTACCTTCGTCGGCTTCCCTGACGGCCTGCTCGATCTGCGCGATCAGCGTCTTTTCGTGCTCTATGTAATCACGAAGCACGTCCATGGCCAGATAGCTCGCACTCTGACCATTCGCTTTAGCGAGGTCAGTCAGGCAGTTGGAAAGGTCTTCCGGAAGGTTCAGGGATATCCCGGCCATGGCAACCTCGGTATTGGGTAATGGTTGGGTATGTTACACCGTCAAACATCATCGGCAACCGACAGCTTGTCGCGAGGTGTATCTGAAGCTGCTACCTGCTCGTTGCTCACAAGAGCATGCCCTCAGGACCTTCGACCCTGGCAGGTTGCTCAACTCTGGATCAATCCTATAACCACCACACCGTCTCCATGGGGCTTAATTTACCTCGCATTAGAGAACAGACCACCTACATACATGGCATTATGCCTCTAAGTGGGTTGAATGCTCTCAACCTGATATCTGAATAACTCCATACCGCTTTCGGCAGGAGTCCAGGAAGGAGTGGCTTACATGAAAGCAACGGGAAGTTGTCTGGTTTTGATTGGGCTCAGCGTGTTGAGCGGCTGTACTTCGATTCAAGTAGAACCGCTCGCCGTGCGCCCGGTAAATATTTGCATAGAACAAAACCCCAAAGTACTGGTAACGGACTTTGTATCGGTGGTGCAGAGCGGGCTTGCAAGTCGGGGCATCAAATCTGATGTGTACATGCACGTACCGGCCAGTTGCGAGTACCGGATGACGTACGTCGCTTATCGGACATGGGATTTTGTACCGTATCTCTCCAGTGCCGATTTAGAGATTTGGGATCGCGAGAAACGTCGGGTAGGAGCCGCGCATTATCACTTGCGCGGGAAAGGCGGGTTGTCCATGGCCAAATGGCAAGGGACGGAAACCAAAATGGCTCCGGTACTGGATCAGTTGCTGAAAGATATGCCAGCGCGCTAAACGTGCCAGGAGAGTGCGACTGCGTACTCTCCTGAAATCTGCTTAAAGATTTCCGCACCATCAGGCCGACGGTAGAGGTCAGGCTTTTGGCTAAATCTGGAAATATTTTTTCGGCCAAACGACTGGCAGCATCACTTAGCAGCCCTTTTTCTGGCCTCTGCTGCATCGATAAGTGCGTCCATTCTCGCCATGACCTCATTGTGAGGAACACCGCGACCCGGACTGGTCAGTGAGGCTTCAATCTTGGCGTGAAACCAACACTCGTAGGCGTCGGCCTGTTCCTGAGTCTCGAACTCGGAAACGATGGGGAAAGTAGAGCGCTCATGAATACCTCCAGATAGCACAACCGTCAGCCTAGTACGTTCAGCCTTGGCTATCTTGATGTGAGTTCAGCGTGCCAAGGGAACAACCAGCCCCAACCACGCTCCAACCCAGTCTGAACCGAGTAATGCCAGTCAGTTAAGAGGCTAATCTTGAAAAACGGGTGCGCCACAATCCGTGGGAGGGGCGTTGGCCGCGACAGCTTCAATGCAAGCGCTGAAAATGTGTTGCCTGTAAGCAGGTCGTCGCGGCCAAGGCCCCTCCCACAGTGACATGTACGCCTTAACTGATCGGTAATTAGTCTGAACCAAGCTTCCATACCTCCGAGCGTCATCTATTGCCTGCGAATGAGGAAAGCACGCCTTCAAACGCAGACATCATGGTCTGCGACCTTGAGTGGCAGGCAACGCTCGGGTAATGTCATCCAACCGCACAGGACAGAGCACGCTCATGACTTCCAAGCTGGATCAACTCAAGAAATTCACAACTGTTGTTGCCGATACCGGCGATTTCGATGCCATTGCCCGCCTCAAGCCGGTGGACGCCACAACCAACCCTTCTCTTCTGCTCAAGGCAGCTTCCAGCGAAAGCAACGCTGAGCTGCTGGCTGAGGCGTTCAGTGGCAGCAAGGGCGATATCGGTCTGGCTTCGGATCGCTTTGCGGTCGCCATTGGCCGCAAGATTCTCGATGTCGTGCCGGGCCGTGTTTCCACCGAGGTGGATGCCCGTCTGTCCTTCGATACCCATGCGATGATCGAGCGCGGCGAGCGTCTGGCCAGTCTGTACGATGCTGCCGGCATTGGTCGTGACCGGATCCTGATCAAGCTGGCTTCTACCTGGGAAGGCATCAGGGCCGCCGAGAAGCTGGAAAAGGACGGCATCCAGACCAACCTGACCCTTCTGTTCTCTTTCGCCCAGGCTGTGGCCTGTGCCGAAGCTGGCGTGTTTCTGATTTCGCCGTTCGTGGGCCGTATCTACGACTGGTACAAGAAGTCGTCGGGCCAGGAGTACACAGGTGCAGAAGATCCGGGCGTGCAGTCCGTGACCCGCATCTACAACTACTACAAGGCCAATGACTTCAAGACCGTGGTCATGGGTGCCAGCTTCCGTAACCTGAGCCAGATCGAGCAACTGGCTGGCTGCGACCGCCTGACCATCAGCCCGGACCTGCTCAAGCAACTGGCAGAAGACAACGGCAGCCTGGAGCAGAAACTGGCACCGGGCAACGCAGGCGAAGCCCGTCAGAGCCTGTCCGAGAAGGAATTCCGCTGGGCTTCCAACGAAGATGCAATGGCCACGGAAAAACTGGCCGAAGGCATTCGTCAGTTTGCTCGCGACCAGGAAAAGCTCGAAGCATTGCTCGCCGCCAAGGCCTGAATGCATTAAAGGGCGACCTCCTCGCGGGGGTCGCCCTTTTTATTGCCCGCCATTCAGCGCGGCAAGGTTGCAGCTCGGCTTATCGCTGCCCTTCGAGGGCATTGACCAGGTCATGGAAAGCTTCACGATTGGAGTCGTTCAACCCCATCAGGATCTTGTGCGCTTCCAGCACCTTGGCCTTGACCACCTCTTCGCACTGATCCTGCGACGGCAGGTCGGTCAGGCATTCAGGGCGCGGGATGGGACGATCGACGATGTTGAACACCTGATCGAAGCCCATCGACTGCAACAGCCGCGTGATGTCTTCATGGGTCGTCACGAGGGTTGGCAGCAACCCTACCTTTTGACGCGACAGGATCGACAGCTTGGCCAGGAGGCCCAGTGTCGTGCTGTCGATGCTGCGGGTTTCGGTCAAATCGATCACCACGGCCGAAAAATTCAGCGCGGTGAAGATTCTCTCGATCGTCGCATCCAAGGCCGAACACAGCGTCAAACGCACTTCGCCCACGAACTTCAGAACGAAGGTGCCTTCCTGCTCGGCGAACTGGATTCTACCGGTACTCATTCAAGATTCCTGCGTAACACTAACAAGGCGATATCATCCGGCATCTCCCCTAGCGTAGCCAATTCAAAAACCTCCTGCAGTCCTTCCAGGCTGCCACCAGCAGTCTTCACCATTTCAGGCAGGACCGCTTCTTTTTCCTTGAGTGTATCACCGGGCAGAAGATCCAGTATGCCATCAGACAACATCGTCAGACTGAAGGACGCTGGCAGTTCCAGTTCATGGTCCTGGTAGGTCGCCTCATTGAACAATCCGACAGGAAGGCCACGACCTTGCAGATAGCGCGCCTCCCCGTCCGTAAACAGCACAGGCAGCGGTAAATGGCCACCGACTGCATAGGTCAGGATGCCCGTGTCTTCGTCGATGACCCCACCGACCATGGTCACATGCTTGCCCAGCTTGCAACTGATCAGGCCACGGTTGATATGCCCCAGCACATCCGACGGCTTGAATTCAGGCAATGTGCCGCCGCGCTTGGACTCGAACAGCAAACGGGTGGTCATGAACTTCAACAACACCGTAATGAATGCAGAAGACGCGCCATGGCCCGATACATCGGCCAGATAGAACGCCACGCGCCGCTCATCGACACGGAAGTAGTCCACAAAGTCGCCGGACAGATACAGTGACGGGATGATCTGGTGGGCGAACTGGAACTCATCAATCGCCCAAGGGCTGATCGGCAGCATGTTCATCTGCACCTGACGACCGGCATCCTGGTCTTCCTGCAACAGATGAAGGCTCGCTTCCAGCTCGCGATTGGCCGTTTCGAGCTTTTCGCGATAGTTCTGGTTTTCCTGGAGCAGGCGGGCACGATCCAGTGCGCGATGCACGGAATGTTCGAGAACGGCCAGGTCTTCCAGCGGCTTGATCAGATAATCGGCAGCGCCAAGGCGCAAGGCCTCGACGGCATCGCTCATGACACCCGCGCCAGAAACGACAATGACCGGCGTCTGAGGAGAAAGGCCTGTCACCTGACGAATCAGCTCAAGCCCTCCCATCTGGGGCATGCGTAGATCGCAAATGACCAGATCAGGCTTTTGCTGCTCGAATATCTGTATTCCCTGCAGGCCATTACTCGCCTGGAGGACGCTGAAGCCACTATCTTCAAGATAGGCGGCAAGACTCGCACGCACTACGTCGTCGTCATCGATAATCAGCAGCGTGGCACTGGTTTTTGGCATGTGGGCAAACGGCGCCAGATCAGGTTGTGTAGGCGGCCCGGCCGTGCCGGAACCTGCTTACTGGATTCGCTTCTAGCCTCTCTGCAACGGCAGGTCCGCAGTCGGACCGGCGATCAAGTTTCAGAGGTGCCCTTCAAGGCGCAGACGGTACTCCCATCCGACGGGCGTTTCAAGCGTACTACCCTGCTCACTTTGCGTCTTTACATCGCAAATCGCCGGGAGTTATAAGAACCTACAAATCAGCAACCAAAACGAAGGGCTAGACATGGGTCAAAATGATCGCAGCTACGAGGAGAAACGAGACTACATTCGCATGCGTATCGATGCAGATATCAACCTGCTTCACGCTGGTCAGGTGATTCCGGCTGTGTGCATCGACCTGTCCAGCAGCGGAATGCAGGTCGAGGCGCCACGCTCCTTCAAGATAGGAGACAAGCTCAGCGTCAGCATCGATTCGGATCATCCGGCACTCAAGGGGCTGTCGGCCCAGACAGAGGTTGTCTGGCTGACGGATATCGAAGGCGGCGGGCAAAAGCTGGGGCTTTCCATCATTTCGATGAATTGATTGCAAAAACGTTTCCAGAAAAGACAAAGGCGACCAAGGTCGCCTTCATTTATGGGATCAACATTCGGTAACGATTAAAAATCGTCTTCGACCTGTCCATCCTTGACCTTGAATTCGCGGTTCTGCAAATAGGCGTTGCGGATGAAGGTGTATTTGTCACCGCTGACCATGCGCTCTGCCGACAGCAGGCTGGCGCGCATATCGATCAGGTCCGCTGCTCGCAGAGTATTGCGGGTTGGCACATGGTCGATGTAACGGTACGGTTCGGTGTAGGTATCCGGATATTTAGCGATGGCATCACGCACAGTGCTTGGGCCGAAGAACGGCAACACAACGTAAGGACCACTGCTTACACCCCAATACCCCAAGGTCTGGCCGAAATCTTCATCATTGCGCTGCAAGCCCATGTGGGTACCGACGTCAATGACGCCCAGCAGACCGAACGTGGTGTTGACGATAAGACGCGCAGTATCGACACCGGCAGCCGCTGGCTTGGCCTGCAGGATGTTGTTGGCCAGGTTGCTCACGTCACCGATGTTGTTGAAGAAGTTGTGTACGCCATCCTCGACGAACTGCGGTGCTATGTATTGATAGCCCTGCGCAATAGGCTTGAGAGTGTAGGTGTCGACAGTGTCGTTGAAGCGGAAAATGACGCGGTTGACGCCCTCCCACGGATCGTCCTCGGCAGCTTGTGCCACCACCGGAAGCGTGGCCAAACCCACACATACACACAACCGAGCCAGACGCTCGGCAAAGCCTGCACCAATCACGGGCATAGCTGAAACTCCTGATCAAGATTATGACGCGCTACTGCGAGCCCACACGCAAGGACGGGCAGTATAAAGCGTTCCGTTACAAATAAGTCAGATCTGTCAGTGCGCTGACAGTTTAAACGCAGTCACCACATAGTCATCTCAATGTCATAAAACCTCAGTAGCGTGCATGAGTATTTCAGAGAGATCACCATGCTCGCGCCGGTCGCCAACTCCCTGCCAGCCTTCCCTGCCCTGCTTTTCGGCCTTAGCGGCTGCCTGGTGGACTTTGGTGCGCAGGCAGGAATCAGAGCCCAGGAGCCGGACCTGGCTCTCGCCACTCCCGGCGCACTGGAGATTCTGCAAATACTGAGCAGCCAGGGCATGCCTTGCGCCTGGATCGATGAGTTACCCGAAAACCTGAGCCATGCGCTGGCCGAGACCGTCAGCGAGTGGATCATTCCCGCCCCCCGACCCACCACCAAGTGGCCTGCCCCCGACGCCTGCTGGCTGGCCCTGATGGCACTGAAAGTGGACCAACTGGACGGTTGCGTCTTGATAAGCGGCGACCCGCGCCTGTTGCAATCAGGCCTCAATGCCGGGCTCTGGACCATAGGCCTGGCATCCTGCGGCCCATTGTGCGGCCTGTCTCCCACGCAATGGCAGGCCTTGAGCGATATCGAACGTGAACAACGCCGCGCCCACGCGACACTCAAGCTCTATGCCCAAGGCGTGCATTCGGTCATTGATCATCTGGGCGAACTGGAGTCCTGCCTTGCGGATATCGCCTTGCGCCGCAGCAAAGGCGAAAAGCCCTGATACACATCATGCAGGCAGCTCTGGAGTGGATTAGTCTTAAGCTGTCATGGACCTTTCAGTCGCTATAACAGTCCATGAAACAGACTTATCAACGAAGGAGCACGCCATGCCTGCCCGCGAACTGCAAGAACAACTCAATACCCTGCGCGAGCAACTGGAGCATAATCCGCCGCTGTCCGAAGCCGAGCGTGTCAATCTGCATGAGCTGATGGAACAGATTGAAACAAAAATCCAGCTGGAAAGCGTCACTCAGGACGCAAGCCTGGCAGATGGCGTCAATCTCGCAGTGGAGCGCTTCGAGCTGGAGCACCCGGCCATTGCAGGAACCCTGCGCAATATCGTGCAGACCCTGGGCAATATCGGGATCTGATCTGTAAATTCATTCGCGAAAATGCCCGTTCGCGAATGAATTCTCTCCCACAGCGGTTTGTACAGGTTATTGCCGGGCCAGTCGGCGGTTGTCGACCTGCAATGCTTCAGTGCTGCGATAGGGGTTGATATCCAGCCCGCCACGGCGCACATAACGCGCATAGACCGTCAGTTTTTCCGGCTTGAGCAAACGCTGCAGGTCGAGAAAGATTCGCTCCACGCACTGCTCGTGGAAGTCCGAGTGCTGGCGGAAACTGACGATGTAAGCCAGCAGGCTCGCATGATCCAGCGCCGCGCCACGATATTCCACCACCACACTGCCCCAGTCCGGCTGACTGGTCACAGGGCAGTTGGACTTGAGCAAATGGCTGTGCAGGCTTTCCTCGATGACACGGGAATCGTCGCAGCGCAGCAACTCGGGTTGCGGGTGGTCATAACTGGCGATGCTCACATCCAGATCGTCGATGCAGGCACCCGGTAACATCGCCACACCTTCGCTCTCGATTTCCGCCAGACTGCTGATGCGCACACCCACTGGTTTGCCTGCGGCTGCCGACAGATCCTTTTCAAGCGTCGCCCGCAACTGGTCACGACTCTCGAACGAGGTCTGGTTCAGCGAATTGAGGTAGAGCTTGAAAGACTTGGACTCGATGATATTGGGCGAGTCGGCCGGAATACTGAACTCGGCAATGGCCACGACCGGTTTCCCCGAAGGCAACAGCCAGGACAACTCATAGCAATTCCAGAAATCGACACCCTGATAAGGCAACGTCTGAGCCGTCAGCCCCAGCTCGGCCCACTTCGCAGTGCGCGGAATCGGGAACAACAGGGATGGCGTATAAGTGGCGATGTACTCACTGGACTTGCCCAGCGGTGAGTGTTCGGCTGCGGGATGCATGGCGATACCTGGAATCTCATGAATTAACCCGGCGAGTTTATAGGGTTTGCACCGGGCTTTCAGCGACAATATCCGCCGCTGGCTGGATTACAAGGCTGTCAGCTTCAACACCTGCACAGGCCGACGGGCTATAAAGCACGCATTGCAATGCACATGAGATCCCCATGAAATTACTGATCGTCGAAGATCAAGCCAGGACCGGCCACTATCTGCATCAGGGTTTGAGCGAAGCCGGATTCGAGGCGGAGCTGGCAAGCGACGGCACCCTCGGCCAGCAATTGGCCCTGAGCGGTGACTACGCACTGCTGATTCTCGACGTGATGCTGCCGGGGCGCGATGGCTGGCAGATTCTTGAAGCCGTACGCGCTGCCGGGCTGGAGACGCCCGTGTTGTTCTTGAGCGCACGCGATGCGATTGAAGACCGGGTTCATGGTTTGGAGCTGGGTGCCGATGATTATCTGGTCAAGCCCTTCGCGTTTTCCGAATTGCTCGCCAGGGTTCGCAGCCTGTTGCGCAGAGGCACCAGCAGCCCGGCGCAAACCCACCTGCAAGTGGCCGATCTGCGCCTGGACCTGATGCGACGCCAGGTGGAGCGCAGTGGCAAGCGTATCGACCTGACCGCCAAGGAATTCACCCTGCTGGAATTATTGCTGCGGCGCCAGGGCGAGATTCTGCCCAAGTCGCTGCTGGCCTCACAGGTCTGGGACATGCACTTCGACAGCGATACCAATGTGATCGAAGTCGCCATACGCCGACTGCGCCTGAAAATCGATGATGATTTCCCCGACAAGCTGATCCATACCGTACGCGGCATGGGCTACGTGCTTGAAGAACGCGAATCATGACAATGCGCCTGTCCTTTGACCGACTGTCATTGCGCAGCCGTCTGGCGCTGCTGTTCGCCGCCTGCACCGCAGTTGTTTCACTGACCGCCGGGATCGTGTTCAACCATGCCAGCGCCACACACTTTGTCGAACTGGATCAACAGTTGCTGGATGCCCGGCTGGCCAACCTGCGCGGCACGCTGCACGGAGCTGAAACCCTCGAAGCATTCACACAGCGTAAAGAACACCTGCTCGCCGACCTGAACCATCAACCGGACCTGACAGTTCGCATCAGCGGCTCCGACGGCCAGACATGGTTTGACAATACGCCGCCGTCATCACAGGCCCCGCCCCAGAGCTCAGGCCTGCACACGCTGCACAGCGATCAGGCGTCCTATCGCAGCTTTACGGCGAAGCTACAACCCGGCTCGACACACTCGCCACAGGTTACGCTGCTGCTGGATATCACTCACCATCAGCACTTTTTGCAACGCATGCAGCATTTGATCTGGCTGACCGTCGGGCTTTCGGCACTGGCCACGGCCCTGCTGGGTGCCTGGGCCACACGCAGCGGGCTGAAGCCGCTGCACAGGATGAGCGCCGTTGCCGCTGGTGTGTCGGCCAGCTCATTGACCACTCGCCTGCCCGAAGCAAACATGCCCCGCGAACTGGCAGAGCTGACTCGTGCGTTCAATGCGATGCTGGCCCGTCTGGACGATGGCTTTCAGCGTCTGTCGGCCTTTTCCGCCGATATTGCCCATGAGCTGCGCACACCTCTGTCAAACCTGTTGACCCACACTCAGGTCACCCTGACCCGAACGCGCTCGCTGGAAGATTATCGCGACGCGCTGGCGGGCAACCTCGAAGAGCTGCAAGGCATGGCGCAAATGGTCAATGACATGCTGTTTCTGGCCAAGGCCGAACACGGCCTGCTCATTCCTGCTCGCGAGAGGCTGGCTCTGGAGGATGAGGTCGATGCCGTGCTGGAGTTTTTTGCAGCGCTGGCGGAAGACAAGAACATCAACCTGTCCAGGCAAGGCCATGCGAACGTGACCGGTGATCGGACAATGCTGCGTCGTGTGCTTTCCAACCTGCTGGATAACGCCTTGCGCTTCACTCATTCAGGCGGCTACATCAGGATCGACCTGCACGAATCGCCAACCGGCATTGCGCTGAGCGTGGAAAACAATGGCATCTGTATAGAACCCGACGCCCTGCCCCGGCTTTTCGACCGTTTCTATCGAGCTGACCCGGCACGTCAGGAAAGCAGCGAACATGTCGGGCTGGGGTTGGCGATTAGCCAATCGATCATCCGGGCGCATGGAGGGTCGATCAAGTGTGAATCCGCAGAGGGAATAACACGCTTTCGGGTGGAGTTTAACTCTCACACTGTAGGAGCGAATTCATTCGCGAAAATGGCTATTCGCGAATGAATTCGCTCCTACGGGGATTGATTATTCGTAGCGTAGCGCATGCGCTGGCTGCACCTGTGCAGCACGCCAGGCCGGGTAGATGGTGGCCAGAAAGCTCAGGATGAAGCCGGCGCTGCAGATCAGCACCACATCGCCGCCCTGCAACTCCGAAGGCAGGTTGCTGATGAAATACACGTCGGAACTGAAGACGTGCTGGCCGCTGACCCGCTCGAACCAGCCCACCAGACTGCTGACGTTCAGCGCGGCAATCACACCCAGCACGCCGCCGATCAGGGTGCCGACGATACCGATCACCGTGCCCTGAACCATGAAGATCGCCATGATCTGCCGTGGTGTAGCGCCAATGGTGCGCAGGATTGCGATATCCGCACCCTTGTCGTTCACCACCATGATCAGGGTCGCGATGATATTGAACGCCGCTACGGCAACGATCATCAGCAGCAACAGGCCGATCATGGTCTTTTCCATTTTCATGGCACTGAACAGGCTGCCCTGGGTGTGGGTCCAGTCATCGGCACGATAATCGGCACCCAGGCCGGAGGCGATGGCGGTTGAAACCTGCGGCGCCTTGTACAGGTCCTTCAACGCCAGACGCACGCCCTGCACCTGACCGGGCTGCCAGCGTTGCATCTGGGCGGCGTCGGCAATGTTGATCAGCGCCATGGAGCCATCCAGCTCGGCCCCGACCTTGAACACGCCCACCACGGTCAGGCGCTGCAGGCGCGGCGTGATGCCGCCCGGCGCGCTGCTGACTTCAGGCACGATCAGGGTCAGCTTGTCGCCCACGCTCAAGCGAAAGCGGCGAGCGGTGATATCGCCCAGCACTACGCCGAACTCGCCGGGTTTCAGGTCCTGCAGGTTGCCGCGAGTAATGTGCTTGGTGACGATGGAAACCTGATGCTCAAGCGCAGGGTCGATACCGCTGACCTGGATCGGCTGCATGGAGCCCTTGTAGGACAGCATGCCTTCCATCTCGGTCAGCGGCACGGCGGCCGTGACTTCAGGGTTCTTCAGGGCCGCGTCGGCCAGCGGCTTCCAGTTGTCCACCGGCTTGACGCCAGCGATCATCGCATGGGGCACCATGCCGAGAATCCGTGAACTCATTTCACGCTGGAAACCGTTCATGACCGACAGCACCACGATCATTGCCAGCACGCCCAGCGCCAGACCGATCATCGAGGTCATCGAGATAAACGAGATAAAGCTTTTACGGCGTTTTGCGCGGGTATAGCGCGCGCCGATGAAGATGGATAACGGTCTGAACATTCGCGGAGCACCGTAGAAAAAAGTGAAGGCCCCGACGCGATGACTTGCGTCGGGGTGGGTGAATCAGCCAGCGACGAGACGACCGTCTTCCAGGCGCAGGACACGATCCATCTGCCGGGCCAGGTTCATGTCGTGGGTCACCACCAGAAACGCCGTACGCGACGAAGTGCTCAGTTCGCGCATCAGGTCCTGAATACCCTGAGCCGTGTGATGGTCGAGGTTGCCGGTCGGCTCATCGAGCATCACCAGCCCTGGCTGGTTGACCAGCGCACGGGCAATCGCCACACGCTGACGCTCACCACCGGACAACTCCGATGGCTTGTGCGCCAGCCGATGCCCCAGGCCTACGCGCTCCAAAAGTGCCGTAGCTCGCTGACGGGCTTCGGGAATCGGTGTGCTGCCAATCAACAACGGCATGCACACGTTCTCCAGCGCGGTGAACTCGGGCAACAGGTGGTGGAACTGGTAGACGAAACCCAGAGCCCGGTTACGCAACAGGCCGCGGGCCTTTTCATTCAGTGCCGACAGCTCTTCCCCGGCCAGCCAGACGCTGCCCTCGGTAGGCGTGTCCAGGCCACCAAGCAGGTTGAGCAAGGTACTTTTCCCCGAGCCCGAGCTGCCGACAATCGCCACGCGCTCACCCGGATGCAGCTCAAGCTGCAGGCCGGACAGCACCACAACAGACTCCGGACCTTCCTCGTAGGACTTACCCAGGTTACGGCAACTCAATACAGCTTTATCTAACATGCCCGACTCACTCATAACGTAACGCCTCCGCAGGCTGGGTGCGCGCCGCACGCCAGGCTGGATACAGGGTGGCGAGGAAACTCAGGGCCAACGCGGCACCGCAGACCTGGAACACATCCTGGGCCATCAGTTGCGAAGGCAGGTAATCGATGAAGTACACGTCGGCGTTGAGAAACTTGTGGCCGATCAGGCCTTCAAGCGCCGAGATCGCCGAACTGACATTGAGCGCCGCCAGAATACCCACCGCCGCGCCGATCAAGGTACCGACCACGCCGATCACAGAACCCTGCACCATGAAGATGGCCATGATCTGCCGTGGCGTGGCGCCCAATGTGCGCAGGATGGCGATATCGCCTTTCTTGTCGTTGACCACCATGACCAGCGTGGAAATGATGTTGAACGCCGCCACCGCAACGATCAGCAGCAACAGCAGGCCGATCATGGCTTTTTCCATACGGATCGCCTGATACAGATTGCCGTGGGTGCGGGTCCAGTCACGGGAGTAGAAATTGTTCTCGCCCAGCTTCTGGGCGATTTCCCAGGAAGTGCGCGGCGCGGCAAACAGGTCATCGAACTTCAGGCGCAAGCCCTGGACCTGCTCAGGCTTCCAGCGATGCAGACGCCCCAGATCCTCAAGGTTGGTCAGGCCCAGGTAGCCGTCCAGCTCTCCGGCGCCGACATGGAAGATGCCGACCACTTCAAAACGCTTCATGCGCGGGAACATGCCGGCAGGCGTGACCGTGACTTCCGGGGCCACGAAGGTCAGCTTGTCACCGATGCCGACACCCAGTTTGGTCGCCGCCTTGTCGCCGATCACAATGCCGAAACTGCCGGGTGCCAGACTGTCGAGCTTCCCCTGTTTCACAAAGTTGTCGATGATCGAAACCTTGCGCTCCTGAGCCGGGTCAATACCGTTGAGCAGCACTTTCTGGACCTTGCCGTCATTGGTCAGCAAACCCTGCATCTGGGTGAATGGCGCAACCGCCAGCACCTGCGGGTTTTCCTGGACCCTGGCAGCCAGGCCTTGCCAGTTGCCGATCGGCTCACCCGATTCGATGGTGGCGTGAGGCACCATGCCCAGCACGCGGGTACGCATTTCGTGATCGAAGCCGTTCATGACCGATAACACGACTATCATCACCACTACGCCAAGCGCGAGGCCGATGATGGACGTCAGGGAAATGAAGGAAACAAAATGATTACGTCGTTTTGCACGGGTGTAGCGCGTGCCGATAAATACAAAAAGAGGTCTGAACATTTAGGGAATTGTTCGCAGGAATGGGGACGTCCGTGTGGCGGGCCTTGATGTGCAGCTTTACACTCGAAACTCTCTGACCACAGCAGCTACCATGGGTTCGCCATGTCGACATTAGATGAAGAAGAACGCCGCGAATACTACCGTATCGAAGACAGCGTCGCACTGGAAATTAACCCTCTGTCACAGGCAGACCAGGCGAGCCAGGAAGCCATACGCGAGACTTCGGCCCTGTTCGATCTGCTCAGCGAACTGCATGTGAACGAGTTCGAATCACAGCATCTGCTGCGTCAGCTCGACGAGCGTGACCGGGTGCTCAACAGCTTTCTCAAATCGCTGAACAAGCGTATCGACCTGCTGGGCCGGGTTGTAGCCCATACGGCACTGGGCAGGCTTGGCGCACCGCAACCGGTGAATATCTCCGAAGGCGGCCTGCGTTTCACCTCCAGTCAGCGTTATACCCCCGGCGAAGAGTTGTCGATCAAGATGGTGTTGATGCCCCAGGCTGCGGGCCTGATGATGAATGCCACTGTCATTCACTGTAACACTCTGGAAAACGGCGAATACGAGACAGGCACCAAGTTCATGGACCTGCCCGACGCCCAGCGCCAGTTGCTCGCACGCCATATCCTGCAACGCCAGGCCCAACAACGTCGCCAGGCACTGGAACAAAGCGTTCCACCCAAGACCTGAGCATGTTCATGCTGCAAATAGCACATTCAATGTAATTGGCGCCTTTGAGGCCAGGAGTAAATGTGACCCTTATCTACGGCCACCGCGGCGCCAAGGGCGAAGCACCGGAAAACACCCTGACCAGCTTTCAGGAATGCCTCAAGCACGGCGTACGCCGTTGTGAGCTGGACCTGCACTTGTCTCGCGACGGGGAACTGATGGTCATCCACGACCCGACCCTGAAACGCACCACAGACCGGCGCGGCAAGGTCAACGAACATCTGGCCGCCGACCTTGTGACCTACGACGCCCGCAAGGGCGGTCCTGGCTGGGTCACGCCCTGCCCTATCCCGCATCTGGAAGAACTGTTCGAGAAATGCGACTTCGAGCACTGGCAGCTAGAAGTCAAAAGCGCTTCACGCACCCGCGCCGCCAACACAGTGCTGGCGATTCGTGAACTGGCTCAGCGCCATGGCTTGCTGGATAAAGTGACCATCACCTCAAGCTCTCGGGAAGTACTGCGCGCCGCAGTGGAGCTGACGCCGGACATCAGCCGCGGGCTTGTCGCCGAATATGCCTGGCTCGACCCGTTGAAGGTCGCCCAGAGCTATGGCTGCGAGATTCTGGCATTGAACTGGACGCTGTGTACCCCGGAACGCTTGGAGAAGGCCCAGCGTCAGGGTTTGCATGTGTCGGTATGGACCGTCAACGAACCTGCGCTGATGCGCAGGCTCGCCGACTTCGGCGTAGACAGCCTGATTACAGACTTTCCCGGTTTGGCCAGCGCCACCCTCGAGAATCGCTGAAATCGGTCTCCCCGGCCGGCTCAGGCCACCGGCCGGAGCCGCTTAAAAAAGCCGGTTCAGACCATCGTAGGCTGCTACCCGATAGGCTTCTGCCATGGTCGGGTAGTTGAAGGTGGTGTTGACGAAATACTTGATCGTATTCGCAGCACCTTCCTGGTTCATGATCGCCTGACCGATGTGCACAATCTCCGAAGCCTGGTCACCAAAGCAATGCACGCCCAGGACTTCCAGGGTTTCGCGGTGGAACAGGATCTTCAGCATGCCGACCCGCTCACCGGAAATCTGCGCACGGGCCATGCCCTTGAAGAACGCCTTGCCGACTTCGTAAGGCACCTTGGCCTGGGTCAGCTCATGCTCGTTCTTGCCGATCGAGCTGATCTCGGGGATCGTGTAGATCCCGGTCGGCACATCGTTGACATAACGCCAGCTGCCGTTGTCCACCAGGCTGCCCGCCGCCGAACGCCCCTGGTCATAGGCAGCACTGGCAAGGCTCGGCCAGCCGATGACATCGCCTGCACCGTAGATATTGGGAACGCTGGTGCGATAGTTTTCGTCGACTTCGATCTGGCCGCGGCCGTTGGCCTTGAGGCCAATGTTTTCCAGCCCCAGCTTGTCGGTGTTGCCCGTACGGCCATTACACCAGAGCAAGGCGTCGGCCTTGATCTTCTTGCCGGACTTGAGGTGCAGGATCACACCGTTATCCAGACCCTCGACCTTCTCGTACTCTTCGTTATGGCGAACCATCACGTTGTTGTTGCTGAAGTGATAACTCAGCGCCTGGGAAATTTCCGAATCCAGGAAGCTCAGCAACTGATCGCGGTTATCCACCAGCTCGACCAGCACCCCAAGGCCACTGAATATCGAGGCGTATTCGCAGCCGATCACGCCAGCACCATAGATGATCAGCTTGCGCGGGGTATGGCCCAGGCTGAGGATGGTGTCGCTGTCATAGATACGCTTGTGGCTGAAATCGATATCGGCAGGACGATAAGGACGCGAACCGGTCGCGACGATGACCTGATTGGCCACCAGCTTTTCGACGACGCCGTTGGCGCACACTACATCGATGCTGTTCTCATCGGAGAAGCTGCCGGTGCCGAAGAACACATCGACACGGTTGCGAGCATAGTAGCCAGTACGCGAGGCCACTTGCTTGGAGATGACGATTTCAGCGTTTTTCAGTACATCCGGAAACGAAAACCAGCGCGGCTCGCCAATGGCCCGGAACATCGGGTTGGTGTTGAAGTGGATGATCTGTTTGACAGCATGACGCAATGCCTTGGAAGGAATTGTGCCCAGGTGAGTGCAGTTACCACCGACTTGCCGACGGCTGTCGACCATCGCAACCTTGCGCCCCGCCTTGGCGGCATTCATTGCCGCGCCTTCTCCGGCTGGGCCGGAACCCAGTACCACTACGTCGTAGTTGTAGACAGCCATGCGTACTCCTTTAGAACATACCGAGGCGCCACTCTGGCATCTCTGGCTAAATCACTGGCGCAGTCTAGCGCTGCACTAAGGGGGCGAACATTACCCCTTGGTCGCGTTGAAGGCCACTTTTGTCTGCTCGGCCTCATCGCAATCCCTCACTTTCAATCATGAATTCATTGCGATTGCACGGTACACAGCTGATCGAACGCCGGGTTGCTGCGAATGATAAAACGCTTATCGGCGCGAATCACAAAAAAAGCAGCGATTTGATGCTGCTGTGCGTAATCCCACCCCCGCTCCGGCCCCAGAATCAGTAACAGCGTAGACAAGCCATCGGCCATGAGCGCCGAAGGATGAATCACCGTCACCGATGCCAGATCATGATCGATGGGCGCACCGGTCAGGGCATTGAGGGTATGGGAATAGCGCCGTCCCTCACGCTCGAAGTAGTGCCGATAGTCCCCGGAGGTCGAGACGCCACAACCGTCCAGGGCAAAGATTTTCTGCGCGATCTGTTGATCGTCGCGAGGCGCTTCAAGGGCAACCCGCCACGCCGAACCGTCGGGCTTGCGCCCTTTGGTCTTCAACTCGCCGGTGACCTGCACCAGATAGTCATGTACGCCCAGCTCATCCAGCCGGGCGGCGATACGATCCACCGTATGGCCGGCAGCCATGCTGCTCAGATCCACTTCCACGG
The DNA here is from genome assembly GCF_030580745.1 of Pseudomonas serbiensis. NCBI lineage: Bacteria > Pseudomonadati > Pseudomonadota > Gammaproteobacteria > Pseudomonadales > Pseudomonadaceae > Pseudomonas > Pseudomonas serbiensis. Next base: position 61,375 of record NZ_JAUQOO010000003.1, read on the forward strand.
CAGCATCCTTGCACAGACGCCGGTCATCGACGCTCAGGTGTCGATAGCCCACGCGCTCCAGAGTCCGGGCCAATTGACGGGGCGTCGGCACCTGTTCAGCCCTGGACTGGGGGCCGAAGCCCCAAAGGTTCATCAGGGGCAGGACTGTCAGATCAAAGCCCCCGTTCGTTTCACGGGACAGATGCTCACCGACACGAATCAGTTCCAGCACCGCAGGCGGCATAAGCTGACAGTGATTGGCCGGCTGGACATTGAAGCGTTCGATATCCGAGTCGCTGCGCCAGGTGGACATCTGTTGATCGACCTCGGCCAGTATCGCTTCGACTTCAGGCCGAACCACACCCACATCCGGCTGACCAGCGTGACGCACATAGCTGACCGAATAACCGCTGCCCATCGTCGGCCCACCAAAGCTCTGCAAGACAGAGCCTGAATCACAGCCAGTCATGAACCCCGCAAACAGTGAAAGCCCAAGCATGCGCAGCAACAGGCTCATGGAGCCAGCACCAGAAACAGACGCTGGGCGATCTCCTTGCCGATGGCGCTGCGATAGATATTGACCACGTCCTTTGCTCCTCCAGAGGCTTTGATCAGCGATTTGTAGCCCAACAGGCGCTGCTCGGGCAGTTTCAGATGAGCCGCCGTGAATGCCTGAGCAGCATCGGTTTCGTTTCTGTAGTGAAAATGCGCCCACCATAGCAAGCGGTTGTCCTTGTCACGAATCGCATACTCTTGCAGGAAGTCATCAAGCCTGGCGCCCGACATGTTTTTCCTGCCTTCGAAAGATGAAATGTTTATTTCGCCCTGGCGGTGCAGATAGCTGATCCGAGCGGCTGTCGGTGGCTGAGCCTTGATCATCGAGATACGCAGGCTGCGCCCCTCGGCAGTCAAGCGGGTGGCGGCATCGCGCAACTGTGCCGCGCTTGCGCTCAATTGCTGAGGCAGGTTTTCAGATATCCCTGCGCTATCGGTCATTTGCTCGGCAAGCGCCGTCAACTTGCCCGCCTTCAAGACAAGGATATCTTCGATGTCTTCAGGCTCGTACCCACGTATCGATTGCTGACGAGCCTTTTCGAGCGCCGGTTCTACCTCCAGCAGAAGTGTCCGGGCACGCCTTTGCAGCTCACCTGCCGACGTCGGCCGTGCAGTGGGCGTCGGTTTCTCGGGGGTTACGGTTTGAATTTCCACCCATTGGCCATCGGCATGCCGGTGCCACGAGCTGATGACCTGGCCCGTCTGCGCATTCTTGATATCGGCAACTTCGCCGGGAAAACTCCTTTCACCCTGACGGACATGCCCGACAAAGGAGCGATGATTGCGCGTCCTGATGACTTTTTTGTAGAGCTGCTCGACCCGTGGCACATACTCGACCAGCGCAGGCGAAGGCTCGATATTTTCCTGGATCAACTTCGCAAGCTGGGCCTGGGTCGTCTCGCACAGCGCATTCAACTCGGCCTTGAAGTTCTCCAGGTACTGGACTTGAACACCCGTAAACTGCGCGGCATCGACATCGTCAGCGATGCCCCTGGCTTTCTGGTACTCGCGCAAGACACTTTCCAGAACGTCAATCCGCTCGCTCAGTGAATAGTCGTTGGGCCTTTCAAGCTCGGCATGGGAAGCGAACGCACCATTCAGATCCATGTCGGTACGCAATGCCTTGAAAGGACGAAACTCCTCATTATCGGCAATGTGCTCTCTACTGAAACACAGCTCCAGGAACGACATCATGTGCTGGATTCGCCACTCCAGGCCGGAGAACAATTTTCCCTCATACAACGTCGTGACCTGCTTGCGCCAGAACTCTTCGCCAACTTTAGGCACTGCGCGCAACCGCTCCCAGAACGCTTCACGGATCTGCGACCAGCGCATGCCTTTTTCCTGCCGGCTCAGCAGCGACTTGAACATGTTCAGGTAGATCTCGACGTCCTGATCCGAAACGATACCTCCGGGCCTGGCCATTTTCGCGAGTTCGGTGTTGGCCACAACGCCGTTTTCAGCCGCCAGCCGGCCTTCCAGAAACTCCAGGTAGATCGTGACCCGCGCGATATCCTGTGCCATATGCCGCTCAGGCGGTCGATCTCCGACTCTCAATTGCTCCCAAAGGCTCATCCGCTGCTTCAACAACTCGACTTCTTCGCCCATCACCTCTTCGAGGCGGTCGAGAAAAAGCTGTCGCACCTCACCGGTGGCCGTATTCAAGTGCGTGTTGTAACCCATGATCCTGTTCACCAGATCCGTCTCGCGGCGATCAAGCTCTGCGAGGCTCTGATTGATACGGGTCAGGTTTTCTGCGTTCTCCCGGGCAAGCTTGCGAATGTTTTTCTTCGGCGCGCCACCCCGTAGGTGCAGTGACAAATCCAGGTGCCAGCCTTGGCCATCATGCCTGAGCCACGGCCCCGCCATCGCGGGGTCATCGGGCCGCACGACCCGGACTTCATCGCCTTCGACCATGACCCGGAACAGGTCGCTACCGACCCTGGCCAACCAGAGCCCATTGAAGTCATAGAGACCGGCATAGGGCCCGGAAGCAAGCGGCTTGCCGGTAACCGTTGCAGGCCAGATCTTGAATTTTTCCAGTTCCAGACGTTGCGTCCCGCTGAGCCGGCTGCCGGGTTGCGACCAGGAAAAGTCGAGCACCGTCCGGGGTTCCTCCAGCAGACGGTCGGCAACCAGAGGGGCCTGAACGACCACCAAATCGGTCTCAACCGGCTCTGCCAGCATCCGATGGCCTGCAAGCATGTTCACGGATGCAAGGTTATGAGAGGAAATCCCGGAATGGAGCAAGACCAGTGAGATATCGAGCAGCAGCCCGGCAAGCTGTGCCGAGTTCCCTTCGTCCGCAGAGACGGGGCTGGCAAGCTGCTGGTTGATTCCGGACAGCAATTGCGCGAGCCACAAGGCATTGGCAACAGGTCCACTGAACAGAGGCAACACGGTATTAAGCAACAACCAGCCGCCTTCCTTGAACAGCGCCCAGCGACTTTCGGCATTGGAAACGGCATTGCGGTCGGCCAGTTCGATCAACGCCCGGGCATTGGCACTGAACAGGCCAGACATGATGTCTCCCTTGAGTACATCACTCCCCAGCACGGCTGGCTGAGGCTTTTCCAGCGGCGCGAAATCCGAGCCCAGGCCAAAACGGGTGACATGCGGTTCCTCAAAACCGCCATTGGCATACACGGGGCGGGCACTGTCGCTCAGCCAGACCAGTATGTCGTTCTGCAATGCACCGGGTTGCCTGACCGCCGCAAGCAGCGCCGACCAACTGGCAAACTCGATCAGTGACTTACGGGCAAAGGGCCGATAGAGCACATGCGGCCCGAAAGCCGTGTCCAGCGGTCCGATCACGAACATATTGCCTACGGCATCGGCCCGGTGCCCCGGCTGACGAACGAAAGCCAGTGGCCGCAGGACTATTGGCTGAATGCCAACGCGCCGCTCGGCCACGACCGTTTGCATGATCGCGCAGACAGATCGATAGCCCTTCAGGCTCAGCTCGCCCTTGATCTTCTGCTCCAGTGCCTGCAAAGGCAGCTGGAGACGCAATTGATCGGCAAACAGTCTCTGACGCCGTTGCGCCTCGGCGGTGTCTGTCACCAGGTAGCGCTTGAGCAGATCCGGATAGACCTGGCCAATATCAACGCGCACGGTGAGTGCTTTCAGATAATCCGCCGTCATCCAGTGCGGCAGTGTTTTTCCATCCGTGCGATGGACCGTGATTTCTCCTGCGGGCAGGCCGGAGAGATTCTCCAGGGCAAACTCGGGAAATGTCATGAGCACCGGCTCAACGCTTCCCGTTGCAAAGGGCTGACCTCCTCCTGACACCGTTGCAGCGGTAACCTTGTCGATTCGTATCTGAATCTGATGGGGCAGAAAGTCCACTCCGTCAAGGTGATCCTGAGCGATGGCAATGGCCAGGGATCGGGATGCGAACTCAAGAATCGGTGGCAGCCCGTCATTGAATGACTTCCCACGAGAGCGCTTCTGCGTCACTGCCAGAGCACTCATCAGGCGACTGTACTGGTTGCGGTCCGCCTCCTGCGCGTTTTTCATCCATAGAGGCAAACGCTCGATGCCCAGTACGGAGGGCTGACCGGATGTCAGATCATCCCCATCGAAGAGTGCGCAAACGTCGGTCAGTGCCGCCAGAGCATGCTCCAGACGATCAAGATCATAGGCCGGCTCACTCGCGAGCCCTTGCACCCCCATCAACTGGTTTTCCAGAAGCGCCATCGCCAGAACGCTGAAAATATCATCTTCAGGTTCATGAGCCGCCCACTGCACCTCTGCTTCATTACCCTGATCGGCAAGCAGATGCCCCAGGCTTCGCTCCCAGGCACTCAACGACGACCAGCTCTGGCAAAGGCCTGACAATTGATACATCAGAACCTGCTCATGGCCTTCGCGAATGCCGAAAACGACCAGAGCCGGGAGTATCACTGACCCGCTATCAACGCCTTTGATTCGCAGACGAACAATACAGGCGCGTGGCAACGGCTTTTGTACGGCCAAGCGTTCGCGCTCGGCCTTTTCTGGAAACAGGGCGATATCTCGCAGCCACTCCCGAACGCCCGACGCCTGCGGACGCGAAGGCATTGCGCCCAGGCCATCGAGTAATGCCTGCCTGATCAGCCTCGCAAGCCAGTCCCAGCGACTGTTGCAATCGACATGCTCACCGCTGCATTCGCTCCAGTAATTGACCAGTGCCTGTTTCACGTTCTCGAACAACCCGAGCGCCAGTCGATTCACCAGCGCACCAAGACCGGGCATGTCCACAGGCAATGCGCCTGAAGCACCCATCAGGGTATTTTGCTCGTTGGTCCACTTCACGCTGGACTGGGCAGCGAAATGCTCCAGCAGACAATCGAGGAGTGTTTTCGCCTCGCCCGACGCAGGCAATGAAGCGTCTGCGGCGGTTGAAACACGGGAAACGACAGCAACCCGCGGGTCGATATGCAGTGTCGGGTATAGCTCGCGCAGTTCCTGGTGCAAGGTGGTAGCAGCGACCCCGCGCAAGGTGGGACGCGCGGCAAATTGTTCTGCAACATCGAATGCAATAGTCATATGAAATCCAGCTCACTTGTTTGAATGGCTGCCCTTCAAGCTAAAAGCCTGGGCGCTATTTCAATGAGCTAAAGCCATATGCCCCCTCCCCCGGACATAAACAAATACCGCATGCAGCCATGGCCCAACGCCCTCTGAAAAACGGCTGTCACGTGACATAAAGTTGTTTTCGGACTAATTTACACATATGGTTACAATTATGCTTCGTGCGCAGGCTTGAGCCTTCGCCGCTGCAAAGCAGGACATAAATACAACGATTTCCCCCTAGCTAGACAGCCTAAGTGAGTATTTCCAATGGCCTCAAACACAGGCAAGGGCAAGGCGATTTTTCGCGTTGTCAGCGGTAACTTTCTTGAAATGTTCGACTTCATGGTCTACGGCTTTTACGCCACGGCCATTGCCAAAACCTTCTTCCCTGCCGACAGCGCATTCGCGTCCCTGATGCTTTCGCTGGCCACTTTCGGTGCCGGCTTCCTGATGCGTCCGCTGGGTGCGATTTTCCTGGGTGCCTACATTGACCGTCACGGTCGTCGCAAAGGGCTGATCATCACCCTGGCGCTGATGGCGCTTGGCACAGTGTTGATCGCCTGCGTACCGGGTTACGCAACGCTGGGCGTTGCCGCGCCCCTGCTGGTTCTGCTGGGCCGCCTGTTGCAGGGTTTCTCCGCTGGCGTTGAGCTGGGTGGCGTTTCGGTGTATCTGGCGGAAATTTCCACGCCGGGCCGCAAGGGTTTCTTCGTCAGCTGGCAGTCCGCAAGCCAACAGGCAGCCGTGGTTTTCGCCGGCCTGCTGGGTGTTGGCCTCAACCACTGGCTCAGCCCGGATCAGATGGGTGAATGGGGCTGGCGCGTGCCGTTCCTGGTGGGCTGCCTGATCGTGCCGGCCATCTTCATCATTCGCCGTTCGCTGGAAGAGTCGCCGGAGTTCGAAGCTCGCACACATCGTCCGAACCTGAGCGAAGTCATGCGCTCCATCAGCCAGAACTTCGGGCTGGTACTGGGCGGTATGGCGCTGGTGGTCATGACCACTGTTTCGTTCTATCTGATCACGGCCTATACGCCGACCTTCGGCAAGAACGAATTACACCTCTCGGACATCGACAGCCTGCTGGTGACCGTTTGTGTGGGTGTATCCAACTTTATCTGGCTGCCGATCATGGGTTCGTTTTCCGACCGCATCGGCCGCAAGCCTCTGCTGATCGCGGCAACCGTGCTGGCCATCGCCACGGCCTACCCTGCCCTGTCGTGGCTGGTCGCTCACCCGAGCTTCGGTAACCTGCTGATGGTCGAGCTGTGGTTCTCGTTCTTGTATGGCTCATACAACGGCGCCATGGTTGTGGCCCTGACCGAAATCATGCCTGTAGACGTTCGCACCACCGGTTTCTCCCTGGCCTACAGCCTGGCGACCGCGACTTTCGGTGGTTTCACGCCAGCGGCATGCACCTACCTGATCCATGTGCTGGATAACAAGGCCGCGCCAGGTATCTGGCTGACCGGCGCCGCCATCCTGGGCCTGGTTGCAACGCTGGTGTTGTTCCGCAAAGGCGGACATAAACTGCAAGCCCCGGGCGCTGCGGCCACTGCCTGATTCAACGCCTCACGCAACATAGCTTCAAGCAATAGAGAAATGCCCCGACCCTGTGCCGGGGCATTTCATTTTCAGGCCTTCAACTTCCACGGCTTGAAACTCAGCCACAGCAATACACCCGGCAGTTGCAAGGCAATCATGAGGCCCAGTGACCACTGATACGCCTCGATCGGATGCCCTGCCCCCTCGGCCACGGGCCATAGATTCAGCACGATCCCCATCAGCCATTGCAGGAAAAACGCGAGAACGAACACCACCAGGTTGAAGGACGAGCTCACGCGCCCCGCCAACTCGGGTGAAACCGACTGGGCAACGATGGCGTAGTTCATGGTGGTGGACGTGCCAAAAAAGCTGAAACCCATGGCAATCAGGTACGGCGAAACCGGCAGGCCGCTGGCCATGAGCATCTGGAAGGCAATAAAGATCACCATCCCGGCACCACAGACCATGATCGGCTGCACCCCGAAACGGCGCAGATAGTCAGTGATCATGCCAAACGCCAGAGAACCGGCAACCATGGCAACAGTGCCGAACAGCAACACACTGGCCATGCCTGAATCACTCAGACCGGCCATATCACGCAACCATGGCCCCATCCACAACGACAGCACCGACATGTAAATGGCATGGGCGAATACCGAGTACAGAGCCAGGCGCCAGAAGGTCCATGACGAATAGAGCTTGCCCACGGCAGCGAACATGTCGGAGTAACGTGCGCTCTTGGCTTCGTAAGTGCGGGGAACGCTGACGTGAATGATCACGGCGACACAAAAAGTCAGTAACGCCAGAATCAGAAATGCTTCACGCCAGGTGAACCAGTTGAGCAACACATGCAAGGGCGTCGTGGAAGCCATGGCCCCTAGCCCGCCAATCGACAGCAGGCAAGCCGTACTCAAGGGCAGACGCTCAGGTGGCAACCAGATGGCGCAGGCCTTGATGGCGCTCATCAGCGACCCCGCCACACCCAGGCCGATCAGACCACGGCCAATCAGCAGGCCAGCCTCGGTACTGGAGACGCTGAAGATGATCGAGCCAAGCACCGCGAACAGCAGCATCGGAGCCTGCACACTGCGAGGGCCGTAACGATCGAGCATGACCCCCAACGGAATCTGAGCCGCCGCGAAAGTCAGGAAATAAGCCCCCGTCAACAATCCCAGGCTACTCGCTGGCAAGCTCAGGTCAGCTTGCAGGTCGACATAGATCACCGCATTGACCGTACGGAACATGTACGAAACGAAATGGCCCAGGCCAAAAGGGATAAAAATCGTCAGAAACAACAGGAAGAAACTGCTTTTGAGCTGTTTCTGCGAACGTTCCATCGTCGAACCACCGCTCATCAAGCGACTCTCCATAAACAAAACGGGCCGAAACCTGTAGATACAGGATTCGGCCCGTTAGAGGAACTGCCCGGCAGAACCGGGCAATTACATCATTACTGTGGAAACGCTGGCGGGTTGACGCCGGCAATATCTTCCATGACGCGGACAACCTGGCAGCTGTAACCGAATTCGTTGTCGTACCAGACGTACAGAACAACGCGGTTATCGTTGACGATGGTTGCTTCGCCATCCACAACACCGGCGTGACGTGAGCCGACGAAGTCGGTGGAAACCACTTCCTGCGAGTTGACGAAATCGATCTGCTTGTGCAGATCCGAGTGCAGCGCCATGTGACGCAGGTACTCGTTCATTTCTTCGCGGCTGGTGGCTTTCTCAAGGTTGAGGTTGAGAATGGCCATGGAAACGTTCGGCGTCGGTACGCGGATAGCGTTGCCGGTCAGCTTGCCAGCCAGTTCAGGCAGGGCCTTGGCAGCAGCAGTGGCAGCACCGGTTTCGGTGATGACCATGTTCAGCGCAGCGCTACGGCCACGACGATCGCCCTTGTGGAAGTTGTCGATCAGGTTCTGGTCGTTGGTGTACGAGTGAACCGTTTCAACGTGACCGTTGACGATACCGAACTTGTCGTTGACGGCCTTGAGCACCGGCACGATGGCGTTGGTGGTGCAGGACGCAGCGGACACGATCTTGTCGTCGGCAGTGATTTCACCGTGGTTGATACCGTGCACGATGTTCTTCAGCTTGCCTTTGCCTGGTGCAGTCAGAACGACGCGGTCGATGCCAGGGCAGGCCAGATGCTGGCCCAGGCCGTCGGCATCGCGCCATACACCGGTGTTGTCCACCAGCAGAGCGTCCTTGATACCGTACTGGGTGTAGTCCACCTCGGCAGGGTTCTTGGCGTAGATGATCTGGATCAGGTTGCCGTTGGCAGTCAGGGTGCTGTTGGCTTCGTCGATGGTGATGGTGCCGTCGAACGGACCATGTACCGAGTCACGACGCAGCAGGCTGGCACGCTTGACCAGATCGTTTTCCGCGCCTTTGCGGACAACGATGGCGCGCAGGCGCAGGCCTTCGCCGCCACCGGTCTTCTCGATCAGGATACGGGCCAGCAGACGACCGATACGGCCGAAACCGTAAAGCACGACGTCGGTGCCTTTGGCAGGAGTGGCGTTTTTCTTGCCAACCACACTGGCCAGCTCTTCACGCACGAACTGCTCGGCGGAACGGCCATTGCCTTCGGCCTTGAATTTCACGGCCAGCTTGCCCAGGTCCACCGAAGCGGCGCCCAGCTCAAGCTCGCTCATCGCCTTGACGAGCGGGAAAGTCTCGTGCACGGACAACTCAAGTGCGTCGGACTGGCGATGACGCGCAAAGCGGTGAGCTTTGAGAATCGCGATGACTGAACGGTTGATCAGGCTGCGGCCATAGATCGAACTCACCACATTGTTATTGCGGTAGAGCTGGCCGATAAGCGGAATCATCGCCTCGGCGAGCGCTTCACGATCGATCCATTCACCAAGACACTGGTCGGGCTTCTGAGTCACGGGAACCTTCCACATGTAGGGGCTGAAAAAAGGGGCTACATTATGCCGCCGCCTTTGTTTATGAGCAATGCGCCGTTGTCAGATCGATGCGCACTACATTTGTTCCCCATACACGCAGGAAATTGCCGGGCCAGGCTTTTTATGCTTCAAGCTGAGCTGAAAACTGACAGCCACCACCTTCCCCCGGTACAATCGCCGCCCCTGTCGCAACGCCTGGAGTCCGACCTTCCGTGCCCGTTCTGCGTCTACCGCTTCTTCCTGCCGCCGCAGGCAAACAACACTGGGGCAACCTTCCCGGTGCCGCACTGAGCCTGGCTATTGCCGAGGCCGCCAGCGCCGCCAAGCGCTTCACCCTGCTTCTGACCGCCGACAGCCAGAGCGCCGAGCGGCTGGAACAGGAGCTGAGGTTCTTCGCTCCGACGCTGCCGGTCCTGCACTTTCCGGACTGGGAAACCCTGCCCTACGATCTGTTCTCGCCGCACCAGGACATCATTTCCCAGCGCATCTCCAGCCTCTATAGCCTGCCGGAACTGGATCATGGTGTATTGGTAGTCCCTATCACCACGGCCCTACATCGACTGGCACCGACCCGCTTCCTGCTGGGCAGCAGCCTGGTGCTGGATGTCGGTCAGAAGCTTGATGTCGAGGCCATGCGCACGCGCCTGGAAGCCAGCGGTTATCGCTACGTCGACACGGTGTATGAGCATGGCGAGTTCACGGTGCGCGGTGCGCTGATCGATCTGTTCCCGATGGGCAGCAAGGTGCCGTACCGAATCGACCTGTTCGACGACGAAATCGAAACCCTGCGCACCTTCGACCCGGACACCCAGCGCTCCATAGACAAGGTCGATTCGGTACGCCTGCTGCCGGCCCGCGAATTTCCGCTACAGAAAGAAGAAGTCACACGCTTCAAGGCCCGCTTCCGCGAGCGCTTCGATGTGGACTTCCGGCGCAGCACGATCTTCCAGGACCTGAGCAGCGGTATCACGCCAGCCGGTATCGAGTACTACATTCCGCTGTTCTTCGAAGAAACGTCGACCCTGTTCGATTACCTGCCTCAGGACACACAAGTGTTCTCGCTACCCGGCATCGAACAGGCCGCCGAGAATTTCTGGAACGATGTGCGCAACCGCTATGAAGAGCGCCGCATCGACCCGGATCGCCCGCTGCTGCCGCCTGCCGAGCTGTTCCTGCCGGTGGAAGACTGTTTTTCACGCCTCAAAAGCTGGCCGCGAGTCGTTGCCAGCCAGCAGGATGTCGAGCCCGGCGTCGGTCGCGAACGCTTCCCGGCCCAGGGCCTGCCGGATCTGGCCATCGAAGCCAAGGCCAGCCAGCCGCTTGCCGCGCTGTCGACCTTTCTCGACGAGTTCCCCGGCCGCGTACTGTTCACTGCCGAATCCGCAGGACGCCGCGAGGTGCTGCTGGAGCTGCTGGATCGCCTGAAACTAAGGCCCAGGACTGTCGATAACTGGCTGGACTTCGTCAACGGCAAGGACCGGCTGGCAATCACCATTGCACCTCTGGACGAAGGCCTGCTGCTTGAGCAGCCGGCACTGGCACTGGTCGCTGAAAGCCCGTTGTTCGGGCAGCGGGTCATGCAGCGTCGACGTCGCGAAAAGCGCAACGACGGCGGCAACAACGATGCAGTGATCAAGAACCTGACCGAGTTGCGCGAAGGCGCGCCGGTGGTGCATATCGATCACGGCGTTGGTCGCTATCTTGGCCTGGCGACGCTGGAAGTCGAAAACCAGGTTGCCGAGTTCCTGATGCTGGCCTATGCCGAAGACGCCAAGCTTTACGTTCCGGTCGCCAACCTGCACCTGATTGCCCGCTACACCGGCAGCGACGACGACAACGCGCCGCTGCACCGCCTGGGCTCGGAAACCTGGCAGAAAGCCAAGCGCAAGGCCGCCGAACAAGTACGCGACGTTGCTGCTGAACTGCTGGATATCTACGCACGCCGGGCCGCCCGCGAAGGCTATGCCTTCCAGGACCCGAAGGCCGATTACGCCACCTTCAGCGCCGGGTTCCCGTTCGAGGAAACGCCGGACCAGCAAACCACCATCGAAGCCGTACGCGCCGACATGCTGGCGCCCAAGCCCATGGACCGGCTGGTCTGTGGCGATGTGGGTTTCGGCAAGACCGAAGTCGCGATGCGCGCCGCGTTCATTGCCGTACACGGCGGACGTCAGGTGGCAATTCTGGTGCCTACCACCCTGCTCGCCCAGCAACACTACAACAGCTTCCGTGACCGCTTTGCAGACTGGCCGGTCCGGGTCGAGGTCATGAGCCGTTTCAAGTCCGCCAAGGAAGTGAGCGCTGCCGTGGCCGATCTGGCCGAAGGCAAGATCGACATCGTCATCGGCACCCACAAGCTGTTGCAGGACGATGTGAAAATCAAGAATCTGGGGCTGGTGATCATTGACGAAGAGCACCGTTTCGGAGTTCGCCAGAAGGAACAGCTCAAGGCCCTGCGCAGTGAGGTCGACATCCTGACCCTGACCGCAACACCGATCCCGCGGACCTTGAACATGGCGGTGTCGGGCATGCGCGACCTGTCGATCATCGCCACACCACCTGCCCGCAGGCTTTCGGTGCGCACTTTCGTCATGGAGCAGAACAAGCCGACCATCAAGGAAGCACTGTTGCGCGAGTTGCTGCGCGGCGGTCAGGTCTATTACCTGCACAACGACGTCAAGACCATCGAAAAATGCGCCGCCGACCTGGCTGAACTGGTCCCCGAGGCACGCATCGGCATCGGCCACGGCCAGATGCGCGAACGCGAACTCGAACAGGTGATGAGCGACTTCTATCACAAGCGCTTCAACGTACTGATCGCCTCGACCATCATCGAGACCGGCATCGACGTGCCAAGCGCCAATACCATCATCATCGAGCGCGCCGACAAGTTCGGCCTGGCTCAGTTGCACCAGTTGCGTGGCCGGGTCGGGCGCAGCCACCACCAGGCCTACGCCTACCTGCTGACACCGCCACGCAAGCAGATCACGCCGGATGCGGAAAAGCGCCTGGAAGCCATCGCCAACACCCAGGACCTGGGCGCAGGCTTTGTACTGGCCACCAACGACCTGGAAATCCGTGGTGCCGGCGAACTGCTGGGCGACGGCCAGAGCGGCCAGATCCAGGCCGTCGGTTTCACGCTGTACATGGAAATGCTCGAACGCGCCGTCAAGTCGATCCGCAAGGGCGAACAGCCGAACCTCGACCAGCCTCTGGGTGGCGGTCCGGAAATCAACCTGCGGGTCCCGGCATTGATTCCAGAGTCCTATCTGCCGGACGTGCATACCCGGCTGATTCTCTACAAGCGCATTGCCAATGCCGCCGACGAGGATGGTCTCAAGGATCTGCAAGTGGAGATGATCGACCGCTTCGGCTTGCTGCCCGAACCCACCAAGAGCCTGATACGCATCACGCTGCTCAAGCTGCATGCCGAGCAGCTGGGCATCCGCAAGATCGATGCCGGGCCTCAGGGTGGACGTCTGGAATTCGCAGCCGATACACCGGTTGACCCGCTGACACTGATCAAACTGATCCAGAGCCAGCCCAACCGCTACAAATTCGAAGGTGCCACACTCTTCAAATTCATGGTCCCCATGGAGCGTCCCGAAGAGCGCTTCAATACGATCGAAGCGCTGCTTGAGCGCCTGACCCCGAAAACTGCTTGAAGGATTCATCCATGCGTCTGTTTCGTTCATTGATCCTGCTACTGACGCTTGTCGCCCCGACAGCCTTTGCCGACAGCCTGTATCAGGTGGAAATGATCCTGTTTCGCCAGCTCGGCGAGCCTGCCGCAACATTGCAGTTCGCCCCCGAAGACTGGAGCGCCGGAGCCAGCCGGATCGACTCCAGCAACCAGCGCAGCCCTGCATTGAACGATATGGCCAAAAAACTCCAGGACAGCGGCACTTATCAAGTGCTGCTGCAGAAGGCCTGGCAACAGAGCATCGGCACCGAAAAAAGCAAAATGGCCGTTACCAACGGCCAGGAACAGCTCGGCCACTTCCCGATAGAGGGCACCGTCAGCCTGGCCATCGCACGCTTTACCGATATCTCTGCGGACTTCTGGATCAACCAGCTTGATCCCCATGGCATATTGATCAGCAGTGAGCGCATGAAACAGAGCGCCAGGGTCAAGAACGGCGAGCTGATCTATCTGGATAACAGCAATCTGGCCCTGCTGATAAAAGTTTCTCCCCTTTGAGCATTCAGGAGCGCGACTGCGCTCCCTTTCTTTTGAGCATCGCTACGGCGTAGGGCTTTTTAAAACTGTGTCGTCCATTCTCGAAAAAGTCCTTGCCTCTGCATGGACACAGCTATTCAAACCCCAGACTCTTGAGCGGGGGTACGGCTACGCCCTGCAAAAACGCATCGCACTCGAAGAGTCCAGCCCGCAGATCATTCGTACCACCTGCCGGGGCTCAGGGTTCGAGCTCTACACCCAGACCCTGCTGTTCAAGGACCCGGATCGCTACAAGAATTTCCTGGTCTGCAAATGCACCTGCCCTGTACACAATGACTGCAAGCACTGCGTAGCAGCCATGCACTTCCTGCAGGACCCGGCAAACAAGCCTGCCATTGCAGCCGCCATGGCCTCGCATACTCCAGAGGTCGTCGAGCCCAAGGCCACTCTGCCCGAACGCCTGATCGACGATATGAAACCCGTACCACGCCTGATTCTGGCCAGTGTCGAGTTCAGCGCCTATGAACCGCGCAACGGGCGCATGCAGCGTCATATCCAGCATCGGGCAGCGCTGGCCTTCGCCTATGGCAAGCACTATGCCGTTGGCACGACCAACGTCAGCATTCTGGTCAGCTCCCTGGGCAGCGATCTGGTCAACCAGAAGAGCGACATCATCGAGCACACCGAAACCGAAACCCTGCGCATACGCCGCCAGGGCGAGCAGGAGCGGCAATATCGCCAGCAACTGAACGACATCGGTTTCAAGGTCGCCACCCGGCAAAGCAAGGCCCTGCCCGACAGCGCCGGCGACATGTATGAACTGCCCACCGACAAGGCGTGGCTGCATTTTGTGCTGGACGATCTGCCAAGGCTGCGCGAGCAAGGCTGGGAAATCGAGATACGCGATGACTTCGGCTTCGATGTCACCCCCGTGGATGACTGGTATGCGGTCATCGATGAAGAAACCGAACGCGACTGGTTCGATCTGGAACTGGGCATCATCGTCAACGGCGAGCGCCTGAGCCTGCTGCCGATTCTGATCAACCTGCTGCGCAGCCACCCGGAACTGATGAGCCCTTCGGCCGTTGCCAAGCGCGGCGATGAAGAGCAATTGCTGGTCCAGCTCAACCACTTCACCCAGAGTGGCGGCGGGCCGGTGCAGGTTGCACTGCCCTATGGCCGCCTCAAGCCAGTGCTGGCAACCCTCGGTGATTTCTACTGGCGCGAGGAAGACAGCAACACCCTGCGCATGAGCCGGGCCGATGCTGCGCGCCTGACCGAACTCGATGATATGCCGCTGGTCTGGCAAGGCGGCGACCGGCTGCGACAGTTCGCCGAACGACTGGTGAATATCAAGGATGCGCCGGTCAGCCTGCCCGAAGGCCTGAACGCCACGCTACGCCCTTACCAACTGGAAGGCCTGAGCTGGATGCAGTCCTTGCGCGAGCTGGAAGTCGGCGGTGTTCTGGCCGATGACATGGGCCTGGGCAAGACCCTGCAAACCCTGACGCATCTGTTGATGGAGAAGCAGGCCGGGCGCCTGGATCGCCCTGCCCTGGCCGTCATGCCCACCAGCCTGATCCCCAACTGGCTGGACGAAGCCGAAAACTTCACACCGCAACTCAAGGTCCTGGCCCTGTATGGCGCCAATCGTCATCAGGAAGCCAGCAACCTCCAGGACTACGACCTGATCCTGACCACCTACGCCCTGCTGCCACGAGATCTTGAACTGCTGGAGAAACTGCCGCTACACGTGCTGATTCTCGATGAAGCGCAATACATCAAGAACCCCAACAGCAAGGCAGCCCAGGCAGCCCGCAACCTCAATGCCCGCCAGCGCCTTTGCCTGAGTGGCACGCCGCTGGAAAACCACCTGGGCGAGCTGTGGTCGCTGTTCCACTTCCTGATGCCCGGCTGGCTGGGCAGCAGCAAGGAATTCAACAGCAACTACCGAACGGCCATCGAGAAACACGGCAATGTGGATCGGCTGCACCACCTCAACGCCCGCATCAAACCGTTCCTGCTGCGCCGCACCAAGGAACAGGTCGCGACCGAACTGCCCCCCAAGACCGAGATCATTCACTGGGTCGAACTCAATGACGCGCAACGCGACGTCTACGAGACCGTGCGCCTGGCCATGGACAAGAAGGTTCGCGACGAGATCACCCGCAAGGGCGTGGCCCGCAGCCAGATCATCATTCTTGAAGCCCTGCTCAAGCTGCGTCAGGTCTGCTGCGACCTGCGACTGGTCAACGACGACATGCCGGTCAACGCCAAACAAGGCAGCTCGGCCAAGCTGCAAAGCCTGATGGAGATGTTCGAGGAACTGCTGGCCGAGGGTCGCAAGATCCTGCTGTTCTCGCAGTTCACTTCGATGCTGACCCTGATCGAGCAAGAGCTTGAACAGCGCGGCATTCCCTACGCCCTGCTCACGGGCTCGACCCGCGACCGCCGCACACCGATCCACGACTTCCAGAACGGCAAGCTGCCGGTATTCCTGATCAGCCTGAAAGCAGGAGGCACCGGCTTGAACCTGACCGCTGCCGACACCGTGATTCACTATGATCCGTGGTGGAACCCGGCAGCCGAAAATCAGGCCACCGACCGCGCTTATCGCATCGGTCAGGACAAGCCGGTATTCGTCTACAAGATGATTGCCCGTGGCACCGTGGAAGAGAAGATCCAGCGCTTGCAGCAAGAGAAATCGGCACTGGCGGCAGGCGTTCTGGATGGCCGCTCGGCGGGTGACTGGAAGCTACGGGACGAAGACCTGCAAGCGCTGTTCGCACCGCTGCCGGCTGCGCCGAAGAAAGGCAGGAAATAAGGCTAGTGCCTATCAGCCAAGAGGCTGATTTCAAAAGCCAGGTGGCTCAAAACTCGTGGGAGGGGCCTTGGCCGCGACAGCTTCATCATCAACGCTGAAAATGTGTTGCCTGTAAGCTGGTCGTCGCGGCCAAGGCCCCTCCCACAAGTGATATGTACGCTACTGCGCCGAAAGCACCCGCGCCAGGGTCGCTTTCACTTTGCCCATGCCATCACGCAGCGCCTGCTCGATCTCGGCCATGGTGATGATTGCCGTGGACTTGCCCGCCGCCGGATTGACCACCAGCGCCAGACAGGCGTAATCCAGCTCCAGCTCGCGAGCCAGCGCTGCTTCGGGCATCCCGGTCATGCCGACGATGTCGCATCCGTCACGCTCAAGGCGAACGATCTCGGCCACCGTCTCCAGACGCGGCCCCTGGGTGCAGGCATACACACCACGATCACTGAACTCGCAACCCTCTGCCGCCAGAGCGGCAATCAGCCGGGCACGCAGCGCTTCGCTGTAGGGGTAGCTGAAGTCGATATGGGTGACCTGCTCCAGATCGTCGGCAAAGAAGGTGTGCTGACGACCACTGGTGTAATCCACCAGATCATGGGGCACGCAGAAATGGCCGGTACCCATGGCCGGATGAATACCGCCCACGGCGTTCACTGCCAGGATCGCCTGCGCACCAGCCTGCTTCAAGGCCCAGATATTGGCGCGGTAATTGACCTGATGCGGCGGCAGGCGATGAGGATGACCGTGGCGGGCCAGAAACATCACCTCGCGACCGGCATAGTCCCCGATCTGGATTTCGCCGGACGGCGCACCATAAGGCGTATTCATGGGCAGGGACTGGCGAATGTTCAGCCCTTCAAGCTGGGTCAGGCCTGTACCACCGATAATCGCGTAAACCGTCATTGCAAATCCTTAATCGATCAATTGTGCATTGCGCAGCGCTTGAAGCGCCGTCAGCCAACGCGGGTGCTGGCGATAATCCGTCGAGGCATGTGCCTGACCCCGCATGCGGGCAATGCGCGCAGAAGGCTTGACCTTCAGGCGTTGTGCCGCGCTCAAGGCCAGCTCGGCAGCAGCCCGGTCATTGCAGACCAGCCCCATGTCACAACCGGCCGTCAGAGCGGCCTCGATGCGACTGGCCGCATCGCCCACCACATGAGCACCCGCCATGGACAGGTCGTCACTGAAGATAACACCGTCAAATTGCAGTTCGCCGCGCAGGATCTCCTGCAACCAGCGACGGGAGAACCCGGCAGGCTGCGAATCGACCTGCGGGTAGATGACATGGGCAGGCATCACGGCGGCCAGTTGCTTGCTCAGGCGCGCAAAAGGCACGAGGTCCTTGCTGCGGATTTCGTCCAGGCTGCGCTCATCATTGGGGATTGCCACATGGGAATCGGCTTCCGCCCAGCCATGCCCGGGGAAATGCTTGCCGGTGGCCGCCATGCCGGCAGCCTGCATGCCACGGATAAAGGCACCGGCCAGCAAGGCCGCACGCTCGGGATCGCCTTCGAAGGAACGGGTTCCGACCACCGCGCTGCGCTGGAAATCGAGGTCCAGTACCGGCGCGAAACTCAGGTCCAGGCCGACAGCCAGCACCTCTGTCGCCATCAGCCAGCCACAGTGCTCAGCCAGCAACTCGGCATCGGGTTTATCGGCAATGGCGCGCATTGCAGGCAAACGCACGAAGCCTTGTCGCAGGCGTTGCACCCTGCCACCTTCCTGATCCACCGCCAGCAGCAGATCAGGGCGAACAGCGCGAATCGCCGCGCTCAACTCGCGTACCTGACGTGGATGCTCGATGTTACGGGCAAAGATAATCAAACCGCCCACTTCGGGCTGACGCAGAAACTGACGATCTTCGGCGGTCAACCAGGTACCGGCGACATCGACCATCAGGGAGCCTTGCAGGCCAGAACTCATAGAAAAACCCTTAACACACCATTGCCAATCAATCCGGGCATGGTGCTTGATCCTGGAGCCTCGCGCAATGCGAGCGCATCCAGGAATCGTCAGGCCTTGGCAGTTGCGGGGGCGCTTGAAGAGCTTTTGGTGCGCGGCTTGAGCTGCGCAGCGATCATTGCGGCATCCGTCACGCCGGTTTCCGCACGCATGCCGGCCGCCAGGAACGGCACCATCAGGCGCATGACCTGCTCGATGGACGTGTTGACGCCGAAATCGGTCTCGGCAATGGCGCGCAAGGCCTTGATACCGGACATGCTGAAGGCTGCGGCACCCAGCATGAAATGCACACGCCAGAACAGCTCGATAGGCGGAATACGCGGGGCAGCTTCATTGACCAGAGTCATGTAGCGGCGAAACACCTTGCCGTACATGTCTTCAAGATAGCGACGCAAATGGCCCTGGCTCTGGCTGAACGCAAGCCCCAGCAGGCGCATGAAGATCGACAGGTCATTGCCGCTGCGCGGCTGAACGACCAGAGCCTGCTCGACGAGCATTTCCAGCAGCTCTTCAAGGGTTGGCTTTTGCTCGGGCCTGGCCTGACGACGTTCCAGCTCGCGTTCGAGACTGATGCAGAACGGCCCCAGAAAACGCGAGAACACAGCCTGGATCAAGGCCTTCTTGGAGCCGAAGTGATAGTTCACTGCAGCCAGATTGACCGACGCCTTGCTGGTAATCAGACGCAAGGAGGTTTCAGCAAAGCCTTTTTCTGCGAACAATTGCTCGGCAGCATCAAGAATGCGTTCAACGGTTTCCGACTGGGCCATGGCTCTCTGCCTAACAAACGAACGTTTGAAACATACGTATCAGCCGGGCCTCTTGTCAAGCGCGGGCGTTCATATTGTGGCCGAACAGTCACGTATCGAGCTTCCAGGCGACGGGCTGTAACGACCGTCTGGCGACGAAAATGAAAAGGACGATTGCCAACACGCCTTCACTGTATATAATCCCAGTCACTGTATAAAAAGACAGAGCGCCTGCCATGATCAAACTGACGCCACGCCAAGCCGAGATTCTGGGCTTCATCAAACGCTGCCTCGAAGACAATGGCTACCCGCCTACCCGCGCCGAAATCGCTCAGGAGCTGGGTTTCAAATCTCCCAACGCGGCCGAAGAACACCTCAAGGCACTGGCCCGCAAGGGCGCCATTGAAATGACTCCGGGCGCGTCACGCGGCATCCGCATTCCGGGCTTTGAAGCCAAGCCCGACGAAAACAGCCTGCCCATCATCGGTCGCGTTGCTGCCGGCGCCCCGATCCTGGCCCAGCAACATATCGAAGAGTCCTGCAACATCAACCCGACCTTCTTCCACCCAAGTGCCGATTACCTGCTTCGGGTACACGGCATGAGCATGAAGGACATCGGCATTCTGGACGGCGACCTGCTGGCCGTGCATACCACTCGCGAGGCCCGCAACGGCCAGATCGTCGTGGCACGGATCGGCGACGAGGTCACGGTAAAACGCTTCAAACGTGAAGGCAGCAAGGTCTGGCTCATTGCTGAAAACCCGGAGTTCGCACCCATTGAGGTCGATCTCAAGGATCAGGAGCTGGTGATCGAAGGCCTGAGTGTCGGCGTCATTCGCCGCTAAGGAGACGTTATGCAGTTCCATCAAGCACCGCACACGCAATTACCACTGTTCGAGGCGTTCCTGGCCCAGCCACTCGCCCCGATGATTGCCGAAGATACCGAAAAGGCCTGGGGCAGCGAGCCAGAAGCCTTCAGTGAACTGACGTTGCGTGGTGCAGCCGGGAGCTGCCTCAGTCTGATGGCACCCATCCTTCGGGAACTGAGCCAGGACACCAACGACCGCTGGCTGACTCTGATTGCACCGCCCCCAAGCCTTACCCAGACATGGCTGAGGGATGCAGGGCTCAACAGAGAGCGAATCCTGCTATTGCAACCTCGGGGAAATCAAAGCGCACTGGAGTTGACTCGCGAAGCGCTCAGACTGGGACGCAGTCACACGGTAGTCAGCTGGATAAACCCGCTGGGCTCCGCTGCTCGTCAGCAACTGGTGAAAGCAGCGCGGATCGGGGATGCACAGAGTTTGAATATTCGACTGGGCTGATTGATTGCCCAGTCGTCAATGAAGGACCCGAGGCCCCGAGTCCTTCTCAAGCTCACCTTCAGCCAACCGTCCGGCCATCTGCACACCTACGCTCAGCATCGCCTTGGCAATCTCGACATGCTGACCCTGCATGAAAGACTTGGCATCCGCCGAGAAATCAAGGGTAACCAGCGCCCCTTCATCATCAGCACGACGCAACTCTATGCGGCCGTCAGGTAGTTCGACAATTTCAAGAAAAGAGGTAGGCATCAGGACAAATACTCCGCGAAAGGCCGACATTGTACCAGTCTGCCAGCTTGTAGATCATTGGTTTTAGCACTCGCTCAAGCCTTCACGAAAACGAATGGCCAGACTCTTTAGTTGTTGCCGCCAGCCTTCCAGTTCCTCACGACCCAACTCATATGCAGGCTCATCATCCAGATTTACCGCGACAATCATCGGCTGGGTCACGTCTCCCTTCGGGGCCTTGGGTGCGCGAGGCGGCTCGAACAAGGCGTTGTAGGCCGCAAGAAGCTGCGCCAGCCAGGTTTCCCGATGCCGCGCCAGCTCGACCAGTTCAGCCATCTCCGGGATCGCCACGGCATCCAGCACTTCCTGAGTCAGCAGCAGTTCGGCACGAGGCGCATTGGCCTGAGGCAAGCGGTAGAAACCGGCAATCTCATGACACAACCCCAGCAGCGCGCCATACAAATGAAACAGGACAGCTTCACGCTCGGCCTGAAGCAGCGCTTGGGCATTGATGGCCTGCCCTTTTTCAGCCTTGCCCAGCGCTTCAAGCGCAAGCCCGGCAAAGTAGATCTTCTGGTTGGTGCGGGTATAGAGCTCATGAGCCATGGCAGCATTCTCCATAACGGTCAGATAAAAAGAACATAGCCACAAGCGCCAAAGCTCCCGACAGGACAACCCCGCCAAGAGCCTCTCTGGACAACCTGTGCCCGACTGACGCCGGGCAACTTCGGTCAGCGCTTGTCTTCGACCTTCCAGACACCACCATCATAGAAAGCACGCCAGCCGGTCGGCTTGCCTTCCACTTCGGTCTGGACATATTGCTCTTTGGTTTTGCGGCTGTAACGGATTACCGCCGGACGGCCATCGGGGTCTTTCTTCGGCGCTTCGCAGAGGAAGTGATACTTGGGATCGATTTCATCCTTGTGCGGCACAATCTCAATGACCAACGGCGCACGGGTTTCGCGGTTCTTCGGGAACTGGCTTGCGGCCAGGAACAGGCCGGAAGCACCGTCGCGCAGGATGTAGGTGTCATCAACCTTGTCGCACTTGAGCTCAGGCATCTTCACCGGGTCCATCTTCGGTGGTGCGGCATCACCGCTCTTGAGCAGCTTGCGGGTGTTCTTGCACTCGGCATTGGTACAGCCGAAGAACTTGCCGAAACGCCCGGTCTTGAGCTGCATCTCACTGCCGCACTTGTCGCACTCAAGGCTCGGACCTTCGTAGCCCTTGATCCGGTAAGTACCCTCTTCGATCTCGTAACCCGAGCAATCCGGGTTGTTGCCGCAGATATGCAGCTTGTGTTTCTCATCCAGCAGATAGGCATCCATGGCCGTGCTGCAGACCGGGCAGCGATGCTTGCCACGCAATACGCGGGATTCGGACTCACCTTCGTCATCCTCGGCGATCTCGTCACCGGGCGTCAGGTTGACCGTTGCCTTGCAGCGCTCCTTCGGCGGCAGGCTGTAGCCCGAGCAACCGAGGAATACACCAGTCGACGCGGTACGGATCTGCATCGGGCGACCACACACCTTGCACGGAATGTCGGTCATTACCGGCTGGTTGGCGCGCATGCCGCTGTCGGGAGCCTCGGCCACTTCGAGCTTCTTGCGGAAGTCGCCGTAGAACTCGTCCAGCACGTTCTTCCAGTCACGCTGCCCCTGGGCCACATCGTCGAGGTTCTCTTCCATCCCGGCGGTAAAGCCGTAGTCCATCAGGTTGGAAAAGCTCTCGGACAGGCGACCGGTCACGATATCGCCCATTTTTTCCGAGTAGAAACGGCGATTATGCAATGCAACGTAGCCACGGTCCTGAATGGTCGAAATGATCGCCGCATAGGTCGAAGGACGACCGATACCGCGCTTTTCCATTTCCTTGACCAGGCTTGCTTCGGAGTAACGCGCTGGCGGCTTGGTGAAGTGCTGGCTCGGGTCCAGTGTCACCAGTTTCAGGGTTTCGCCCTGAGCCATGTCCGGCAACACGCCGTCATCGCCCGGTTTGGATATCTGCGGCAATACGCGGGTGTAACCGTCGAACTTCAGGATGCGGCCCTTGGCACGCAGCTCGAAATCACCGGCAGCAACGCTGACCGTGGTCGACAGGTACTGAGCCGGAGGCATCTGGCAGGCCACGAACTGGCGCCAGATCAACTCGTAAAGGCGCTCGGCATCACGCTCCATGCCTGTCAGCTTGCTTGGATGGGTATTGACGTCGGACGGACGAATCGCTTCGTGAGCCTCTTGTGCGCCTTCCTTGCTGCTGTAGACATTCGGGGATTCCGGCAGGTATTTCTTGCCGAACTCAGTCTCGATGTAGGTGCGCGCCATACTGACGGCATCGGCCGACAGGTTGGTGGAGTCGGTACGCATGTAGGTGATGTAGCCCGCTTCATACAAGCGCTGGGCCATCATCATGGTTTTCTTCACGCCAAAGCCCAGGCGGTTACTGGCAGCCTGCTGCAGAGTGGAGGTGATGAACGGTGCCGACGGCTTGCTGCTGGTCGGCTTGTCTTCGCGCTTGACGATGCTGTAGCTGGAAGCCTTGAGCTTTTCCAGAGCCGCCATGGCCTGGGCTTCGTTGAGCGGCTTGAAGGCCTCACCGTTTTCCCTGGCGACTTCAAAGCGCACATTGGCGCCCTTGGCAGTGCCCAGGTCGGCATGGATTTCCCAATACTCTTCAGGATTGAACGCGCGAATCTCACGCTCACGCTCAACCACCAGCTTCACGGCAACCGATTGCACACGACCGGCTGACAGGCCACGGGCAACCTTTTGCCAGAGCAGCGGCGACACCATGTAGCCCACGACGCGGTCGAGGAAGCGACGGGCCTGCTGGGCGTTCACACGGGCGATATCCAGCTCGCCTGGCTTTGAAAAGGCTTCCTGGATGGCTTTCTTGGTGATTTCGTTGAACACCACGCGCTTGAAGCGGCTGTCATCTCCACCGATGGCTTCGCGCAGGTGCCAGGCAATGGCTTCCCCTTCGCGGTCCAAGTCCGTTGCGAGATAGATGGTGTCGGCATCCTTGGCGAGCTTGCGCAGCTCTTCGATCACCTTTTCCTTGCCGGGAAGGATTTCGTATTTGGCCTTCCAGCCGTGTTCGGGGTCGACGCCCATGCGCGACACCAACTGGCGCCGGGCCTTCTCCTTGGGACTCAGTGCGGGCGCTTCGCTCGCAGTTGCCTTGCCACGCTTTGCGGCAGGTTCCTTGGCGGCACTAGCCGAACCGCTGGTGGGCAGGTCTCGGATATGGCCGATACTCGACTTCACCACGTACTGGTTGCCCAAATACTTGTTGATGGTCTTGGCCTTAGCCGGGGATTCCACGATGACCAGCGATTTGCCCATGGATCAGAAAATTCCTGAAAACTAGATGAAAGACGGAGTGCAGCTTATAAAGGCCACGCTATATATAGTGGCAACAGAGTGAGGTCAAGCACAGGCTGTTGTGCGATCCCGACTCACGGACGGGTAAAGAGACTTGGCTCGACCTGAACCAAAGCAAAGCGTGGCACTTGCTCGCCGTCAACCTCGACGGACTCCTGGAACATGCTCAAAGGACGTACCCACATCCCGAAATCACCGTAAAGAGCCTGATAGAACACCACTTCTTCCTCGGTCTCGGAATGCCGCGCAACGCTGAACACCCGGTACTCCGGGCCTTTGTAATGGCGGTAGAGCCCTGGCTGTAATTGCATGCTGTTGCCCTCGTGAAACATGACTGAAACAACGGGTAAAAAAATTGCTTTTTCCAAAATACAAAAGCCGGGGACCCGGCCCCGGCTCGCATCATTTCAAGGCCTGTTGACAACAACAGGCCCCGAAAAACTCAGATGCGTTCAAAAACAGTGGAAATGCCCTGCCCCAGACCAATGCACATGGTCGAGACACCGAGATTGCCGCCATTCTGCTTCATTACATTGAGCAAAGTACCCGAAATACGCGCACCGGAACATCCAAACGGATGGCCCAAGGCGATAGCACCGCCGTTCAGATTAACCTTCTCGTTCATCTTGTCGAGCACTTTCAAATCCTTGAGCACTGGCAAGGCCTGTGCAGCGAAGGCTTCATTGAGCTCGAAGAAGTCGATATCGGCAATGCTCAGACCTGCGCGCTTGAGGGCTTTCTGAGTTGCCGGCACAGGACCGTAACCCATGATTGCCGGGTCAACGCCCGCCACAGCCATGGAGCGGATCACTGCCATCGGCTGGATACCCAGGTCCTTGGCACGCTGGGCGGACATGACGATCATGCACGACGCACCATCGGTGATCTGCGATGACGTACCCGCCGTCACAGTACCGCCCTTGGGGTTGAATGCAGGCTTGAGCGCCGCAAGACTTTCAAGGGTGGTATCGGGACGGATGGTTTCGTCATAGTCGAAAACCTTGAGGAAACCGTCTTCGTCATAACCCTGCATCGGGATGATCTCGTCCTTGAACTTGCCCTCAAGCGTTGCCTTGTGGGCAAGCTGGTGGGAGCGCAGACCGAAGGCGTCCTGTTGCTCACGGGTAATGCCGTGCATCTTGCCGAGCATTTCGGCAGTCAGGCCCATCATGCCCGACGCCTTGGCGGCGTACAGGGACATGTGCGGGTTCGGGTCGACGCCATGCATCATCCCGACGTGGCCCATATGCTCGACACCACCGATCACGAATACATCGCCGTTGCCGGTCATGATTGCCTGTGCCGCGGTATGCAGCGCGCTCATGGACGAACCACACAGGCGGCTCACGGTCTGGGCCGCCGAGGTGTGCGGGATCTGGGTCAGCAACGACGCCATGCGCGCGATGTTCCAGCCTTGCTCCAGGGTCTGGTTGACGCAGCCCCAGATGACATCTTCCACCTCGGCCGGGTCGATCTTCGCGTTGCGCTCCAGCAGCTTGCTGATCAGGTGCGCCGACATGTCTTCAGCGCGGGTGTTGCGGTGCATGCCGCCCTTGGAGCGGCCCATCGGGGTGCGACCGAAGTCGACAATCACGACGTCTCTTGGATTCAAGCTCATACGTTCATTCCTCAGAAGGCGCTTAACCGAAGAAGCTCTGGCCTTTACTGGCCATTTCACGCAGCTTCGCGGTCGGTTGATACAAGGCACCCAGCTCGGCATATTGGTCAGCGAGGGCAACGAATTGGGCGACGCCGATGGAGTCGATGTAACGCAGCGCACCACCACGGAACGGAGGGAAACCGATGCCGTAGATCAAGCCCATGTCGGCTTCAGCGGCGGTTTCAACGATGCCGTCTTCCAGGCAGCGCACGGTTTCCATGCACAGCGGGATCATCATCCAGTTGATGATGTCTTCATCGCTCACTTCACGCTGCTCGTAGACAATCGGCTTGAGAACGTCCAGTACGGCAGGATCGCTGACCTTTTTAGGCTTGCCCTTCTTGTCTGTCTCGTAGGCATAGAAGCCCTTGCCGTTCTTCTGGCCAAGGCGCCTGGCCTCATACAGCACATCCACGGCAGAACGACGGTCGTCCTTCATGCGATCCGGGAAACCTTCGGCCATGACGTCACGACCATGGTGACCGGTGTCGATACCGACCACGTCCATCAGGTACGCAGGCCCCATGGGCCAACCGAACTTCTCCATGACCTTGTCGATGCGTACGAAGTCCACACCGGCGCTGATCAGCTTGGCGAAACCACCGAAGTACGGGAACAGGACACGGTTGACCAGGAAGCCCGGGCAGTCGTTGACCACAATCGGGTTCTTGCCCATTTTCTTGGCGTAGGCAACGGTGGTTGCCACAGCTTCCTCGCTGGACTTCTCGCCCCGGATGACTTCGACCAGCGGCATCATGTGTACCGGGTTGAAGAAGTGCATACCGACGAAGTTTTCCGGACGCTTGAGGGCCTGAGCCAGCAAGCTGATGGAAATGGTCGAGGTGTTGGAGGCCAGAATGGTGTTTTCAGCCACATTGGCTTCAACTTCAGCCAGCACGGCCTGCTTGACCTTGGGATTCTCGACCACGGCTTCGACCACCAGATCGACGTTGCCGAAATCGCCATAGGACAGGGTCGGGCGAATCGCATTGAGGGCTTCAGCCATCTTGGCAGGTGTCAGACGGCCTTTGTCGACACGGCCGCCCAGCAGCTTGGAAGCTTCATTGAGGCCCAACTGGATGGCTTCTTCGCGGATATCCTTCATCAGGATCGGCGTGCCTTTCACCGCCGACTGATAAGCGATACCGCCGCCCATGATCCCGGCGCCCAGTACGGCCGCCTGTTTCACGTCCTTGGCGAGCGCATCGTAAGCCTTGGATTTCTTTTTCAGTTCCTGATCGTTCAGGAACAGGCCGATCAGACTCTGCGCGGCAGAAGTCTTGGCCATTTTCACGAAACCGGCAGCTTCGACTTCCAGAGCCTTGTCGCGACCGAAGTTGGCGGCTTTCTGGATGGTCTTGATGGCTTCTACGGGAGCCGGATAATTCGGTCCGGCTTGACCTGCGACAAAACCCTTGGCTGTTTCGAATGCCATCATCTGTTCAATGGCATTGAGCTTGAGCTTGTCCAGCTTTGGCTGACGCTTGGCCTTGTAATCGAACTCGCCGCTGATGGCACGCTTGATCAGGTCCAGGGCTGCAGCCTGAAGTTTTTCAGGGATGACCACGGCATCGACAGCGCCGACCTTGAGCGCGTCGTCAGCAGTGTTTTCCTTGCCGGAGGCGATCCATTCGATGGCGTTGTCGGCCCCGATGATGCGCGGCAGACGAACCGTGCCGCCAAATCCGGGGTATATGCCCAGCTTGACCTCTGGCAGACCAATCTTCGCCGTGCTGGCGATGACACGGTAATCCGCTGCCAGACACATCTCCAGGCCACCGCCCAGTGCGATGCCATTGATGGCAACCACCGTAGGAACGCCCAGGTCCTCGAAGTCACTGAAGATCTTGTTGGCCTCAAGGTTGCCGGCAACCAGCTCGCTTTCCGGCAGCTTGAAGTTGTCAACGAACTCGGTGATGTCGGCGCCGACAATGAACACGTCCTTGCCGCTGGTGACAATCACACCTTTGACAGAAGCGTCGGCCTTGAGGACATCCACCACCTGACGCAGCTCGTTCAGGGTCAGGCGATTGAACTTGTTGACGGACTCACCCTTGAGGTCGAATTTCAACTCGACGATGCCACTTTCAAGAGCCTTAACCGTGATGGCTTTACCTTCGTAAATCATCAACTGATCTCCACAATAGGGAAGCTGAACAATACTCGCCGAACGTTAACGTTCGACGAGACTACGACGTCGCCGTCGATGAACACGCCAAATCAAGCACACCCGCCGACGTGGTAGTCAGAGTTCTGTCAGAGCCGTCTGACGACCAAACGATCAATTCATACGCCCGTTTGATTTGGGTATGCACACCATCAGGCAAAACCCGATAATTGTCAATTCGACGAAACATCAATAAAAACGGCGGATTGGCCAGATTGCAGACCGGATCGTCACCCAGGCCCCAAGTTTGATTTGGGCCCATTCAAAAAAGTGATAATGCAAAGCTCGCAGCAAAGCCCGCATGGCCTTTTTTGCACCGTTGATGCTCACAGACGAAAAAGACTCAGGAAAAACGCGACAAAACAGAGCGGAAGGTCTACAGTCAGCGCACTGCATGAGAAGCCGTTCATCGCGAAATGAACCGCATACGAGCAGATCGGTGATCTACGGCATTGCACCGTAGCACCCAGAATTATCGGCCTGCCTGGCCAACCCCCAGCCCGATGCTGTTATCGGGCTTTTTAATGCCTGCAAATCAATCGTTTCTCAGGCCAGCGCCTTGAGAACGGCATCAATTTTCAGCAAGACCTGCGGCTCTCCCCTCTCCCCCCAGTACAGCGCAATCATCTGCCCGTCAGCCTCCACCTTGAACACGTCCGCCGGCAACGTATTGAAATGATTTAGCAGCCCGGCGTCCTCACAGGGCTCGCGCCAGCGATTGAGCCAGACACCCGGTTCGCTCTGCCAGTAGGCCCAACATGCCATCTGCGCTCCCGAACGAGGCCGGTGATATTGAGCGCAAGGGCTTGGCGGCTCCTTGGCAAGCCAGTGCGGCCATTCCTGAGGTGCCAATTGCATGGCCATCCCCAGACGCCGGGCCTCCAGGCGCAAAGCCATTCTGCCGCTCTGCTGACGTGAGGGCCGCAGCCATACGAGCGGGCTCAACATCACACAAATGATTGACAGAACCACCAAGGTCGTCATATTTCTTGTCCCCGCCCAATCAGGCTCAGTACGAAAAGTCGCCGCATCCGGAAATACCCGGCATCAAATGCGCGTCGAAAAGGAGATCACCCGAAAGAACCGCAGAGCGGATAGCGCCCTTGCTCGCCAGCTTTCGCATCACTAGGTTCTGTACGAAAAGTCGGCGAGCGAAGGTCAGGCAAGGCAAAAACAGGCAAGGAAGCGGAGTTTACGTGTTGTAAATGAGCATTCCGAGCCTGTTTTTAACGCAGCATCACCGAGCACAGCCACTTTTCGTACAAAGCCTAAAAACAATCACAAGAACAATGGCTTGCAAAAGGGTCTGCCCATAAGCGTGCGAAGAAGCCATACTCACCATTATCGCAATCCTCTCGGAGGACCTCCTCATGTCGTATCAACACATCCTGGTTGCCATTGACCTCACTGAAGAGTGCGATCCAGTCATTCGTCGCGCCCGTGTACTGGCCCAGGCCAGCGACGCAACCCTGTCAATGGTGCATATTGTCGAACCCATGGCGATGGCCTTCGGGGGCGACGTTCCGATGGATCTGTCGCAACTGCAACAGCAGCAGTTCGATCAAGCCAAGGAAAAGCTGGAAAAACTGAAGGAAAAGTACCCGGACATCAAGGCAGGCGAAAGCCATCTGGTTTACGGACAGCCTCGTCAGGAAATCCATCAACTGGCCAAGAACCAGAAGTGCGACCTGATCGTCGTTGGCAGCCATGGCCGCCACGGCCTGGCGCTGCTACTGGGCTCGACCGCCAATGACGTCCTGCATGGCGCACCTTGCGATGTGCTGGCTGTTCGCCTGAAGAAGCCTGAGTAAACATATTTGCCAGCGAAAAGCCCGGGCATCTGTCCCGGGCTTTTTTG
The DNA here is from genome assembly GCF_030580745.1 of Pseudomonas serbiensis. NCBI lineage: Bacteria > Pseudomonadati > Pseudomonadota > Gammaproteobacteria > Pseudomonadales > Pseudomonadaceae > Pseudomonas > Pseudomonas serbiensis. Next base: position 91,255 of record NZ_JAUQOO010000003.1, read on the forward strand.
CATCACACTACCGGCGTAGGAGCGAATTCATTCGCGAAAGGCCGATACATCCGAAAAACGTATCGCCCTCAATGACGTCTCGCGAATAAATTCGCTCCTACCGGGTTCGGCTCACTCGTCCAGTTCGGCCCAGCGCTCCAGCAAGGCATCGAGCTGCGCCTGCATGCTCTCGACCTGCGCCAGCACGGCAGTGGTCTGCTCGGAAGAGCTCTGATAGAAACCCGGCTCGGCCATTTCTGCAGTCAGAGCGGCAATCGCCCCTTCCACTTCATCGATCTGCCCCGGCAAGGCTTCCAGCTCACGTTGCTGCTTGTAGCTGAGCTTCTTTTTGGCAACAGGCATTTCCTGGGCCGCTACAGGCGCAGCCTGCACCACGGCAGTGTTCAGCTCGGCCTTGCCTGACTTGGTGTCGGTGACACCCAGCAAGCGCGGCGAACCGCCCTGACGCAACCAGTCCTGATAGCCGCCGATGTACTCACGAACCTTGCCCTCACCCTCGAAGACCAGAGTACTGGTGACCACGTTGTCCAGAAATGCCCGGTCGTGGCTGACCATCAGCACCGTGCCCTTGAAGGTCAGCAGCACTTCTTCGAGCAGCTCCAGGGTTTCCACGTCCAGGTCGTTGGTCGGTTCGTCGAGCACCAGCAGGTTGGCTGGCTTGCTGAACAGCTTGGCCAGCAACAGACGGGCACGCTCGCCACCGGACAACGCCTTGACCGGCGTACGCGCACGCTGCGGGCTGAACAGGAAATCGCCCAGGTAGCTCAGGACGTGACGGCTCTGACCATCGATATCGATGAAGTCACGGCCTTCGGCCACGTTATCGATAACGGTCTTTTCCAGGTCGAGCTGGTGACGCAACTGGTCGAAGTAGGCAACGTCCAGGCGAGTGCCGACTTCCACCTTGCCTTCGGTAGGCTGCAGGTTGTCCAGCATCAGCTTGAGCAATGTGGTCTTGCCGGTACCGTTGGCACCCAGCAGGCCGATACGATCCTCGCGCTGCAGGACCATGGAGAAATCCTTGATCAGCGTCGGGCCACCCGGATGCGCGAAGCTGACGTTTTCCAGCACCATCACCTGCTTGCCGGATTTCTCGGCAGTATCGAGCTGGATATTGGCCTTGCCGGTGCGCTCACGACGCTCGCTACGTTCGACGCGCAAGGCCTTGAGGGCGCGCACGCGACCTTCGTTACGGGTGCGACGGGCCTTGATCCCCTGACGAATCCAGACTTCTTCCTGGGCCAGACGCTTGTCGAACAGCGCATTGGCCGTTTCTTCGGCAGCCAGCGCGGCTTCCTTGTGAACCAGGAAGCTGGCGTAGTCGCCATTCCAGTCGATCAGGCCACCACGGTCGAGCTCCAGAATACGGGTCGCCAGGTTTTGCAGGAATGCCCGGTCGTGGGTGATGAACAACACAGCACCCTGGAAATCCTTGAGGGCTTCTTCCAGCCAGGCGATTGCGCCGATATCCAGGTGGTTGGTCGGTTCGTCGAGCAGCAGCAGATCCGGCTCGGAAACCAGCGCCTGGGCCAGCAGCACACGACGACGCCAGCCACCGGACAACTCGGCCAGGGTCTTGTCGGCGGGCAGTTGCAGACGGCTCAAGGTACTGTCGACCAGTTGCTGCAGGCGCCAGCCGTCACGGGCTTCGAGTTCCTGCTGGACATGCATGAGCTTGTTGAGGTCGTCCTCGGTCACGCAGTTCTGGGCAAGGTGGTGGTATTGGGCGAGCAAGGCACCCACGCCATCCAGACCTTCGGCAACCACGTCGAAGACCGTCCGGTCATCGGCCACGGGCAATTCCTGTGGCAACTCGCCGATCTTGAGGCCAGGCGCACGCCAGACAGCGCCGTCATCGGGCTTCTGCACGCCCTTGACCAGCTTCAACATGCTGGATTTGCCTGTACCGTTACGGCCGATGATGCACACCCGCTCACCACGGGCGATCTGCCAGGACACCTTGTCCAACAACGGCATGGCGCCGAAAGCAAGGGACACATCGCTGAATTTGAGCAGGGTCATGATCTTCTCCAAAAACCGGGCGCGCATTCTACCTGAGATAACCGACAGATGTCGGCATTCATGCCACCCTGCACCGGGCAACCCGCAAAGTCCTTATAACATCTGGTTTCATTCGCATTCATTACAGCCTTCGGCAATGCTTTCACCCGAGGCTGGCAAAAGGCTAAGCTAGCGACACTTTTCACGATTCACTCTGCTCGGAAGTCTCATGCGCAGTCGTTTGTTCAGTTTCTTATCCTGCCTGTTGCTGTCTGCCACTGCGGCACAGAACGCTCACGCGGCAGATCTCGGCCAACAACGCAAATATTACGACGAAGCAAAACGGGCACTGGCCAAAGGCGACTCAGGCCCTTATCAGATGTACAAGTCAGCGCTGGCCACCTACCCGCTGGAGCCTTATCTCGAATACGACGAACTGACTGCGCGCCTCAAGACTGCAAGCAATCAGGAGATCGAAAGATTCCTGGCCGAGCACGACGACCTGCCCCAGGCCAACTGGATGAAACTGCGCTGGTTACGCTGGCTGGCCGAACGTGGCGACTGGCAGACCTTCGTCAAGTACTACAGCCCCAAGATGAACTTTGTCGAACTGGACTGCCTGTATGGCCAATACCAGTTGAACAACAATCTGCGCGCCGAAGGCTATGCCAACGCCGAAAAGCTGTGGATGACCGGCAAGACCCAGCCAGACGCCTGCGACGCACTCTTCAGCCAGTGGGCAGCCGCCGGCCAGTTGACCGAGCAAAAACGCTGGCAACGCGCCAAGCTGGCAGCACAGGCTCGCAACTACACGCTGGCAAACACTCTGGTCAACAGCCTCAATTCCCTCGCCCCCCAAGGCAAGTTGCTGCTGGCCGTGGCCCAGAAGCCGGAAATGCTCAATAACCCGGCGCAGTTCACGCCGGTGGATGAGGCCATGTCGGATGTCGTAGGCCTTGGCTTGCGCCGCCTGGCCAGACAGGACCCGCAAAAAGCCATGGCCATGCTCGACGGCTATGCCGCGACCATGCACTTCTCCCGTGAAGAACAGGTGGAGATCGCCAAGGAAATCGGCTTGACCCTGGCCCGTCGCTACGACGATCGCGCTCTGGAGGTCATGACCAAATATGACCCCGAACTGCGCGACAACACCGTGACCGAATGGCGTCTGCGCCTGCTGTTGCGCCTGGGACGCTGGGAAGATGCCTACGAACTTGCACGCCGACTACCCAAGGATCTGGCCAGCACCAACCGCTGGCGCTATTGGGAAGCTCGCGCACTGGAGCTTGCCCAGCCGAACAACCCTCTGATCCCGAGCCTCTATAAGGACGTGGCCAAGGAGCGTGATTTCTATGGCTTCCTGGCGGCTGATCGCACACAAAGCGCTTATCAGCTCAATAACAAGCCACTGGTGCTCAGCCCTGCGCTGGTCAACAAGGTGCGCAACACGCCGGGCATACGTCGCGCCCTGGAGTTTCATGATCGCGGCGAAATCGTCGACGGCCGTCGTGAGTGGTATCACGTCAGCCGCCTGTTCAGCCGCGATGAAATGGTTGCCCAGGCCAGACTGGCCTATGACATGAAATGGTATTTCCCGGCGATCCGGACCATCAGTCAGGCGCAGTACTGGGACGATCTGGATATCCGCTTCCCGATGGCGCATCGCGACACACTGGTGCGCGAAGCCAAGGTACGCGGCCTGCATTCAAGCTGGGTGTTTGCCATTACCCGCCAGGAAAGCGCATTCATGGACGATGCCCGCTCAGGCGTGGGCGCCAGCGGCCTGATGCAATTGATGCCGGCCACCGCCAAGGAAACAGCCCGCAAGTTCAGCATTCCACTGGCATCGCCGCAGCAGGTGTTTGATCCGGACAAGAACATTCAGCTTGGTGCTGCCTATCTGAGCCAGGTACACGGCCAGTTCAACGGCAACCGCGTGCTCGCCTCCGCCGCCTACAACGCAGGCCCCGGCCGCGTTCGCCAATGGCTCAAGGGCGCCAACCATCTGGCATTCGATGTCTGGGTAGAAAGCATTCCCTTCGATGAAACCCGCCAGTACGTGCAGAACGTGCTGTCTTATTCCGTGATCTACGGGCAGAAGCTCAATTCACCACAGCCGCTGGTGGACTGGCATGAGCGCTTCTTCGACGACCTGTAAAAGCTGATCAGAGGCAAGGCAGTTGCACGCTGCCTTGCCCACACCACTCAGGCGGCAGGTTATTCGAGAATCTCGACCTTCATCCCCACTTCCAGAACCCCAGGCCCGTCATTGACCAGATTCTGGCCGAACATCACATCGCCCTCCATTTCGCGATAGGTCTTCAACGTAGTCAGCGGCTCACGGTCTTCGCTGCGTACGCCTGTCGCCGGATCGATGGTGGTCAGGATGCAACGCGCACAAGGCTTGAGGACACGAAACTCCATTTCGCCGATGCGGATACGTTTCCAGCCGTCCTCGGCAAAGGCCTCGGCGCCTTCGATGACCAGATTGGGCCTGAAGCGCAGCATCTCCTGCTGGCGACCGATCCTGGCAGACAGATCGTCGAGCGAGCCCTGACCGATCAGCAGCAAGGGAAAACCATCGGCAAACGACACCTTGTCATCAGCCGTGCCGTAACCACTGGGCAGCGAGCGGGCACGATCCACCGGCACGTAGACCATGCGGGTCGGCTTGCCGATGAATTCGCTGACCCAGGCAGCCGCCTCCTCTCCCGCATCCGGCACCTGCAAGGTATCGCGCCAGACAGTAACACCGCGCAGATTCGCCTCGACACTGGCAGGCAGAGCCACATCAAGAGGCTGGAAACCGGGTGCAGAAAGGGTCACACCGCCTGCGGCATTCCACAGTACGGACAACTGAGACATGTGCGGCAAGGCACGCTGAGTGAAGAAACGCCCGCTGTTTGCGTCCACCAGCATCCAGCGTCGGTCGCCTGCCAGCCCCAGTTCATCGAAGGCTGCGCGCTGCAGTACTTCGGCTTTGCATGATTTGAGGGGGAAACGATAAAGAGAAGCGAGACGTAGCATTGCCTGTTCCTTGGGAGCTCGAAAAACTGCGACATGAACGTCGCAGCTTATACGAGGCACCCAAGGCAAAGCAGCAAATGTTTCAGCCGCCGTTGACCATGATCAGACGCTGGCGCACTACTTCGACCAGTTTGTCGGGCTGGAACTTGGAGAGGAAGTTGTCGCAACCGACCTTCTTGACCATCGATTCGTTGAAACTGCCGGACAACGAGGTGTGCAATACGATGTACAGGCTACGCAGGCGCGGGTCATTGCGGATTTCCGTGGTCAGGCGATAACCGTCCATCTCGGGCATCTCGGCGTCGGTAAAGACCATCAGCAGTTTTTCTTCGACGTTCTCACCCGCGTCAGCCCAGCCTTTGAGCATGTTCAGCGCCTTGAGGCCATCGCTGGCCACATGCAGCTTCAGCCCCAACTGCGAAAGAGTGTCGCGCAACTGGGCCAGAGCCACCTTGGAATCGTCGACCAGAAGGATTTCGCGACCACGCGCGTGATCCAGAACCGGGTCTTCCAGCTTCTCGCGGGACACCTTGGCGTTGTAGGGCACGATCTCGGCGAGGACTTTTTCAACGTCGATGATTTCCACCAACTGGTCATCGACCTTGCTGATGGCAGTCAGATAATGCTGACGACCGGCACTGGTCGGCGGCGGCATGATCGCGTCCCAGTTCATGTTGACGATACGGTCCACGCCACCGACCAGGAACGCCTGCACGGAGCGGTTGTATTCGGTCACGATGATGGTGCTGCCCGGACCGGGCACCAGGGGACGCATGCCGATGGCCTGAGACAGGTCAATCACCGGCAGCGTCTGACCGCGCAGGTTGACCACACCACAGACGAATGAATGCCGTTGAGGCATCAGAGTCAGCTTGGGTAACTGGAGCACTTCCTGGACCTTGAACACGTTGATCGCGAACAACTGACGACCGGCAAGGCGAAACATGAGGATTTCCAGGCGATTCTCGCCCACCAGCTGTGTGCGTTGATCTACTGTGTCGAGAATGCCAGCCATTTATAGCTCCTGAAGCGTTGATCACGATGAGTCTGCAGTACCTGTATCGGCTGCAACAGCCCGGACCTTAATAGCCATAAATACAATGTCCAAGCATTGATGTCACATTACCATCATGCTTTACTGGTGTCGCACTTCCCGTGGTCAAATATGACAGAAAACTCCTGTTTGACCCCCACATAAAAACAGGCTCGACGCTTTCGAGCCTAGGGGTACCCCTGAGCCTCCATCAGGGCTGACCTGATATTCTCCACACTCAATAGCCACTATTGTGACGCCATTCTCATTGCATGAATGGAGTCAGGCTCTTGTTCGCTTTCCGGTCCGTGCAATCAGCCATCCTGCTGAGGCTCATCGCTGGGCGTCAATGGCGTTGCACCATTGCAAAACTGGAGTATCCAGTGCGGTCCGATAACGGGTTGGCGTCATTCAAGGCACTATTTTTTAAAAACCAAAATGCCATCATTCGGCAATATTCAGAAAGCACCTACATACATTCATTTGAAATCAACATTAACTGTCGTCCATTCGCTGCGGGCGAAACAAATTCGCTACCTACACTGCGTGGAGACAGAGGATGCTGAACAGTAATGAGTGGCAGCACAGACACGATCAGTTCCTTGAGGACTCGCTGGCTCTTCTTTACAAGTCGGAAGAATGCCTGTCGCACCTGGAAATGATCGTCGACGATGAAGATGCCATTGAAAGCCTGCTGACCAATCTGCTCAAGCTTAGCCATGAGGCTCAGAACGCTTCGATTGAATGCCTTGCAGACTTTTCCCGGCAACTGCGGCAATGGCTTACCGAAGCCCGCCAATGTGACGGGTTCTCGCAGGAAGTGCTGAATACGCTAAAAAGCTGTCTGGCCCTGATGTCCTGGCAACTGGAACTGATCGACCCACAGACCGGCGAGCTTCCTCTGGACAGTGAAGAGCAGCAGGAACTTCTGGCCAAGCTCGCCGATATTTCCAGTACTTCCTGATCATCGCAGCCTGTTACGCGCAAATAACAACCGGTCTTGCAGGCCATCTTCCCCCGGCAAATCATTGCCTGTTTTCAAGTCGATATCCCTTCAGAAACATCAGGACACTATTACGGTACGTGCCAGCGCACGCATTGCCCTGCAATTTCCTGTTTACAGGAAGGCAGGTTAAAACATTAAATCATCGCAGCATTGAGATAAGATCACTGGCCGGACATGGACAGGCTCTGAAACTGACGGGCTGTTATACAACTACGTGATATTGACCTGACCTCGATAATGCCAGGTCATACGCACTGACCATCAATTGGCGCCATTCTTTATGCATGTCAGCAGGAAGCTCCCCAGAGTTCGATCCCTCAACACGAAAAACGCCCAGTGGCTTACGAATGTGCTGTGTACGGGCGCAATCCTGGGCAATATCGGGCTGTTTCTCAGTTCTGACGCACTCCCCCTTTCACTGCTGGCACTGAACCTGATCACGTTCGTGAGCATCTGGCTCGCACAACTACGTGCCAACAAACTGATCCAGCTTAAACCCCAGGAACTGGCCGAACGGATGCTGGAAGTTCAGGAAAGCGAACGCCATCGGCTCAGCCGGGAATTGCATGACGACATCGGCCAGATGCTGACCGCTGCAAAGATCCAGTGCGACTGGCTGCAACGCCGCTTAACGACAGATTTACAGTCCCACGGCATACAACTGAACAGCATTCTTGAAGAAACCCTGGACAAAGTGCGCGACCTGTCAGCCATCCTCAATCCCCGCCAACTGTCGAGCCTGGGGCTGGAAGCCAGCTTGCGGGCTCATCTGCTGAACGCCCTGACCGACAGCCCGGTGCGCTGGAGCCTGGAGTGCCACCAGCGGCTGACCGGCATTCCCGAAGAAATGGCCGTGGCCGCTTTCCGCATCACTCAGGAAGCCGTGACCAACGTGCTGCGCCACTCCCGTGCCGAAAACCTGCTGGTACGCCTGCAACGCTTGCCCGCCGGGCTTTCACTCTTCATCGCCGACGACGGCATAGGCTTCGAGCCGGCACATAACCCGGCACATGCTGGCCAGCGCGGCATGGCGGGCATGGCAGAACGGGTAGCCTTGCTCAACGGCTCATGGAGCCTGCACAGCACGCCGGGCAAAGGCACACAGATCGACGTATTGTTTCCCTGGGCTCCTCGCACACACGAACGGGCCAATGCACACAAGAACCCCCAATGACTTGCAATCTATTACTGATCGATGACCACTCGCTGATAAGGGCTGGCGTCCGCGCTCTGGTTTCAGACATTCCCGGCTACGCCGTGATTGGCGAGGCGGCTGATGGCAGCCAACTGTCGAGTCTGGCACTCGAACTGGAACCGGACATCATCCTTCTGGACATCACCATGAAGGACACCAACGGCCTGGACGCCCTGGAACAACTGCTTGGGGTGCAACCCCACAGCAAAGTGCTGATCATCTCGATGCATACCGACACCGACACGATCATGCGAGCCCTGGAAATGGGTGCCCATGGCTATCTGCTCAAGGATGCGACAGCCAAGGAACTGGAACAGGCACTGGAAGCCCTGCGCAACGGCGAGCGCTATTTGAGCCCTGCCATCGCCCATACCGTGATCAATCGGGCCTTGCGTGGTCCCCGGGCAAACAAACCCGAGCCACTGGACAAGTACAACCTCACTGCTCGCCAACTGGAGATCCTGCGTCTGGTCGTACGCGGCAAATCCACCCGTGAAATCGCCAGCGGGCTGGGCCTGAGCATCAAGACCGTGGAAAGCCATCGCTCACAGATCATGAAGCGCCTGCAGATCTACGATGTTGCCGGGCTGGTACTGTTTTGCGTACGTGAACGGATCATCAGTCTGGACGACTGAGTGCCTGTACCGTCCCGAGCACCGGCGAATTCCCGGGCAAATGGATCCGCAAGGCGCCGGGGCGGGCCACAAAGCGCAGGTTCTCGCCTGATAACGGTTCACCGTCCAGATTGATGTCCAGCCCCTGGGCGGACTTGAGTTCAACCCACGGCAGGCGCGCACGAACGAACATATTGTCTATCCCCAACCCGCCTTCGAGCAGCCGCTTGAGCGTACCGACAACCTCCTGAGGCGCCGGAAGGATGCTGATATCGAGCATGCCATCATCGACCATCGCTTCCGGACACAACACATGACCGCCTCCGGCCTGTCGACCGTTACCGATGCCCAGGGCCAGCAGATTGCCGCGCCAGTGAAAGTCCGGCCCGACCAGTTCGCCATGAGCCGCATGCAGCTCGCTGAACCGCGACAACCCGGTAAACAGATACGCAGCGCCGCCCAGAACCTTTTTCAGGTCTTCAGAGGTATTGGCTGTCACCTGGCTGCCAAAGCCGCCGGTGGCCATGTTCAGGAACAGCTTGCCGTCCACTTCCCCGAGATCGACCGCACGCGGCTCTACATCCAGCAGATCCAGTGCATCCGACACTTCCAGCGGTACACCGGCTGCACGGGCGAAATCATTGGCGGTGCCCAATGGCAGAATCACAAGGCTGCTCTGTGTCTCAGCCTGCGCAAGAGCTTCGGCAATATCGCGTACGGTGCCGTCCCCGCCTCCGGCAATGATGTGCCGGTGTCCGTTCGTCAGCGCTTCGGTGACCAGACGCTGCGCGTCACCGCCCTCCCAGGTCAATCGAACATCCAGCTCCCAGCCTTGCTCACGCTTTTCCATCACGGCGCTGCGTACATCCTCATTAAGCGACTGCTTGCCATGCAGAATCAGAATCGCTCTGCGTTTTGTCATGACGCTTCTCCATAATCGATAGTCTGTACGAAGACACTTTCCGTGTAACACGTGGATGTGACCCCACCGCACAAGAAAAAGCCCCTTCTTCCAGATAAATTTTTCAAGGGGCCTGCTGGCCGGACCTCCCCTTGAAATAACTGAATGCGCACGCCTGCAACAGCTCTGCAACAACGCAAAAAGCCAAAATAAAATCCCAAGAGTGAAACTTTTTTTGTTTCATGAGCTTTACTGTCAAGAAACCCCCATTCGAGGGTGCTGTTTTTCAAAAACCAACGAAAAGACCTACGCGATCAAAGGCTTTGAATGACTTGAAAAAATTGCCACACCATCAGGGGACATGAGGAAAAAACCAAAAACGACAAATAAATGGCTTTTCTTGGAATAAATAAATAGAAAAGATATTTTTTTGACTCTAGGATATTACGACCGACAGATCATGGATCGGCACTCGAACCATGAGTGCCATGTAGTGAGGGAGCTTTATGCGGTTGCAACCAGTCGACAGTCTTTCGCTGACACGCACCAGCCTGGTCGAATACTTCCTTTTGGGCATCCGCCTGATCCATGGAGCCTCCTGCATCCTGCCAGGATTGCTGATTCTGGTACTCCTCCATGACGGCGCTATCGAAAACCCGCAGGATTACGCAGTGATGCCGCTGTTTTTCAGCGTGGTCAGCGTCCTGATATTCCAGGCTCTGGGGGTTTATTCCGAAGCGCTGTTCAGTAACGCATTACGTTTGCGCGTCATCGTCTTCGCCTGGTCCGCATCCTTCGGCGTATTGCTGTTCATGCACCAGACCATGGGCTTTTTCGAGCGTCTGACCAACGAGCAGCTGATTTTCTGGTACCTCAGCAGCCTGGCCCTGTTCTGTATCGTGCGCTTGCTGATGCTGGTGTTTTTCAAGCACCAGATGCGCAAGGGCATTTTCCTGCAGAACGCAGTGATTCTGGGGGCAACGGAAAACGGCCTGCGTCTGGCCGAATACCTGCTTGAGCATCAAGACATCCGTTCGGGTGTAACCGGCTTCATCGATGACCGCATTGGCCGCATGCCCAAGACCGTCGCCAACCTGCCCTTGCTGGGCAACACCAGCGATCTTGAGCGGCTGATCAGGGAAGAGAAAGTCACCCAGGTACTGGTCGCCCTGCCCTGGACCGCCGAAAACCGCATGGACTACATCATTCGCGAACTGCGCAGGCTGCCGGTGAATGTCTTGCTGGTGCCGGACATGATTGCTTTCAGGCACACCCACAACCGCATCACCGAAGTCGCCAAGCTGCCGATGTTCAACGCTTCGGATGTGCCACTCAATGGCTGGTCGCCCTTTTTCAAGCGGGCCGAGGACATTGTGCTCTCGACGCTGGCGGTACTGGCGCTGTCGCCGGTCATGCTGCTCATCGCCCTGGCGATCAAGCTCGACTCTCCTGGCCCGGTGCTGTTCCGGCAAAAACGTTATGGCTACAACAACCGGCTGATCGAGGTCTTCAAGTTTCGTTCCATGCATCAGCATCAGGCCGATGCAACCGCCGAGCAACAAACCACGCGAGGTGACGCCAGGGTCACTCGGGTCGGGCGCTTCATACGCAAGACCAGCCTGGATGAGCTGCCACAGTTGTTCAATGTCGTGGCAGGCAGCATGTCGATGGTGGGGCCTCGGCCCCATGCAACGGCAACCAAAGCGGCCGGCATTCTCTTCGAGCAAGCGGTGAAGGAGTACACGTCACGCCACAGGGTCAAGCCGGGAATCACCGGTCTGGCCCAGATCAATGGCTATCGTGGTGAAACAGACACCGTGGAAAAAATCGAAAAGCGCGTCGAATTCGATCTTGAGTACATAGAAAACTGGTCCGTCTGGTTCGACCTTTACATCCTTATGCGCACTGTTCCGGCAGTGCTCTTCACTCGTGAGGCTTATTGATGAGCAACCTCATCCCCTGCATCATCGCCGGCGGGTCCGGCACCCGACTCTGGCCGGTCTCTCGCGAAGCCATGCCCAAGCCTTTCATGCGTCTTCCCGATGGCGAAAGCCTGCTGCAAAAAACATTCAAACGCGCCACAGGGCTGCCAGGCGTCGAGCGTCTGCTGACTGTCACCAACCGTGAAGTGTATTTCCGTACCGCAGACGACTACCGCCAGCTCAACAAGAACAAGGTCCCTCTGGACTTCATCCTTGAGCCTTTCGGCCGCAACACGGCACCGGCCATCGCGGCAGCTGCACTGCATGCGCTCAGATTGTATGGCACGGATGCCAAGCTGCTGGTTCTGCCCGCCGATCACCTGATCACCGATGTGACAGCCTTCTCCCAGGCTGTCAGTGCCGCACGGGTACTGGCGGATGAAGGCTGGCTGGTGACCTTCGGGATTTTGCCGACCAAGCCGGAAACAGGTTTCGGCTATATCGAAAAGGCACAGTCGCTCAATGCCGATGGTTATCAGGTCGCACGCTTCGTCGAGAAACCCGACGCAGCCACCGCCCAGGGCTATGTAGACGGCGGGCAGCATCTGTGGAATGCGGGCATGTTCTGCATGCGTGCCGAAGTCCTGCTGCGCGAGCTTGAAATACATGCGCCCGAGGTGTTGATCGCGGTCAAGGCATGCCTTGAAAAGAGCATCAGCAAGGAAGGCAACCGGGAGTTGCAGCTGGAACTGGACAGCGAGCTGTTCGCGGCCGTCCCGGATATCTCCATTGATTACGCCCTGATGGAACGCTCGAAGAAAGTCGCCGTTGTGCCCTGCCAACTGGGCTGGAGCGATATCGGTTCCTGGCAGGCAGTACGCGAACTCTCCGCAGTGGATGCCAAGGGCAACCAGTGCAACGGCCAGACCGTATTGCATGACGTGACCAACTGCTACATCGACTCCCCGAAACGACTGGTGGGTGGTGTGGGCCTGGACGACCTGATCATCATCGATACGCCCGACGCCCTGTTGATCGCTGACGGCAAGCGAAGCCAGGACGTGAAAATCATTGCCCAGGAACTCAAGCGCCAGGGTCACGATGCCTATCGCCTGCACCGCACCGTCACTCGTCCATGGGGCACCTACACGATTCTTGAGGAAGGCAAACGCTTCAAGATCAAGCGCATCGTGGTTCGTCCGCAAGGGTCGCTGTCACTGCAGATGCACCACCATCGCAGCGAACACTGGATCGTGGTCAGCGGCATGGCCAGGGTCACCAATGGTGAACGCGAGTTCATGCTCGACACCAATGAGTCGACCTTCATCAAGCCAGGACACACGCACCGCCTGGTCAACCCCGGAGTCATTGATCTGGTGATCATCGAAGTCCAGAGCGGCGAGTATCTGGGCGAGGACGACATCGTGCGCTTCACTGACATCTATGGCCGGGCTCCGGAACAAGCGATCAAGGCATGAAATTCGATAGCAAGGTCACGATGACAAGCACATCAATAACGATGAGGGACTGAACCAACACGCACTGGACAGGCAGTACCAGCCAACATGATTTCTTTACCCGAAAGGGAGCCTTATTCGTGCATGACAGGAGTTCAGGACCGATGAAAAGCATTCTGCTGTTAATCAGCGTATTGCTGCTAAGCGCTTGCAATACACCCGCGCGGGTCGGCTTGCCCGATGACAAGGCGCAGATCGAAGCCGGCCAGGCGGCAGGACGGGCTCTGGCAGGCAAACCTTTGCCACCGGAACGGATTCGCCCCGGAGATACCTTGCGTATCGTGCGCAACACCGGGGAAGCACCGTCGATATCAGCCTTTACCGCCAACTCCATCTATGAGCTGACGCTGTTTCAGGTGCTCAACGACGGGACCTTTTCCTATCCCTATATCGGTACGGTCAAGGCGGCTGGCCTGACCTTGCAACAGTTGAACGACCTGCTGGAAAGCAAGCTCAAGGATGTCTATCGCGAGACGGCCCTGACCATCAATATTTCCCAGTCGCCGGGCAATACCGTGTTCGTGGGGGGCGCCGTGCGTAACTCGGTCACTCTGCCGGTCAATGTCGCCACCAACCTGGAGCAGGCTCTGGTAGGCGCAGGCGGTGTGGCACTCGATGCCGATGCAGGTCAGGTGGCGTTGCTGCGCCTGGAAGAAAACGGCCTCTACAAGACTTACTTCTTCGACTACAGCAAGTTTCTTTGGGCAGACGCTGGCGGGCCTCGCGCGCCGGTACTGCTGCAACGCGGCGATGTGGTGTTCGTCCCCAAATCCACAGTCGGAAACAAGGTGGACGGCGTCAACCTGTACTTCAACCAGTTGATTCCTTTCGCGAAATCGATAGGCCTGGGCATGAACTACGAGTTGCGTAACAACAACTAATCGTCAGGGAAAAGACATGATCAATATTCGTTCATTCCGCGATCTGCTACGCCTGTTTTTTATCTTCAAGCGCGAAGTAAAGATCACTGTGCTGGTGACTTTCGTCATCGTTATTCTGGGCGCCTTCCTGCTCCCCAACCGTTATGAGTCTACGGCTCTGCTGCTGGTCAAACCCGGCCGCGACAGCAGCACCGTGCCCATCGAACTGTCCGACCGCCAGGCGATCGTCGTACCCAGCGGCCTGCGGGACCCGCTGCTGGACGAAGAACGCATGCTCACCGGACGCCCGATCATGCGCACGGTCGCCGAGAAGTACCTGAACGAACTGTCAAAGGCACAGCCTGAAACCGGCTTCCTGGTCACCGTGAAAAACGGCATCAAGTACGCCGTACGTTCGGTCTTCGATGCCGGCCACAGCATTCTGCAATTCCTCGGGCTGGCAGAAAAGCGCACCCCGGTCGAACGCATGGCCGAAGACCTGGAAAAGAACTTCAAGGTCCGTCACGAGCAGGGCTCATCAGTGATGGAGCTTACCTTCACCTGGAATGACCCGGTCACGGCACAGATCGTGCTCAAGACCTGGATCGATGAATACCAGTTGCAACGTACCAAGACACTGGGGCGCGTCAGCCTCTATGGATTCTACGAGTCTGAAGTCCAGAAGATTGGTGCCAACATCATTTCGCACAAACAACAGATCCAGGGTTACCTGAACCAGTTGGGCGCGGTGAGCATTTCCCAGCGTCTGGCAGATACGTCACAGGGTCTCAATGACCTGCGCACCGAACGCAACAACACCATTCGCGCCATTGCTTCCACCAAGGCCGGGCTCGACACCCTGCAGAAACAACTGGCGGCACAACCCAAAACGGTTTCGGCAGGCCGTGAGCTGGCGCTGAACCCCAACCGCCAGGACCTGCAAAACCGCATCAATGGCAAGGAAGTCGAGCGTCAGGAACTGTTGCGTTCATTCAAGGAACAGGCACCGCCAGTGCGTGCCGCCAACGAAGAAATCAACAACCTCAAGCAACTGCTCAAGGAGCAGGAAGCGACCATCCAGCGTTCCGAAAGCATTACGCCCAACCCTATCTATAACCGCATGCAAAACGTGTATGCCGACCAACAGACCAGCTATGCACGGCTGCAAACCCAATTGGCGCAGCAGAACGCACAACTGGCTCAACTGGAGAGCGACCGTCAGTTGGCCTTGAAACTGGAGCCGGAGCTTTCGCGTCTGCAGAACGAGCTGGATGCTGCCCAGAAAAGCTATGCGCTCTATACCGACAGCCTGGAAAAAGCACGTATCGACCGCGAACTGGACAACAGCCAGATCAGCAACATCGCCACGATCGAAGACGCCACCTTCAACGCCAGCCGGGTTTTCCCGAAAAGCATGCTGATGCTGCTTCTGGCCTTCCCGTTGAGTGCTGTCGTAGGCTTCCTGGCGCTGTACTTCTTCTATCTGCTGGACCAACGCATCCACGATGGAGACAAGATCGAAGGACGCTTTGGCGTACCGATCTGGACCAGCCTTCCCGATCTGGAACGCGCTCAGGAGCGCAGCGCGGCACTCACTGCCAACCTGCATCGCATATACGGCATCCTGCCCTTGGGTCAGGTTGCGGAAAAAGGCCTGGCCATCGGTTTTACCTCCGTGCATCGGGGCGAAGGTGTGAACTTTGTCATCTCGCGCCTGAGTACGCTGCTGGTCGAGCAAGGCCATACCGTGCGAACCGAAGGCCGGGCTCCGGCAAAACCGGGCGAGATCGTGCTGATCAATGCATCGGGGGTTTACGGCAACCAGGAAGCCTTTGTCCTGTTGCGTGATGCCGATCAGATCGTGCTGGTGGTGCGCGCCGAACAAACCACCGTACCGATGCTCGAAGACGCCCTGACTACATTGAATACAGCGTTCAAGAAGGTCGATGGCGTCATCCTCAACCGCCGTCGCTTCGAGGTACCGGAACACGTTCTGAAGTTCCTGAAACGCATCGGGAGTCGTGCCTGATGCGAATTGCCCTGCTCGCCCCTCTGCCACCGGAGCAGAACGGTATCGCCGATTATGCCGGACATCTGAAACAGGCTCTGGAAGATCTGGGCGTGCAGGTACATACGCCTTTGCAGGGGATCGGCAACGATCCTCGCAAGGCCGAGCAGCGTGTCGCCGAAACCGACTGGAGCGGCATCGATCTGGTCCATGCCGAACTGGGCGGCGGACGGCTGACAGAGTTCCATGCCTTGCGGGCATTGCGTCAACGCTTCCCCCGCTTGCCATTGAGCGCCACCGTGCATGACCCGGAGCGTCTGGTATGGCGTCGGGAAAAACTGCCATGGCCTTTGTCTCTTGCCAGCGGCATGCGCGCTCCCCTGCCGGAAATAGCCACGGTGCTGGCTGATCCACTGTGCCTGCGCGAGGAGCGTCAACTGGCAAGAAGCATGACCCGCCTGATCACGCTGACTCAGGCGGGCAGCCAGAGCCTGAGGCAACGCATGGGCCTGCAACAGGCGCAGATGGCCGTGATCAACCATGGCAACCTGGCAATCGAGCCGGTACCGCTGCCGCCCTTGCAGCCTCTGCGGTTGCTGTACTTCGGGTTCATCTACCGCGGCAAGGGTATTGAGGACCTTCTGGATGCACTGGCCAATGTATTCCTCTCCCAGCCGGAACTGCGCCCTCGTGTGCGCCTGACACTGGCGGGCGGTAGCGAACCGGAAATGGCATTCGGGCCGTCAGGCAGCTATCTGGATCAGTTGCGCCTGCGTATCCGGCAACTGGGTCTGGTGGATCTGGTGGACTGGCAACTGGACCTGCCCGCCGAACAGATCGCCCATGTCATCCAGGCCCATCATGTGATGGTCCTGCCCTATCGCGAGTCCAGCAAATTGAGGATTCTGGGCAAGCTGCGCGGTACCAGTGGCGCGTTGTCCTGGGCCACCGCCTGCGGGCGCGGGGTCATCACCTCGGATGCACGCTCGTTTGCCGAAGAAGTCTCCCATGGCAACGGCATGATCTACCCGCAGGGCGATGTAGAAGCACTGACAGCCGCCTTGAATCTTGTCTGCGCAGCACCGGACATGACCATTGAATGGGCCGAGAACGCGACGCGCATAGGCAAGACCCGAGTCTGGAGTCAGACGGCAGAACGCTTCAAGGATGTATTCCGGCAAGCATGCGAGGTGAACTGACATGCAGTGCAGATCAAGATCATGGCTGGCTATCGCGGCACTACTGACAAGCGCGATGCTCATGGGAACCGTCGCTCAGGCCGCGACCATTCTGCAAGCACCGCGTGCAGTGGTCTGGAAGGACTTTCTGGGCGTCAACGTGCAGTTCCAGTATTTCGCTCCAGAGGTCTATCAGCAGCAGATGGCGCGCCTGGACGCACTCGGGCTGAACTGGATACGCCTGACCATTCACTGGCCAATCATCGAGCCCGTCCAGGATCAGTACAACCTGACAGAGCTTGATGCTGCCATGGCCGCGATCAAGACTCATGGCTATAACACCCTCGCCTATCTGGTGGGCTCGGCACCCTTTGCCAGCAACTCGGCGTCCAGCGCAGCGAGCCGCGATCAATATCCCCCCAGGGACTTCAATGTCTTTGCCGCGCGCATGACGGCGCTGGCCCAGCGTTATTCCCATGTGAACAACTGGCAGGTCTGGAACGAGCCCAATATCGTCTGGCTGCCACAGGCGGACCCGGTCGCCTACAGCAATCTGTTGACCACCACCGCCAATGCGATCCGTGCAGTCCTGCCGGACAAGACCATCGTGACCGCCGGCATGGC
This sequence comes from Pseudomonas serbiensis, assembly GCF_030580745.1. Taxonomy (NCBI): domain Bacteria; kingdom Pseudomonadati; phylum Pseudomonadota; class Gammaproteobacteria; order Pseudomonadales; family Pseudomonadaceae; genus Pseudomonas; species Pseudomonas serbiensis. Next base: position 109,141 of record NZ_JAUQOO010000003.1, read on the forward strand.
CTATTACAGCCAGATGCAGCATCGCTCGGGCTACATGTTGCAGACACTGGTCGAAAACAATCTGGGTTCGCAGAATATCGTGGCGGCTTACCACCCGTATTCCGAATACCCCGAAGGTGACTCGGTCGCAGACCGGGATTTTCTGGTGCGTTCCAACGCCATGAACCAGTTGCTGCACAGCAATGGCGTCTCGCAGGTCTGGGCCACCGAATGGGGCTGGTCGAGCTATGCCGGCCCGGTGGAAATGCAGGCCATCATCGGTATCCAGGGCCAGGCCGACTACACCCTGCGCCGTCTGGCGCTGATGAGCGCTCTGGATTTCCAGCGTATTTTCCTGTTCAACCTCAGCGACCTGGATGAACGCGCCAGCGCCCGCGACCAGGGTTACGGCCTGCTCGACCTGCAAGCCAACCCCAAGCCTGTCTACACTGCGCTGCAAAACTTTCTGAATATCACCGGCCCGCGCCTGGAGCCCGCCGCACCGCCCGCCGTCAGCACAGTTCCCGATGACCTGTTTGCCGTGCCATGGACACGCAGCGACGGCAAACATCTGCTGATGTTCTGGAGCGCCACCGGCACCACTCTGAACTTTCCGCAAATCCATGAAGGCATCGTTCATGACCCTCTGGCCGGCACACAGACGCCATTGTCTGGTAGCCAGGGCATCAGTCTGGCGCTCAAACCTTCCCTGCAAATTCTGGAATGGAATCCATAAGCCATGCGAATTCTATGGACGCTACCTTACTTGCCCTGGCCAACCACCAGCGGCGGCAAGACCCGGGAATATCATCTGCTGCGCAATCTGGCAGCACGAGGCCACCGGATAACCCTGCTGGTGCAATCCAAGGTTGCGCTGGATGATGCCTGCCGCAGCGCGCTGGAACCCTGGCTGGAGCGCTTGATCGTCATTGATCGACGCCCGCTGTTCAGCCTGCGCACGTTGCTGGCTGTGGCCTTCGCACCGCCTCCCATGCTGGCCAGCGTCAACGGCTATGCGCCGAAACTGGAAAAGGCGTTCGAAAAGTTGCTTGAAGAAGACTGGGACATCATCCAGCTTCAGCACACCTATGCCTTTCAGCCATTCGAGCGGGCGCTCAAGCGTTCGGGCAAACCGTTTGTGCTTACCGAGCACAATGTCGAATCGGCGCTGGGTGCCGCCAGCTATGACCGCCTGCCCCGCTGGGCAAGCGCCTTCGCCGTCTATGATCGCTGGCGCTACCGCCGCTGGGAGCTGAGGGTCTTCCGCCAGGCCAGCGAACTGGTCGCCGTCACCGAGGATGATGCCAAGGCTCTTTCACGCCTGAGCGGCCGGGCGACTTCCATCGCGGTCAACAGCGTCGATTGCAGCTATTACGCCAATGTTCACGCAGACCGTTACAACCGCCGCCTGCTGTTCATCGGCAACTATGAATACGGCCCCAATGTGGACGCCATCGAGTGGGCGCTGGACGAAATCATGCCACTGGTATGGGAGCTGTCCCCTACAGTGCGCTTTGCCGTGGGCGGCTTCGGCATGCCTGAGTCCTGGCGCGAGCGCTGGACGGATCAGCGCATCGAATGGCTGGGCTTCGTGCCGGACCTGCGAGCCTTGCAGAGCAGCGCTTCGATGTTTTTCGCGCCACTGCGTCAAGGTGGCGGCTCGAAACTCAAGACTCTTGAATCCATGGCTGCCGGCCTGCCCGTGGTCACCACCGGGCAGGGTGTATCGGGCCTGGAAGTCACCAATGGCGAGCACTACCTGGGCAGCGAGGACCCGTTACAACTGGCACGCCTGATCGCCGACAACATCGACAGCCCTGCACGCCTTATCCAGATTGGCGAAGCCGGACGTGCCTACGTTCGCTCACGGCATGACTGGTCCGTTTCGGCCGCCCAGCTGGAAGGCATCTACACCCGACTTTCGCCCCCAAGCAAGGATCTCGCGCATGCGTATCGGACTTGATTACCGCGCTGCGGCCGGTTACCCCATCAGCGGCATCGGTCGCCAGAACTTCGCGCTGGAAGATGCCTTTCGCGCTCACCCCGACGTGCAACTGCAACTGTTCGGGGTTGCTCCTTACGATCATCCGATCCGGCGCCTGATCCATGCGCCCAGGTGGGCGACCCCGCTGAACTCGGTGCATCGTCTGCCGGATCGACTGGGCTTCGAGGGCCTGTTTCTGCCCAAGGCCCTGCGCGACACGGAAGTACAGATCTACGTGGCCAACATCAACATGGGCCTGCCTCTGGGGCGCAAGCCTGCCAACGTGCGCTACGTGCTGCAATTGCATGACCTGTTCCAGATCACTCAGAAGAACAACCACGGTTCGCGACTCAAGGCAGCGTTCTATCGCCTGACGGACTACCTCTCGATTGCCCATTCGCTGAAAGTGGCCGACGTGGTGTGGGTGCCTTCGCAATTCACTGCAAATGAAGTCATCCGCCTGTTCCCTTCAGCCCGTAACAAATTGCGTACGGTGCCGTTGCTGGTCGAAGGCTTCAAAGGGGAACCTGCCGATATCAGCGAGTTGCAATTGCCCGAACGCTACTGGTTATGTGTCGGCACTCGCGAACCACGCAAGAACATTGCCTGGTTCGTCGATGCCTGGCAGAACGCCCGTCTTCAGTTCCAGACCGTACCGGACCTGGTGCTGGTCGGCGGCAGCGAGCCCTTGAACGAATCCCAGCGCCGCTTGCCGGGGCTGCATGTGCTCAGCGGCATCAGCGATAGCGAACTGCATGCGGTCTATCGCAACGCTGACCGCCTCTGGCAGCCCTCCTATGCCGAAGGCTTCGGCCTGCCGGTGATCGAGGCCTTGAGGGTCGGCACACGGGTTGCCGTGGCTACCGGTTCGTCGCTGGATGAAATCACCCCGCCGGACAGCCCGCGGTTTTCGCCCACCAACAGCAGCGCACTGGTCCAACTGATGGGAGAGCTGTCCACTGCCCCCGAAGAGGACCCCGAAATTTCCAGAGCCTGGTCGGCCAATTATGCTCCAGAGGCTTTCTACAAACGCCTGCATGAAGCCCTTGAGGAGTTGCACTGATGCCGGTAGCGATGCCCCTGGGATTGTTTTTCGGCCTGGTCTTCGGTGTCATGATCTGGCTGTTGCCTCCTGCAAAAGTGTTGCTGGTCGCTGTCGGAACTGCCTCCATCATCACCGTGATCCGCCAACCCATTCGCGGGCTGCTGCTGTTCTGTGTGATCGGTGCATTCATTCCCTACTCCACGATCCAGATCGGTATCCGCACCACAGTATCCGAAGCACTGATCATGCTGACCTGGGCCAGTTATCTGTTGCAGGCCATGTTCTTCGAGCAGCCCCGCGTGCCGAAGATGATGCGCACAGAGCGTCTGCTGCTGGCGCTGATGCTGTTCAGCGCCTTCCCGTTCCTGGTCGGCCAGTTGACGATCGTTTCCGACGGCAACGGCCCGATCAACTGGGTACGCTGGCTGTTCAACCTGTCGATCCTGTTTCTGGTGCCACGCCTGCTGAGCGATGGCAAGGCCCTGGAACACGTGATCATCGCCATGCTGGCCGGGACCCTGATGTTGCTGGCGCTGTCGATTCCGACCTATATCATCAGTGGCTCGGCGTCGGCCATCACGCCGATCCTCGCGATCATGGGCTACGGCGGCCTCGACGTGCTGAGCGAGAGCCTGCTGTCGCTGGCCAGTCGCATGGGTTCACCGTGGTTGCACCCCAACGTGGCCGGTGGTGCCATGGCCATGATCCTGCCGATTGCATTCTGCTTTGGCGTCACTCGCAGCGGAGGACCGCGCTCCCTCGGCCTGCTTGTCGCGGCGCTGGGTGCCATCGGTCTGCTGCTGACCGGCTCGCGGGGCGCTCTGGTGAGTCTGCTGGCAATCATGCTCTGGATGGCGCGTCGGCGTCTGCCGTATCTGGGCCGTCTGCTGGTGGGCGGCGCGATAGCGGGCGTGTTGCTGCTGATGTTCTATCCGCCCTTGCAGGACCGTCTGCTGGGCCTGTTCAGCAACGATGACACCAGTACCGCCATTCGCTTCCTGGAATACACGCACTTCCCGCAGGCCATGGCCCTGTTTCCGTTTGGCATCGGCTTCAAGATCGATCCTCCCGTGCCGGGCTACACACAGTTCGGTATTTCCAACCTGTGGCTGAACTTCATCTACAAGATGGGCATTCCCGGCATGCTGCTGTTCATTGCCGTGACCGTAAGCTGGTGGAGAGAGGTGCGCCCTGCTCCAGGCCCGATCATCCTGACCCATGACAACGCCATTGGCCTGGGCTGTACCGTCGGTGTTCTGGCGGCACTGTTCAGCGGCCTGTTCGATCACTACTTCAGCTTCACCAGCGTGCTGGTCGCACTGTTCTGGCTATTCGTCGGCATCAGCCTGCACGAAGCCAAGCGCCTGCGCGCCAAGGCTGCAAAGACCTTGAAATCCCCCGCCGCCCCAACCGACCAGGGAACCGCTCGATGAAACACCGCATGATGCATTCGCATAACCTCAGAGAGGCTCTTCCCGACTACGCCCGCAAGATGGGCGTAGACCTGGAAGAATTGCAGGCCACCTACCAGTGGATGCTGGACAACGAGGTGTGCTTCGAAACCCGGATCAAGAACACCACCCTGTCCTTCATCTGCTACCTGAATATCGAGCCGAGAATCGAAAACCCTCTGGCCCGACGCTTCTATCGCCTGCTGGCCAGCGAAACCCTGGGCGCGCTGATTCCCTTGTATGGAATCAACTGGCCAACCCTGCGCGACCGCATGCTGCGTACCTGGGAGCAGATCTACAACATTCTGATCTGCAAGATTCCCAGCCACACATTGCGCCTGCTCTGGCTGCGCATCGGCGGAGCAAAGATCGGCAAGGGTTCAACGGTCTGGCGCAATACCGAGGTGCTGGGCGTGGACAGCCTGCGCATCGGCAACGACTCCACCGTCGGCTGGCACTGCCAACTGGATGCCCGTGGCGGTCTGGTGATCGGTGACCATGTGACCATCGCTTCCCACGTGCTGATCATCGCGGGCGGACACGACCTGAACGAACCCGAATTCTGGGCAGTGGGCGGCCCGGTATTCATTCGCGACTATGCCTGGATCTGTAGCCGCGCCCTGCTCTCGTTCGGTGCCGATATCGGCGAAGGTGCCGTGGTCGGTGGCGGCAGCGTAGTGTCCAAGCCGATCCCGGACTACGCCATCGTCAGCGGACCGAACGCGGAAATCAAAGGCGAGCGTGCCCGTAACCTCAAGTACAAAGTGGGCGGCAAAGGCCTGTTCACTTTGTTCCATTAAGCCGCCTGCACAATGCTCGGTTCGACCTTGTGGCTGACTCTGGCCACGCTGACTGGCCTGGCGGCCGGATTTGCCCGCGAGTGGCTGCTGGTCGCCGCCTGGGGTGCGGGCAGCCAGAGCGATGCGTTTCTGGTATCGATGTTTCTGCCCGAAGCCTTGCGCATGTCACTCGCAGCCGGGCTGCTGAGTGCAGCGGCCTTGCCTCTGTATCAGCAACGCTCTCCTGAACAGCAACAGCGCTGGCTTCAGGCACTGACACCACGCCTGCTGATTTTCGGTGTGCTGCTCAGCCTGGTGCTGAGTTTCGGTGCCGGGCTGTGGGTTCGCCTGATCGGGCCAGGGCTCGACAGCGACGGTTACGCACAGGCGGGCAGCGGTCTGCACTGGCTGGCATGGTGCGCGCCGGGTTTTCTGCTGCATGGCTTGCTGTGTATTCCACTGCAAGCGCGTTCACGCTTCGTGCTGGCGGGCCTTGGATCGCTGCTGTTCAACCTGCCGCCGGTGATTTACCTCGCCGTGCTCAGCCACTCGGCGACGCCTGCGGGCCTGGCCTTTGCCTGTGTGCTGGGCAGCCTGCTGATGCCGGGCGTGCTGCTGCCGACACTCTATCGCTCGGGCTGGCGTCCATGGCAATGGCAGACCGAACAGGGCGCGGTGCGTGAATTGCTGCAACGGATCGGCCCACTGCTGAGCAGCAATCTGGCCAGCCAAGGCCTGGCGCTTCTAGAGCGAATGGTCGCCTCGTTGCTGGGTGAAGGCGCAGTGACCTGGATCAATCTGGCGCGCAAACTCATCAATCTGCCATTGATTGCCCTGATGAGCCTGAACCAGGTACTGCTGGGCTTGATGAGCGGCAGCGCGAACACCCAACGCCTGTCGCTGCTGCGCCGTGGACTGGGCAGCGCCACATTGCTGACACTGCCGGCAGTCACCGGACTGATCGGCGCTGCAGGCGCGCTGGTGGTGCTGTTGCTGCCCAATCAGACCCACGATGGGCCACTGCCACAATTATTGGCCTGGTTTTCAGTGCCCTTGATGTTCGGTGCCTGGAATGCCCTGCTGGCTCGCTATGCCTATGCGGACGGCGACACCCGCTTGCCATTGAACTGCGAGTTGATCGGCAGCCTGTGCAATGCCTTGCTGCTGGGCACACTGCCGTTCTTCCTGGGTTTGACCGGTATCGCCATCGCGGCACTGGGCGGCGCGCTGGTCACCGGCCTGCTATTGATGCGTCGCCAATCCTTGCTTGCGGTCGTCCCGTGGCGCAGTCATTGGCTGCTAGCCACACTGTTCATGTTACTGGCGGCCCTGTTGCTGCATCCCTTGCAGGATATCTGGACTCAACTGGCACTTGGCTGCGCCTATAGCGCCGCGCTGATGGTCGGGCTGGCGTTGTGGCTGAAGCCGTGGCGACCTGTTCACGAATGAGCGGACGACATGCTTGTTCCGGGCGGCATTGCGACAACCGAGTGCGAAGCGCTCGCAAAACCTGCGACTGCCAAGCAGCCGGTCGCGAATGAATTCGCCTACGCCCGATGGCCTCATGAACAAAGCAACAACACCATGAAGCCAAAGACAAAGTTCAGGACGAAAGGAACCTTGCGAATATACCAGCCCGGAAAATGACCGGAGGCCCGTAGCGCTGCAAAGGGCGAAAGCGAGAAAAACGCCAGCGCCCGGTCGACGGCAACCGGGACCTTGCCACGAGAGCGCGGCGGCCCAGGCCTGACCCCGGCACTCCAGATCATCTGGCGAATATATCGATAGAAGCTTCGATCAGTGACTTGCATGGCGTTGATGTAATCCAGCAAGGTCAGGAACATCTCTTTCAACATGACCTTTGCCCCCAGCAAAGGCAACGCGGCATAGGCCAGTAACATCGTTACCTGAATGACAAGCCTGACATACCCGCGCCAGTCGTCCACCAGCTCAAAGTAAGCAGTCGGGGTCGCGCCCAGAGTAATGATGAGCGTGGCGACAATCGCAAAGAAGCCCACCAGCAGCGTCATGAAACGCCCGGATTCCGGAAAGCTGAAATAAAACCGTTTGAAGTCACTGGCCTGATCATCACCGGCCTTCGAACAGATGCGCTGCCAACTGCACCACTGCTCCTCCAGCGCCAAAGCCTCATTGGCCAGTTGCTCATTTGCGCACTGGTAACGCTGACGAAACCACTGCTGCTCCTGAACTTGCAGGCCGATATGCACCGTGCAGTCCTGAGGTCTGGCGATACCCGCCACCCGCTCGATGACGTCGGAGCGGGTAATGGCGATCACATCCACACAGCGCATAAGAGCGATCATCAACACCGCCATGCAGTACGACATCCATGCGATGGTATCGACAAATCCGTCCACACCATTGCTGCCGATCCTGTACAGCATGAAGATGGAAATGATCAGCAGGTAACCTGAGGTGACTGCATACTCGCGCTTCCTGAACAGACGTGCGAACGGCAAACGTACGAACAACTTTCGGTGCTCGCCGATATCATCCTGAATTTTCTGAATCTGCATACAACGCTACACCTTGCTCAAACAGGCTCACCCAGTAACTCGGTATCAAAAATCCGGCGCCCTATTGTACGTGCTGTATCAAGATGAGCAGCCGCATCCCGGGTTTCGGAATCCGGCAAGAGTTCAGAGGTTACGACACGGGCACCGCAATAATCGAAAATGCCGTGATCGATCTGGGTCTTCATCGCATTCAGATAACCATGCTTCGTGAAAGTACCCGCATCGGCACCGGCGACCCCCACCAGGTGGACATTCAAATGGCCAAGCTTCTTCACCAGCGTGGCATCGGAGCTGAAGTCAAACGCCCAGCCATTGGAAAATACCCGGTCAATCCAGCCTTTGAGGATCGCCGGCATCGACCACCAATAGACCGGATAAACCAGTACCAAGGCATCCGCCCGATCGATCCTGGCCTGTTCTGCGAGCACATCGGCAGGTGGCGAAGCCTTTTCGCGATGAACAGCGTGATCGGCCATGTTGAATCTCGGATCGAATGACTCGGCAAACAGATCCGCGATTTCAAACGTATGTCCGGAATCGGCAAGCATCAGCCCTTCTGCGACCTTTGCCGCAAGGCTATGGGTGAGTGACTGGGGGTCATGGTGAGCGACCACGATGAGCGCATGCATAGCGAACACTCCTGTTGATTGCGGATAAAAGACGACGCTTATATACTTTTAGTAAGTTACGCCATTAAGTTACTTTTGGTAGGTTTCCATGTCAAGCACTGACACGTCAGCACAGAACCCGGCCCCACAACCGCGCCGCCGGTTATCGCGAGATGACCGACACCGCCAATTGCTCGACGTGGCATGGCAACTGGTGCGCGAGGAAGGGACCGAAGCGCTGACGCTGGGGCGGCTCGCCGAACAGGCAGGCGTGACCAAGCCCGTGGTCTATGACCATTTCGGCACCCGTGCCGGATTGCTGGCAACGCTCTACAAGGACTTCGATGAACGCCAGACAGCCCTTATGGACGCGGCCTTCCAGACAAGCGATGCGACCCTGATCAACAAGGCCGATATCATTGCATCGTCCTATGTGGACTGCGTCGTTTTGCACGGGGGCGAAATATCCGGTGTCGTCGCCGCACTGGCCAGCTCGCCGGAGCTTGAGAAGATCAAGCGGGACTACGAGGCCATCTTTCTGGAAAAGTGCCGAAATGCCCTGGCTCCGTTTTCACCCTCAGGCGTCATTTCACAGGCTGGCCTGCGAGCGATGCTTGGCGCTGCAGAAGCCTTGTCCAATGCCGCTGCGAGCGCAGAGATCACCTCAGCCCAGGCAAAGGCCGAACTGCTGGAAACCATCATTGCGATGGTCGAAAGGAACAAAAACCTTCCTGAATGAAAAAGGCAGGATCACTCACCCTCAGTGATCCTGCCCTCCTCTAACTCATGCCGATCACTTAAGGCACAACACAACCTCGTGGGAGGCAGCTTGCTGGCGAAAAGGCCTGTGAAACCGGCAGATATTCTGCGTCTGTACGTGAAGTCGCCAGCAAGCTGCCTCCCACAAAGTGATTTACGACCTTAACTGATCGGCATTACCCTCCTCTAACCCTGAAAAGCGCTAAAACCTCAAAGCTGGAACTTCGCCACCAACACGTTAAAAGACGTGGCCAGACGCGAAAGCTCCTGACTCGAAGCACTGGTCTGGTTGGCACCCGCCGCGCTCTGGGTCGACAGGTCCTGGATGTTCAGCAGATTGCGGTCCACTTCACGAGCCACCTGGGCCTGCTCTTCGGAAGCCGAAGCAATCACCAGATTGCGTTCGTTGATGGTCGCGACACCGTCAGTAATCTTGACCAGCGCCGAACCCGCACGCTCTGCCAGCTCCTGAGTATTGGTGGCCAGCGACAGGCTCTTGCCCATGGCCGCGACCGCACCATCGGCACCCGCCTGGACAGTACCGATCATGCCTTCGATTTCCACGGTCGAGGCTTGTGTGCGATGAGCAAGAGCACGCACCTCATCGGCCACCACGGCAAAACCGCGTCCCTGCTCGCCGGCACGGGCCGCTTCAATGGCAGCGTTCAACGCCAGCAGGTTGGTCTGTTCGGCGATGCTGCGAATCACTTCCAGCACCTTGCTGATATCACGGACATTACCCGCCAGTTGCGCGACCGCTTCGGTCGACTGGGTAATCTCACTGACCATGGTGGTGATGCCCTTGACGGTCTGATCCACCTGACCACGGCCTTGCACAGCATCTTCAGTAGCGGTTTTCGAGGCTTCGGACGTCGAGACAGCGTTGCGGGCAACTTCTTCGACGGCTGCGGTCATCTGGTTGACGGCAGTGGCCGCCTGCTGGATCTCGTCATTCTGACGGGTCAGCCCGCGAGTGCTTTCGTCTGTAACAGCACTCAACTCCTCGGCTGCTGAAGCCAGTTGTCCGGACGCGCTGGCGATCTCCTGAATGGTATGTTTCAAGCCGCGCTGCATGTCGGACAAGGCATTGAGCAACTGCCCGGCTTCGTCGCCACGGTCGGAAGCGATCGATAGTGTCAGGTCACCCTTGGCAATACGCTGGGCACTGGCGACCGCAACGGCCAGCGGACCGGTGATCATGCGCGTGATCAGAATGCCCAGAATGATTGCGACCACAAAGGCAATCGCAATCCCCGCCAACAGCAGCAGCGTAGAGCTGGACTTGAGTTCGGCGGCAGCAACGGCACCTTCCTTGATCTGACGATTATTGGAATCGATCATGACCCGCAACAGGCTACGAGCTTTTACAAAATCCTCGCCAGACAAGGTATTCAGACGACTGCGTGCTTCGGTCAGATTACCCGCCGTCATGAGTTCAGACACCTTCCTGGCACCCGAGATATAAGCAGGCATGAGCTTCTCGAACTCATCACCGGCAGCACGCTCATCGTCTTCCAGAGGCGTGGCGCGGTAGGTTGCAAAAACCTTCTGCATACGCTCCAGATCCGACGCCAGCGCCTGGCGAACCCGCTCCTTGTCCGCCTCCGGGACACCGCCATCCTGGGCATCGAGCAATCTGTAGAGCCCACGGTTATGGGCTGTCAGGCTGGTCAGGGTTTCATTGGTATTGCCCACCGAGACCAGATTGTTGGAAAAGGTCAACGCCAACGCATCGGACAGCCTGCTGACTCCAACCATACCCAAGCCACCCACAGCCAAGGTAATCAGGGCACAAACGATGAAGGCTGCCAGCAGCTTGGTCGAGAATTTGGACTGACTCAGAATATTCATGTTGCGAACTCACAAGGAAGGAGAGGGAACCTGATGAAAGATTTTTTAGGAAGCGGCATTGTGACATCATTGTGACGCCATAAATTCGCCGCTCTTGCATAAGATTTTGCTTTTTTCCTGCATTTTCTTTTTTTGGCAGGTGATTCAGGCGGGTGATCAGGCTTTATCCTCCCGGCAGACAGCCCACACATGGCCCCCTCAGGGTGCACAAGATGACTGCAAGGCCAGAATCAACATGTCGGCCTCTACGACTTGAATAGACGAGAAAAAGGAACCTGGAATTGGGATGGATTTTTTTGTTGCTTGCGGGTGCATGCGAGATTTTCTACGCCGCTGTCATGCCTCGCACCGACGGGTTCACAAAGCTGCTGCCTAGCCTGTTTTGTGGCGTATTCATCTGTCTGAGCATGTATTTGCTCTCTCTGGCAACCCGCACCATTCCAGTAGGCACCGCGTACGCCGTATGGGTTGGAATCGGGGCACTGGGCACGGCAATCTACGGGATGGCCTTCTTGGGTGAAGATCGCAGCCTGCTTCGCATCTTGTGCTTTCTGTTCATCCTGGCTGGAATCGTAGGACTGAAGTTTCTATCCTCAGACTCCCATTGAGACACAACCCGAGCTTTTGCAGCGGCATGCCGGAACGGCAGAGTCCATGCATTCATCTATTTACAGCAACCCCTGCTCCGCACAAACCTTCACCACCTGCTCGCGAAACCAGCCATTGGCTTCGTCTTCCTCGACTTCCCTGCTCCAGGCCATGTCCAGGGTGAAGCCCGGCAAATCAGGAGGCAGTTCAAATACGGCAACCCAGGGTTCGGTGGCCAGCAAGGTCTGGATACGGCGCGGCAGTACCAGTATGAAGTCGGTCCCTTCAAGCATTTGCAGGGCGGCGCGGTAGCTGGTGGCGCGGGTGATGATGTGGCGTTCGCGGCCCTGGCGATGTAACCAGCCATCCACCATGTTGGTGTCGGACGTCCAGGGGGTCGGGTACACATGATGACGCTGAGTGAAGGTTTCGATATCGATGCTGGCACACAGCGGCGCGGATTGCGCATCCATCACGCAGACCAGATCGTCTTCGAGCAAGACCTGGGTCGTCAGGCTCTCGGGTACGCGATGAAAGCCTGGCCCAAAACACAGGGCCAGATCGAACTGGCCTTCGCTCAAGGACTGGGCAGGCAATTCCTTGTTGAGCTTCTGGACATTGACAGTGACGGTATATCCGGCAGCGATGAACCCGCGCATCAGGTGCGGCAAGACCAGCAACTCGAAATACTCGGGGGCACAGACCGTGAAGGTTGTCTGCCGGCTGGTGGGGTTGAACAATTGCAGCCCGTCATGGCACAGATTGATCTTTTGCAGGATCTGCTGCACATGACTTTGCATGGCAATGGCCTTGCGAGTCGGACGCATCCCGTTACGGGTGCTGATGAACAGATCGTCCTCGAAGTTGGCGCGCAACTTCTTCAAACAGTAACTGACCGTCGACTGGCTGACATGCAGTGCTTCCGACACCAGCGTCAGATTGCGCAGCTCGTAGACCGAGGCGAAGACCATCAGGTCCTGCATGTCGAGCTTTCTGAGAGCATTACTGTTGAGCATCGAGTCATCTCATGGCACTGACGGCGGATCGGGTCAGCGCAAGAAAGATAACATCAAAATACGATCACGCCGCCTCCCCTTCCATAAGCTTCGCTCTCTTCGGGGCCAACCTCGTTACACGGTGTAACAGGCCTCGAAACATCAGGCATTCTGCCGACGGCAGTTGCCGCAACCTTGAGATTCGCGCCTGGTAACGGCAGCTTTGACGGGCTCTGCCGGCTCGTCGATTTCATCCACTTCCAGCCACCAGGTTTCGCCACGGCAAGGATACTGGATGTAGAACGGCTGCCCCATTCGCGGCGTGGTAATGGAAACATTCTGCTCCCACGCCAGTGTCAGAATGCGGTCGAACGGTTCGTGCCAGGCATGCATCGCCAGATCGAACGTGCCGTTATGAATCGGCAACAGCCAGCGGCCACCCAGGTCGATATGCGCTTGCAGCGTCTGCTCTGGCTGCATATGCACATCCGGCCACTGGACGTTGTAGGCACCAGTTTCCATCAGCGTCAGGTCGAAAGGCCCGTATTGCTCGCCGATGGTCTTGAAGCCATCGAAGTAGCCGGTGTCGCCACTGAAGAAGATCCGTTGCTCATCCGTGAGGATCACCCAGGACGCCCAGAGGGTTTTATTGCTGTCGAGCAGAGTCCGTCCGGAAAAGTGCTGCGATGGCGTAGCGACGAAACGGATGCCCGACACTTCGGTGGACTGCCACCAATCCAGTTGCCGGACCTTGTGCGCAGGCACACCCCATTCGATCAAGGTATCGCCCACGCCCAGAGGCGTCAGGAAATGCTCGGTCTTGTCCATCAGTGCCTTGATGGCCATGTGATCAAGATGATCGTAGTGGTTATGCGACAGAATCACCGCCTTGAGTGGCGGCAGTTCTTCAAGGCTGATCGGCGGCTGATGAAAACGTTTCGGGCCAGCCCACTGCACCGGCGAAGCGCGCTCGGCAAAGACCGGATCGGTCAGCCAGAACTCATTGTGCAATTTGAGCAGCACTGTTGAGTGCCCAAGACGGAACACCGTCTTGTCCGGTGCCGCCAGCAGTTGCTGGCGCGACAGGGGTTGAACAGGAATCTCGCCGGCAGGCCGGGTTTCTCTGGGCTTGTTGAACATGGCATTCCAGAACACCCCGAGCGTGCGGACAAACCCCAGCGACTTGACTGGCGCGTGGTTACGGTAGCGCCCCTCGTGACGAGACAAGACAGGCAATGAAGAAGCATCGGTTTTGGGGTTTGTCATGGCCATGGTTTGCAGACTCCTGATAACAGGTCGAGATTCCTGACATGCGGCTTCAAGCTATACGCACCTTACGGGGCGTAGCATGAAAAATGTGTAACAGTGCTTTACACTACACGGTGTAGTTTTAAGCTTGCATCATTCGCCACGACAAGTAAACTGCCGAGTGTACTTTTCTCTAAACGCACGTTTGAAGCGAACTTATGACAGCACCCATGCGACTTACCGACCAGAAACGCGAATCCATTGTCATGGCAGCCATTGCCGAATTTCGTGATCGTGGTTTCGAAGTCACCAGCATGGACCGCATTGCCGCACGGGCAGAGGTTTCAAAACGTACGGTCTACAACCACTTCCCCAGCAAGGAAGAGCTTTTTGCGGAAATCATCCAGCGCCTGTGGACGTGCGCGGCCCCATCGCCCGATGCGCCTTATCGACGCGATACCAGCCTGCGCGAACAGTTGCGCGACTTGTTGCGACACAAGATGGACTCCCTGACGGACAGTAACTTCCTGGACCTGGCACGGGTGGTCATCGGCGCCACCATTCACTCTCCCGATCGTGCTCAAGCATGGATGACACGTATCAACGAGCGTGAAGAGACGTTCACCACATGGATTCGCGCCGCCCAGAATGATGGGCGCCTCAAACCCACCGACCCCGGCTTCGCCGCCTCCCAGATGCATGCCCTGCTCAAGTCCTTCGCCTTCTGGCCGCAATTGACCCTCAATGCCGACATTCTCACCCCCGAAAAACAGGATGAAGTGATCGAATCGGCACTGGACATGTTTCTGGGCTGGTACGAGATCAAGCCCGGTCAGTGATGCGCCCGACGATTTCGTGCCGCTGCTCAAGGGATGCGGCCAGACGCTGATGAGTCATGGCCAGAATCCTGGCGGGCGCAGTCGTTGGATTACCCGCATTGAAAGGCGGTGCCGGAGCGTATTCCAGTTGCAGTTGAATCGCCTGAGCCTGTTCTTCATCGAAGAGTTCGGCCACCAGCGTCAGGGCAAAATCGATCCCTGCCGTCACCCCGCCACCGGTCACCAGATTGCCATCGCGTACCACACGCCCCTGAGTGGCAATGGCCCCAAAGGCCGCCAACAAAGGATGCGAGGCCCAATGGGTGGTTGCCCGTCGTCCTTGTAAAAGCCCCGCGGCCCCCAACACCAATGCGCCAGTACACACGGAGGTGACATAACGTGCCGTGCGAGCCTGGTGCCGGATAAATTCCAGAGTCTGTTCGTCCTCCAGCAAGGCATTGATGCCAAGACCACCGGGAATACAAATGACGTCCAGCGGCGGGCAGTCATTGAAATCCACCGTCGGCAACAGCGCCAGACCGGTACTGGAGGTGAGCGGCTCCAGGCTCTTCCAGACCATATGCACCTTGACCCCGGACAAAGAAGCAAAGACTTCGTAAGGCCCGGTCAGGTCCAGTTGCTGAACATCGGGAAACACCAGCAGGCCGATATGCAACGTCATCTCGGTAACTCCATGCAGAAAGTGGGTGGACGCATGAACTGTATCTGGATAACCTTTGGCAGATACGCCACAAAACCCACTAATTACGCCAATCACATCAAATGAAGGCTTCTACATGGCTGACATCCCGAAAATCGTCCATATCGTTGCCTTCGCCGATGTTCAGGTCCTGGATGTCTGCGGCCCTTTGCAGGTGTTTGCCTCGGCCAATCGACGCCTGGAAGGTCTGGGCAAACCGCTGCCTTACGCCATGAAGGTCGTGGCGACAGAACCGGGCAGTGTCATGTCATCAGCCGGGTTGGGTTTGCAGACATGGCCACTGCCTGCCGCCGAACCTTGCGACACCTTGATCATCGCCGGTGGTCGAGGCATTGGCGCTGCCATGGAAAATGCAGAACTGGTGAACTGGATACAGCAGCAGGCCATGACAGCACGGCGTGTGACCTCCGTCTGCTCAGGTGCGTTTATCCTGGCGCAGACCGGGCTGCTGGATAATCGGCGCGTAGTGACCCATTGGGACAGTTGCGAACGACTGGCCAAACGCTTCCCGAGCTTGCAAGTCGATCCCGACCCGATCTTCATCAATGACGGGCGCTTCTGGACTTCGGCGGGGGTCACGGCGGGCATAGATCTGGCATTGGCCCTGATAGAACAGGACCTCGGGCATGCCATGGCGCTGGCGGTAGCCCGTGATCTGGTAGTGTTTCTCAAGCGCCCCGGCGGACAGGCGCAGTTCAGCAACGCGCTGTCGATGCAGCAAGCCAGCCATCCCACAGAGAAGCGCTTCGCCGAGTTGCATGGCTGGCTGATGGAGAATCTGGATGCAGACTTGTCGGTCGCCAGCCTCGCCGCCCGCACCGGAATGAGCGAACGCAGTTTCGTGCGCCATTACAGCGCCCAGACCGGCACGACACCGGCCAAGGCTGTCGAGCAGCTTCGCGTGGAAGCTGCGCGTCGGCTGCTGAGTGAAAGCACTCTGGCAATCAAACGCATCGCCTCACAATGCGGCTTTGGCAGTGAAGAAACACTGCGCCGCAGTTTCCTGAGGGCAATGTCGGTCACGCCGCAGGCGTATCGGGAACGGTTCAGGCATCAGGCTCAGCCCAGCACCACACCCCGACACTCCCCGAACCCGATAGACACCTGCCCTTCGCGATGACAGCGGGCGCGCAGGATCACTTCGTCGCCCGGCTCCAGAAAGCGCCGCTCTTCGCCATTGGGCAGTTTGACGACCTGCTTGCCGCCTTCGGTCATCTCCAGCAGGCTGCCAAACTGCCCGGCCTGCGGACCGGAAAGTGTCCCTGTACCGAACAGATCCCCCGGTTGCAGCTTGCAGCCGTTGACGCTGTGGTGCGTGACCATTTGCGCCACGGTCCAGTACATGTTCAGGCTGTTGCTCAAGGCCAGACGATGGGGCTCCAGGCCCTGAGCCTTCATCTGTTCGGTCAGCAGCAAGACCTCCAGTTCGATATCCAGCGCACCGCTTTCCTGATCCGTCGGATCGAACAGGTACGGCAACGGCTGCGGGTCGCCTTCGGGACGTGGCGGTTGAGGGCTGCGAAACGGAGCCAGGGCTTCGGCGGTCACTACCCAGGCAGAAATCGTCGTGGCAAAACTCTTGGACAGGAACGGGCCCAGCGGCTGATATTCCCAGGCCTGGATATCCCGCGCCGACCAGTCGTTGAGCAGGCAGAAACCGGCGATATGCTCGCTCGCCCGATCAATCGCAATCGGCGTGCCCTGCTCATTGCCCGGCCCGATCCACACGCCCATTTCCAGCTCGTAATCCAGCCGTTTGCAGGGACCGAATACCGGTACTTCCTGGCCCGGCGCCAATGTCTGGCCGTTGGGGCGCTGGATCGGCGTATCGGAGATGCACAGCGTTGAGGCCCGACCGTGATAGGCGATGGGCACGTACTTGTAGTTGGGCAGCAAGGGGTTGTCCGGGCGGAACAACTTGCCGACGTTCATCGCGTGATGAATGCCCACGTAAAAGTCGGTGTAGTCCCCTACCCGCGCAGGCACATGCAGGCGGCATTCAGCGATGGGATGCAGCAGATTGGCGGCCTGCAGGCTGGCGCGTTGCAGGCTGTCCTCTGCAAACAGTTGCAGCAAGGCATCACGCAAGGTGCGTCGCGCCGGAGCACCCAGCGCAAAGAAGTCATTCAACTGATCACGACTGGCGACCTCGGCGACCTTTTGCGCTTCTCCCTCGAAGAAACCGGCCTGCACTGCCGCTTGCAGATCGAACACCAGATCGCCGATGGCCACACCACCACGCGGGCCTGTATCGCCATGGCTGAACACGCCCAACGGCAGGTTTTGCAAGGGAAAATCGGGATGACCGTTGGCCGAGGCAATCCAGCTATGGCGGGTTGAAGAAACACTCATCAAAGCAATTCCTTATTGAAAATCCTGGCCATGTCACTCCAGCAAGCGTCGTAATCGCGTTGCAGTTGCTCACAGTCCAAGGCATGGCGACTGGGGCGCAGGACCTTGCCAGTCTCGAACATGAAGGCCAGGGTGTTATCGATCTTGTGGGGCTTGAGTTCGGCGGCAATGGCTTTTTCTGCGGTGGCATTGTCGGGGCCGTGGGCGCTCATGCAATTGTGCAGCGATGCCCCGCCCGGCATGAAACCTTCGGCCTTGGCATCGTAGACACCCTCGATCAGGCCCATGAATTCGTTCATCAGGTTGCGGTGGAACCACGGAGGCCGGAAAGTGTTTTCCGCCACCATCCAGCGCGGCGGGAAGATCACGAAGTCGATATTGGCCTGCCCGTGAACCGCGCCCGGAGCCGTGAGCACCGTGAAAATCGAAGGGTCTGGATGATCGAAACTGACCGTGCCGATGGTATTGAAACGACGCAGGTCATATTTGTACGGCACGTTGTTGCCATGCCAGCCCACCACATCGAAGGGTGAATGATCCAGTTGCGTGGACCACAGCTCGCCGAGAAACTTCTGCACCAGTTCAACCGGCGCTTCGCGGCTCTCGAAACGAGCAGTGGGTGCCAGAAAATCTCGCGGGTTGGCCAGCCCGTTGCTGCCGATAGGCCCCAGATCCGGCAGGCGCAATGCACTGCCGTGGTTCTCGCAGATATAGCCACGGGCAGCGGCATCCAGCAGTTGCACTGTGAATTTCATGCCGCGAGGCAGCACTGCGATTTCCTGCGGCTCGATATCCAGCAGCCCCAGCTCAGTGACGATGCGCAACCTTCCCTGCTGCGGCACCACCAGCCACTCGCCATCGGCATTGAAGAATGCTCGCTGCATCGAGGCATTGGCGCGGTACACGTAAATGCTCACGCCCTCTGCCTGATCGGCCGCACTGGTGCTGGCCAGCGCTATCAGACCGTCGATGAAGTCCGTGGGCTCAGCCGGAATATCGAAGGCATTCCAGCGCAGGCGATTGGGTGTGATCGGGCCTTGTTCAAGCCCCGTGATCTGCCGGAGCAAACGCTCATATCGAGGATGGGCAGCCGAGGGTTTGATTCTGTATAGCCAGGTACGCCGGGCCTCGGCGCGCGGGACCGTGAAAGCCGTACCGGACAGCAGTTCGGCATAAAGCCCCAATGTGTGTTTCTGCGGAGAGTTCTGACCGACCGGCAACGCACCGGGCAGCGCTTCACTGCTGAAGTGATTGCCGAAGCCGGATTGATACACCAGTGGTTCGTGATCGGGATGAACAGGCATCTGGACCTCTTGTTTTTATTGGGTCGCATAGCGGCGAATCAAAAATCGTAAATCGATTACGAATAACGTAATTTGAGTTTGAGGTGTGGTCAAGCTATAAAAGCTGCCTTTCCAGATTGGCGCCCCACCCATGACCGATGAAATCGAAAGCCCTGCAAACGGACGCCAGCAAAAGGTTCAGGCGGCCGAAGTCGGCCTGGGAGTGCTCAAGGCTCTGGCCGAACTGACGCCTTCGACGTCGTTGTCGAAACTGGCCGAGCATCTGGGCATGCCAGCCAGCAAGGTTCATCGATATCTACAGGCACTTATTGCCAGTGGTTTTGCCGAACAGGACGGGGCCACCAACCACTACGGGCTGGGTCGCGAAGCGCTACAAGTCGGCCTGGCCTCGCTGGGCAAGCTGGATGTGCTGAAAGTCGCCGCACCTCATCTGGCGACCTTGCGCGACGAACTGAATCAAACCTGCTTCCTGGCAGTCTGGGGCAACAAAGGGCCAACCGTGGTCTATGTCGAGCAATCCACAGGCGCGGTCACGCTGGTGACGCAGATCGGTTCGGTATTGCCACTGCTGAGTTCCTCTACCGGCCTGGTCTTCGCCAGCTTTCTGGCGGACAGGGAAACAGCCGCCCTACGGGAACAGGAAATCCCTCACCTGAACGCAGCGCAACTCAAGGACGTCGAGCTGCATGTCGAACAGATTCGCGCCAACGGCGTGCATCAGATTCAAGGGCTGCTGATGCCCGGCGTCAACGCGGTATCTTCTCCGGTTTTTGCCATGGGCAACAAACTGGCAGGCGTGGTGACAGTGGTGGGATCGGGCGCGCTCCTGACCGGCAAGGCGCAGGACCTTGCGGCCAGACAATTACTTGCAACGGCACAGGCGATCAGTGGGCGGATGGGGGCTGAAAGCTGAAAGTCATAAGTTGCAAGCCATAAGCTGCAAGCTGCAAGATTAGAAGCCCATCTGCTCTTTCTTGCAGCTTATAGCTTATAGCTTGCAGCTTATAGCTTGCAGCTTGCAGCTTGCAGCTTACAGCCCTCCCCCCTCCTACTCCTCCGCCATCAACACTCCACGCCGAATCTGATCGCGTTCGATCGACTCGAACAGCGCCTTGAAATTGCCCTCGCCGAATCCATCGTCTCCCTTGCGCTGGATGAACTCGAAGAACACCGGCCCCAGCAGGGTTTCGGAAAATATCTGCAACAGCAGGCGGCGCTGGCCACCCTCGGAGGAGCCATCGAGCAGGATGCCGCGGGACTTCAATTCGGCTTCCGGCTCACCATGGTCAGGCAGGCGGCCTTCGAGCATTTCGTAGTAGGTCTCCGGCGGCGCGGTCATGAAGCGCATGCCGATGGCTTTCAGGGCATCCCAGGTCTTGATCAGGTCATCGGTGAAGAACGCCACATGCTGGATGCCTTCGCCATTGAACTGCATCAGGAACTCTTCGATCTGGCCTGCGCCTTTGGAGGACTCTTCGTTCAGGGGAATACGGATCATGCCATCGGGTGCGGTCATGGCCTTTGACGTCAGGCCGGTGTATTCACCCTTGATGTCGAAGTAACGAATCTCACGGAAGTTGAACAGCTTTTCATAGAAGTTCGCCCAATACGCCATGCGTCCGCGATAGACGTTGTGGGTCAGGTGATCGATGAACTTCAAGCCTGCGCCCTCGGGATGCCGGTCCACGCCTTCGATGAAGTTGAAGTCGATGTCATAGATCGAGGTGCCTTCGCCAAAACGGTCGATCAGGTACAGCGGCGCGCCGCCGATCCCCTTGATCGCCGGCAAGCGCAATTCCATAGGCCCGGTGGCGATTTCGACGGGTTGTGCCCCCAGCTCAAGGGCGCGGCTATAGGCCTTTTGTGCATCCTTGACCCGAAACGCCATGCCACACACCGACGGCCCGTGCTCGGCCGCGAAATAGGAGGCCAGGCTATGAGGTTCGTTATTGAGAATCAGGTTGATCGCGCCCTGGCGATACAGCACCACATCCTTGGAGCGATGGGTCGCGACCTTGGTAAAGCCCATCATCTCGAAGACAGGCTCAAGGACATTGGGGGTCGGCGAGGCGAATTCGATGAATTCAAAGCCCATCAGGCCCATCGGGTTTTCGTATAGATCAGCCATGGTCTGGCTCCTTGCAGGAAAAGTGAGAATGCGGGACAGCCCAAATCACTTTTCTGCGGGCGGCGCACAGGGAACGCCCCGAACACTGCGGGCCAGGAAGTCACCAAAAATCAGTTGCAAACCCAATGTTTTCATAAGTTTCAGCCTAGTCCGGCTTGTCCGGTTGTGCATCCGGGTGAGCCTTCAGGAAGGCGGGAGATTGCAGCGCCTGTCGTTCGACCTGGACGATACGCGGATAAGCGCCCAGGTCGACCTTGAAGCGCCGCGCCGCATAGACCTGCGGTAAAAGATACACATCTGCCACGCTGGGCACATCTCCAAAACAGAACGCCGCATCGTCAATCAACTGCTCGACGGCATTCAGACCTTCGCCTATCCAATGGCCAATCCAGCCTGTGACCTCTGCCTCGTCATGCCCCATGCCACGCAAACGGTTGAGCACAGAGACATTGTGCAGCGGGTGAATATCACACCCGATCACGGCGGCCACCGCCCGCTGCCGGGCACGTAGCAGCAGGTCCGATGCAAGCAGAGGTGGCTGCGGGTAACGCTCTTCGAGGTATTCGATAATGGCAGGCGACTGGGTGATGACCTCACCGCTCTCAAGCTGCAAGGCTGGTACGCGACACTGTGGATTGATGGCCTTGTATTGCGGCTTGAGGTGTTCACCGCCATCACCGGCCAGATTGACCGCAATCGCAGTGTAATCCAGCCCCTTGAGAGCAAGAGCGATGCGCACGCGATAACTGGCCGTCGAGCGGTAGTAGGTAAACAGGCCAGGCCAAGCCATATCTCGTGGGAGCGAATTCATTCGCGAAAGCTCGTTATTATTTTCGTAAATACATTACGTTATGCGTAAATTGCGGGATCACCCGCCGCCTGTCAAGCCAACACTCACGTCCAGCCTTGCAGACGCAAGGTCGAACGCACCAGCCGCTGCTCTTCGTTTTCGATTTCCCGCAGGTTTTCGCAGATGCTCTGAATATGTGCGAGGGCGGCCTTGCGAGCCTGTTCCGGGAGACGGCCGGTCACGGCGTTGTACAGGCGGGCATGCTGGCGGTCGATCTGACGCTTCTGCGGCTCGCGATGATAGAGATTGTTGACCGAGGCATAGACCGTGTTGAGCAGCAGGTCGGTGAGCGAGCGCAAGGTTTGCACCAACACCGGATTATGCGAAGCCTCACAGATCGCCAGATGGAAGGCGTGGTCCAGACGAGCGTGTTCACTGGCTTCAAGCTCCCGGCTCTGGGCCGCAACCAGGGCGTCATAGCTTCGTGTGATCAGAACAAAATCCGCATCGGTGCCGCGCAAGGCCGCAAGCCGCGCCGATTCGCCTTCCAGCAGGCTGCGCACTTCGAACAGGTCATACAGGGTGCGCGGTTGCGAACCGAACAGGTGCATCAGCGGTGAGACTTGCTGCTGACTGTTCATTTGCGCGACAAACGAGCCCTTGCCCTGCTCGGTCTCGATAATCCCCCGAGCCCGCAGCAACTTCAGCCCTTCGCGCAGGGCGGTGCGGGAAACGCCAAGCTTTTCGGTCAGGCGACGCTCGGAGGGCAACAGTTGCCCCACCTTCAGGACGCCATCGACGATCAGCCGCTCGATACGCTCACAGACCACATCCGCCACTTGCGGAACCCGCTGCTTTGCAGAGCCGTCCATCCTCACTCCAACTGGTATGACCAGATCAAAGGTATAAACCGATAGCGAACCACATCCACAACAAGACAATGATTTTCAAGGAGTTTTAAAAGCAATAACGCCGTAAATCTCTGAAAAACTGGTTCGACCACCTGCGCAAAGCATGGACAGTAAAGCCGGGAACGCCAATGATGCAAGCCAACCGCTGCCTGAAACCGGTAAACGCAAGCCCTACAAAAACAACATTGGGTTGCACCATGAATATTCTCTACGACGAACGCATCGACGGCGCTCTGCCTGCCGTCGACAAGCAGCAACTGCTGCATGACCTGCAACAGCAGTTGCCGGATCTGGATATCCTGCATCGCCCCGAAGAGCTGCGGCCCTATGAGTGCGATGGCCTGTCTGCCTATCGGACCACTCCGATGCTGGTGGCATTGCCCCGGCATATCGAAGAAGTCCAGACCTTGCTCAGGCTGTGCCATGAACGGCATGTGCCGGTGGTAGCGCGTGGTGCAGGCACCGGTCTTTCCGGTGGTGCCTTGCCGCTGGAGAAAGGTGTATTGCTGGTGATGGCGCGCTTCAATCAGATTCTGGAGATAGACCCCGCCGCCCGTCTGGCACGGGTTCAACCGGGCGTACGCAACCTGGCGATTTCCCAGGCTGCGGCGCCTCACGGTCTGTATTACGCGCCTGACCCTTCTTCCCAGATCGCCTGCTCCATCGGCGGTAACGTCGCGGAAAACGCAGGCGGTGTGCATTGCCTCAAGTACGGTCTGACCGTCCACAACCTGCTCAAGGTCGAAATACTCAGCGTCGAAGGTGAGCCCATGACGCTGGGTAGCGATGCGCTGGATTCTCCGGGCTTCGATCTGCTGGCGCTGTTTACCGGCTCCGAAGGCATGCTGGGCGTCATCACCGAAGTGACCGTCAAACTGTTGCCCAGACCGCAGGTCGCCAAAGTGCTGCTGGCGGCCTTTGATTCCGTGGAAAAAGCCGGGCGGGCCGTGGCCGATATCATCGCCGCCGGCATCATCCCCGGCGGGCTGGAAATGATGGACAACCTGGCGATTCGCGCCGCCGAGGACTTCATTCACGCCGGTTATCCGGTCGATGCCGAAGCCATTCTGCTGTGCGAACTCGACGGCGTCGAAGCCGACGTACACGATGACTGTGAACGGGTCCGGGAAGTGCTGACCAGAGCTGGCGCCACCGAACTGCGTCAGGCCAGGGACGAAGCCGAGCGCGTGCGCTTCTGGGCCGGACGCAAGAATGCCTTCCCGGCGGTCGGGCGCCTGTCGCCGGATTATTACTGCATGGACGGCACTATTCCGCGCCGGGAACTGCCCGGCGTCCTGCAAGGCATTACCCGGCTGTCCGAAGAGTACGGCCTGCGGGTCGCCAATGTGTTCCATGCCGGAGACGGCAACATGCACCCGCTGATCCTGTTCGATGCCAACCAGCCGGGCGAACTGGAACGCGCCGAAAATCTGGGCGGCAAGATCCTTGAGTTGTGCGTCGCGGTGGGCGGCAGCATCACCGGCGAACACGGTGTCGGACGGGAAAAGATCAATCAGATGTGTGCCCAGTTCAACAGCGATGAGCTGACCTTTTTCCACGCGATAAAAGCAGCCTTCGATGCCAGTGGCATGCTCAACCCCGGCAAGAACATTCCAACCCTGCACCGCTGTGCGGAATTCGGCGCCATGCATATCCATGCGGGCCAGTTGCCCTTCCCTGAACTGGAGCGTTTCTGATGGCGAACACCCATGACAACGATGCCAGCCAGGCCTTGCTCGATCAGGTCAATCAGGCCCTGCAAGATGCAACACCGCTACGGATTCAGGGCGGCAACAGCAAGTCTTTCCTGGGCCGTAACGTGACAGGCAAAGTGCTCGACACCCGCGAGCATCGCGGCATCGTCAGCTACGACCCGACGGAACTGGTGATTACCGCTCGCGCCGGCACGCCACTGAGCGAGTTGATGCAAGCTCTCGATGACGCCGGGCAAATGCTGCCCTGCGAACCGCCAAGGTTTGGCGAAGCCACACTTGGCGGCATGGTCGCCGCCGGATTGTCCGGGCCACGCAGACCCTGGTCCGGCTCGGTACGGGATTTCGTGCTCGGCACACGGGTGATTACCGGGCTGGGCAAACACTTGCGCTTTGGCGGCGAAGTGATGAAAAACGTCGCCGGTTACGACGTCTCGCGCCTGATGGCAGGCAGCCTGGGCTGTCTTGGGCTGCTGACCGAAGTGTCACTCAAGGTTCTGCCAAAACCGCGTCAGTGCAGCAGCATTGCACTGGAAATGAACAATGCTCAGGCTCTGCAACGCCTGGCCGAATGGGGTCAGCAGCCAATCCCGATCAGCGCCGCCAGCCATGATGGCCGCGTCCTGCATCTGCGCCTTGAAGGTGGCGAGGGCTCGGTAAGCGCTGCACGGGACAGCCTCGGCGGCCAGACAATCAACCCCGATTACTGGCAAGACCTGAACGAGCAGCGTCTGGACTTTTTCCTCGACAGCCGCCCCTTGTGGCGTTTGTCTGTCCCCAACAACGCTGGCGTACTGGATCTGCCCGGCGACCAGTTGCTCGACTGGGGCGGCGCGCAACGCTGGCTGAAATCCGACGCGGACAGCACAACGATCCGCAGTCTGGTAACGGCCATCGGCGGTCATGCGACGTGCTATCACGCGGGTCACGAGGACAGCCCGTTCCAGCCGCTGGCCACACCGTTGCTGCGTTATCACCAGCAACTCAAGGCCCGGCTCGACCCGCAGGGCATCTTCAACCCTGGCCGAATGTACGCGGAGTTCTGATCATGCAGACCACCTTGAGCGAACACGCCAGACAACTGCCCCGCGCCGAAGAGGCCGAGAGCATCCTGCGCAGTTGTGTGCATTGCGGTTTCTGCAATGCCACCTGCCCGACCTATCAGTTGCTCGGCGATGAGCTGGACGGTCCTCGCGGGCGCATTTATCTGATCAAGCAAGTCCTGGAAGGCAATGAGGTCACCGAGAAAACCCAGCTGCATCTGGACCGCTGCCTGAGCTGTCGCAATTGCGAAACCACCTGCCCATCGGGCGTGGATTATCACAACCTGCTGGACATCGGGCGTGCCGTGGTCGATGCCGCCGTGCCTCGTCCGTTGGGCCAGCGTCTGTTGCGCGACAGCCTGCGCCATGTCGTTCCCCATGCCGGGCTGTTCAAATCCCTGATGCAACTGGGCAATACCTTTCGCCCCTTGCTGCCCGACAGCCTGAAAACCAAACTTCCGGCCTCGATATACCCGGCAGGCGCCCGTCCGGCACAACGCCACGAACGCCAGGTGCTTTTGCTGGAAGGCTGTGTTCAGCCGGGCCTGTCGCCCAATACCAATGCGGCGACCGCAAGGGTGCTGGATAGGCTGGGCATCAGCGTGCAGCCCATCAGTGAGGCGGGTTGCTGCGGTGCCGTGGACTACCATTTGAATGCTCAGGACGCCGGGCTGGATCGGGCGCGGCGCAATATCGATGCCTGGTGGCCGGCCATTGAGAGCGGTGCCGAAGCCATCGTCCAGACGGCCAGCGGTTGCGGTGCCTTCGTAAAGGATTATGGTCATCTGTTACGCCATGACCCTGAATATGCCAGCAAAGCCGCGCGGGTCAGCGCCTTGAGCAAGGATCTGGTGGAGGTGCTGCGCGATGAACCGTTGCAGGCGCTTGGCATCAAAAGCGACCTGCGCCTGGCGTTCCATTGCCCTTGTACCTTGCAGCACGCGCAAAAGCTCGGCGGAGAAGTCGAGCGAGTGCTGACACGCCTGGGCTTTAACCTCACCACAGTCCCCGACGGGCATCTATGCTGTGGCTCGGCAGGCACCTACTCCATCACCCAGCCTGAGTTGTCGCGTCAATTACGCGATAACAGAATGAACGCTCTGGAAAGTGGAAAGCCAAACGTTATCGCTACCGCCAATATCGGCTGCCAGACTCATCTCTCGGGCGCCAACCGGACACCGGTGCGGCACTGGATCGAATTGATCGATCAGGCCCTCACCCCTTCTGAATCTCACTGAAAACCAATCTGGAGAATCCCATGAAAATAAAAGCCGTTCTGACCCAGACCGAAGTAAGCCAAATGCTGATTGCCGCCCGCGACGAGGCGCTGGCCAATAACTGGGCCGTGTCCATTGCCGTGGTCGATGACGGCGGTCACCTGCTGGCCTTTGAACGTCTGGACGGCGCAGCCGCGATCAGCAGTTACATCAGCGTGGAAAAAGCCCGTACTTCCGCACTGGGCCGTCGTGAGTCCAAGGGTTATGAAGAGATGGTCAACGGCGGTCGTACGGCATTTCTCAGCGCGCCTTTGCTGACCTCGCTGGAAGGTGGCGTGCCGGTGATTATCGATGGGCAGGTCATCGGTGCGGTGGGCGTGTCGGGTGTGAAAGCCGACCAGGATGCCCAGGTAGCGAAGGCCGGGATTGCGGCGCTGAATGCTGATTGATGTGCGCACATCATGAATTAAGTGGAGTTTTCGTAGGAGCGAATTCATTCGCGAGAGGCCCGTATATCCGAAGAGGATCTATCGTCTTCAATGACGTCTCGCGGATAAATCCTCTCCTACCTGCCCCTGTTTTATACAAACCCATCAGGGATGAGGCCTGACCATGACTGATTTCATCAAATGCCAACGTCTGAAAGTGGCAGTCAATCTGCAACGCTTCATCGATGAAGAAGTACTGCCGGGCACAGGGCTGGATCGCGAAGAATTCTGGGAAGGGTTCGACGCTCTGGTACATGAGCTGGCCCCCCTGAACCGCGACTTGCTGGCAGAACGTGACCGCCTGCAAGGTGAGCTGGATAAATGGCACAAGGCGCATCCCGGCCCGATCAGCGATATGCCGGCCTATCGCAGTTTTCTGCAATCCATCGGCTATCTGCATCCGGTGCCTGAGCAGGTCTGCGCCACCACGTCCAATGTGGATCTGGAAATCAGCGACCAGGCCGGCCCGCAATTGGTGGTCCCTGCCAGCAATGCTCGATACGCACTGAATGCGGCCAATGCACGCTGGGGTTCGCTGTATGACGCCCTGTACGGCACCGATGCGATTCCCACCAGCGAAGGCGCGGAAATCAGTGCCGGTTACAACCCGCTGCGCGGAGCCAAGGTCATCGTCTTTGCCCGTGAACTGCTGGACGAAATCGCCCCCCTCGCCCGAGGCACGCACATCGATGCGCGGCATTACGCGATCATCGACGGCAAGCTACAGATCAGGCTGGCAGATGACAGTGAAACCGGTCTGAAACAGCCGGAAAAATACCTCGGCTATCAGGGCGATCCCCAGCATCCGACCGCCGTGCTACTGAAGAACAATGGCTTGCATGTGGAAATCCAGATCGACCACAAACACGCCATCGGCAGCAACGATATCGCCGGGATCAAGGATCTGCTGATCGAATCGGCGCTTTCAACCATCATCGACTGCGAAGACTCGGTCACCGCCGTGGATGCCGACGACAAGGTGTCGGTCTATCGCAACTGGCTGGGCCTGATGAAGGGTGACCTGAGCGAGGAACTGGTAAAAGGCGGCAAGACCATCACCCGTCGTCTCAATGCAGACCGTGCCTACAAGGCCGCCAATGGTGGTGAACTGAAACTGCCGGGGCGCTCTCTGTTGCTGATCCGCAACGTAGGCCATCTGATGACCAGCCCCGCCATTCTGGACCGCCAGGAACATGAAATTCCCGAAGGCATCCTCGATGGCGTGATAACCAGCCTGATCGGCCTGCATGACCTGAAACGTCGTGGCAATTCCCGTGCAGGCAGTATCTATATCGTCAAACCCAAGATGCATGGCCCTCAGGAAGTGGCATTCGCCGGTCAACTGTTCAGCCATATCGAGGACCTGCTCAAACTGCCGCGAAACACCCTGAAAATGGGCATCATGGATGAAGAACGCCGCACCAGCGTCAACCTCAAGGCCTGCATCGATGCAGCCTCGACGCGGGTTGCCTTTATCAACACCGGCTTTCTGGACCGTACCGGCGATGAAATCCACAGCGCCATGCAGGCCGGCCCGGTATTGCGCAAAGGCGACATGAAAAACACGCCCTGGATCAAGGCTTACGAGCGTAACAACGTGCTGGTCGGCCTGACCTGCGGCCTGCGCGGACGGGCGCAGATCGGCAAAGGCATGTGGGCGATGCCCGATCGCATGGCCGACATGCTGGAGCAGAAAATCATCCACCCGCAATCCGGAGCCAGCACGGCCTGGGTGCCCTCACCGACCGCCGCGACCTTGCATGCGCTGCACTATCACAAGGTCGATGTGACCAAGGTCCAGGAAGAGCTGCAACAGATCAAGCTGGCCGATATCAGCGAACAGTTGCTGGATGACCTGCTGAGCATCCCGGTTGCCAACAAGACGGACTGGTCTGTGGAGCAGATTCGTGCAGAAGTCGAGAACAATGCCCAGGGCTTGCTCGGTTATGTGGTGCGCTGGGTCGAGCAGGGCGTCGGTTGCTCCAAGGTGCCGGACATTCACAACGTAGGCCTGATGGAGGACCGGGCAACGCTGCGCATCTCGAGCCAGCACATGGCCAACTGGCTGTACCATGACGTGATCGATCAGGAGTTCGTGCTGGGCATTCTGGAGCGCATGGCCAGGGTGGTCGACAAACAGAACGCCGGGGACTCGCGCTATCGGCCCATGGCGGCGGACTTCAAGAAATCCGTCGCCTTCCAGGCGGCCTGCGCGCTGGTGCTCAAGGGCACCGAACAACCCAGCGGTTATACCGAACCGTTGCTGCATAAGTTCCGGTTGGGGTTCAAAAAGTAGGAGTGAATTCATTCGCGAAGGTCATTCATTCGCAAAGTCATTTTTTTCGCGAATAAATTCGCTCCTACGGGGGTGTCAGGAGCTTTCGCGTACCACCAGCTCAAAACCCAGGTCCACATGAGGTGGCTGGGCCAGCCCTTCAAGCAGGCCCAGCAGTACTTGTGCAGCGCGTTGCCCGACTTCCTGGCGCGGTGTGCGGATCGAAGTCAGACGCGGGAACATGTGGGCCGAGCCGGGCAAATCGTTGAACCCCACCAGGGAAACCTGCTCCGGTATCGCAATCCCACGGCGCAAGGCCTCAAGGGACGCGCCCTGTGCAAGGTCGTCGTTGCAGAAGAAGATGCCGTCCACATCAGGATACCGCTCCAGCAATTGCGCGAACAATTCGCTGCCAAGACCGATGGAAGACGGTTGCGGCGTCGAGACTTGCAGCTCAGGGTCGTACAACCCCGCCTCCTCCAGCACCTGACGAAAACCCACGCCACGTCTCAATACCCGCGGGTCGAGCTGGGCCGCCATATAGACCAGACGCTTGCGCCCGCGCCCCAGCAGATGCCGCGCCGCCTGCGCTCCGGCATCTTCCTGGGAAAACCCCACGCAATAAGCCTCGCGCTCGATATCCAGCTCCATCATATGAACACAGGGAATACCGCTGGCCTCCAGCATCTGACGCGACGCGGGCGTGTGGTCGAAACCGGTCAGCAGGATGCCTCTGGGCCGATTGACCAAATGATTGCGCAGCAGCTTTTCTTCCTCGTCTGGCGAGTAGTGATAGTTACCGATCATCACTTCCAGACCGCGAGTGCGCAGCACGCCCTGAATGGCTTCCAGGGTATCGATGAATAACTGGTTGGAGAGCGAAGGCACCAGCACCACTACGGTCTGGCTACAGGATGACGCCAGGGCGCGGGCCGCAGGATTCGCGACATAGCCCAGGCTTTGCGCTGCTGCGCGAACCTTGTCCACCAGCTCTGGAGCAACGGTGGCAACACCACGCAATGCACGGGAAGCCGTGATAGGCGAAACGGCGGCAAGCTGCGCAACTTCATTAAGGGTCGGACGGCCTGTGGAGCGGGAACCAATGCGGGTCATCTATTGCCAACTAACATAGGGGTTGCCAAATGTATTCAATGCCCCCTAAGGTAGCGCTGTCTCATGGATCGTGACAATGCTTTCTCGCGGGCGCTCACTGCGCGAACAGCCTGCAATGATATGGCTACACCCAAAACAACGACAAGAACTGGAACAGCCCAGACTGAACTTTGCTTCCACCGGACAAAGACAGCGCTGTCTCCAGATGAGGTATCTAATGTGACAACTGCGAATACTGCTATTTCCGCCCTTGTGGTGATGGGTGTTTCCGGCTGCGGCAAGAGTGTGGCCGGCGCAGAAATTGCCCTCAACAGTGGCGGTCGCCTGATCGAAGGCGATGCCTTTCACCCCCCCGCCAATATCGAAAAGATGAGCGCTGGCACTCCCCTCAATGACGAAGACCGTGCCGGCTGGCTGACTCGTCTTGGCGAGGAAATGGCTGCTGCCGTGAAAAATGGCGAACGTCCGGTCCTGACCTGCTCCGCCCTCAAGCTTCGCTACCGCGAACGTCTGCGCGAAGCCGTGCCGGGCCTGGGATTTGTCTTTCTGGAGTTGAGCAAGGAAGTCGCGACCGACCGCTGCGCACATCGACCGGGGCATTTCATGCCGGCCAGTCTGGTGGACAGCCAGTTCGCAACCCTTGAACCGCCTCATGGCGAACCCAGGACTCTGGTCGTCGATGCGACTCAGTCTGTGGACACCATTGGCAAGCAAGCCTCGGCCTGGTGGAAAGACTCGCTAGCCGGCTAAAGGCGTGAGTGCGAAAGACAGCGCTGTCTTGAAAACAGGACAGCGCCAAATGGTAGGGCGTGATCATTCTCGACGCACACAGACTCACCAGGAACGATCACGCTTTTGAATTGCTCCTATAAAACAAAGACAACCGGAGAGAACTCCCATGTTCGGTATGACCCATGAGACGTACCTGCTGATAGATGCGTTGGTAACCGTCGTCGGCCTTGTGCTGCTGATTACCAAATTCAAAGTTCACCCCTTCGTTGCACTGACCATTGCAGCGGGCTTCCTGGGCCTGACCTCCGGCATGCCGGTGGAAAAGGTCATGAAATCGTTCCAGGACGGTTTCGGTGGCGTACTGGGCTTCGTCGGTATCATCCTTGGTCTGGGCACCATGCTCGGCAAGCTGATGGCTGACTCGGGCGGTGCCGATCAGATCGCGCAAACTCTGATCCGCACATTCGGCAAGCAGAAAGTGCATTGGGCGATGATGCTGTCCGCGTTTCTGGTCGGGATCCCGCTGTTCTTCGAGATCGGCTTCGTGCTGCTGATCCCGCTGGTATTCATTGTGGCGCGTCGTACCGGTGTGTCGATCGTCAAGATCGGTATCCCGCTGCTGGCCGGTCTGTCGGCCGTTCACGGGCTGGTACCGCCGCACCCGGGTCCGCTGCTGGCCATCGGTATTTTCGGTGCTGACATCGGCAAGACCATTTTCTACGGCCTGATCATCGCACTGCCGACTGCCGTCATTGCAGGCCCGATCTATGGCAAATGGATTTCCAGGTACATTCCCGGCACACCTTCCCAGGAACTGATGGATCAGATCGCCAAGGAGTCGAGCACGCAAAACCTGCCCGGCTTCGGCATCACGCTGGTGACCATCCTGCTGCCAGTGTTCCTGATGCTGCTCAAGACGTTTGCCGACGTGGTATTCCCGCCGGAAAACATGTTCCGTATCTGGATGGACCTGATCGGTCACCCGATCAGTGCCCTGCTGGCAGCCCTGTTGCTGGCGTTCTACACCTTCGGTTCGGCACGTGGCTTTGACCGTACCAAGATCATGAAGCTGCTGGACCAGAGTCTTGCGCCTGTCGCGGCCATCGTGCTGATCGTCGGCGCTGGCGGCGGCTTCAAGCAAATGCTGGTGGCCAGTGGCGTGGGTGATGTCATTGGTAACATGGCGGTGCAGGCACAGGTCAACCCGCTCCTTCTGGCGTGGCTGGTGGCTGCGGTGATTCGTATCGCGACAGGCTCGGCGACTGTGGCAACCATTACCGGCGCAGGCATTGTTGCGCCAGTGGTCGGACTGATTCCCGGCGTCAACCGTGAGCTGCTGGTATTGGCCACGGGTGCAGGCTCGCTGATCCTGTCCCATGTGAACGACGCTGGTTTCTGGCTGGTGAAGCAGTACTTCAACATGACCGTATCAGAAACATTCAAGACCTGGACGGTCATGGAAACCATCCTTTCGGTGGTCGGCCTGATCTTTGTCCTGCTGTTGTCGATGGTCGTTTAACAGACGCACGATGCAATGAAGTTTCGCGGGCAGTTCATGCCCGCGAGACTGTTCCCCCCGCCCCGGCACGCCATCGCTTAGATGCATTCATTTATACGAGCACGCCACTTGAGCATCCGCCCCAAAGACACGGCCAACGCCCGGCCCTGCGGCTCTGCGACAGCCTGCATGATGCTGTAAATCACTCTCAAATCCGATTTCCTACGCTCCACTACGCACTTTCATTTTGAAATATCAGAAAGCTCAGGCAATGTTTCAAACTAATGCCTACGCTTACATATGTCAGGGAGTTGACCCTCTCAACGCCCTCCTGAAAGTCGGCGGCAATGGCGAGGTATGCTGCGACTTACGTTACTTTTTACTTTCCGCCAGTAATTACGGGCATTTTCGTGCCAAAACGGGCAGAATTGGCGTACTCGTCGTATCGTTGATGCAAATCTCGATGACAAGAAAATGACCCGAGGGAATTAATTTCAACGCTGCAACGTCATACGATGGATGCATTTGGATGTACTCGGCAACAATCACCACGCAAAGGCAAACGCCAGCCTCTTGATAGAGGCGTTTCAAGAGGCCATCAAGGAAAAGATTATGTTGATACTCACTCGCAAAGTAGGCGAAAGCATAAACATCGGTGACGAAATCACCGTGACGATTCTTGGCGTTCAAGGACTGCAAGTCCGGCTAGGTATCAACGCACCGAAGAATGTCTCAGTGCATCGCGAAGAGATCTACAAGCGTATCCAGGCAGAACTGGCTCCAAACCAGGACCCACAATAACACCCGCTACACCCCTCTATTCAGCTGATCTGCCACCCCATTGGCAGATCAGCCATACGGCGCCGTGAAAGGCGCCGTTTTTTATTCCCGCCCCCCAATCTTCCCTCCCTCGCGGCAGTGACCACTTGTCATTCACCCGGAACATCGCTCGAACCCCACAAGTCCACCCCAAGCAAGCACTCAGATCAATGCCAGCCCGTTGTGCGTAGTGAGCCGGGCATTCTCTTTTACCTGATGACCCGAATACGGTGAATGACGATGGCTACGACGAATGAACCCACAGTCAGTGGCAACGCACACGCTGGCAGGCCGACAGGCCAGGACCCTCTGCCAGGATTGCAGGACGATACCCAACATCCCCTTGAGGACACGAAAGAACAACTCAACGCGCCATTCGAGCAGTACCGCGACACAGCTGCAGATCAGATCGACAACCTGGCACAGACGGCTCAGTCAGTTGCAAAAGAGATATCGGATAACGACACGCTGGGGCTTTCCCGATACGTCTCTGATATCGCACAGGGCATGAACGATCTGGCAGAAAAGCTGCGAGGCAAGAACACCGATGAGTTGTTGCAGGATGCGGGCAGACTGGCGCGTGACAACCCCCTGCTGTTTCTCTGCGGCAGTGTTGCGCTGGGGCTTGGGCTGTCACGAGTACTCAAGGCATCGATGCCCGCAACAGACGCCCTCTCTTCGACGACAGACGCCCCCGGGTTTGCCGATGATCCTGTCGATGAACTCTACCGGGATGGCTTGAACAGGGATGGCCTGTCCAGAGGAGATGTGTAATGAAGACAACACCCGACATTCCAGAGAGATCGCCTGAAAACGAAACCTCGGTACTGGGCTTGATCAAGCAACTGGCGCATGAGGTTCCAGCCCTGATCAACAAGGAAATAGCGCTGGCCAAGGCCGAGCTGCGGGAATCGATCCAGACCTCCAGACAAGCAATCATGACGATCGGCATTGGCGCGATCATGGTTCTGGGCGGCTTCATCATATTGTTGCAGGCAGCGGTCTATGTGCTGACCCACTTCATGGCCTCATGGCTGGCGGCATTGATTGTCGCAGTGGTCGCCATGATCGTGGGGTATCTCATGATCATGGCTGGCAACAAGAAGCTCGACCCCGCCAGTCTTGCACCTGAACGCACCGCCAGCACCTTGCAGAAAGACAAGGAAGCTATCCAGAGGAAAGTCTCATGAGCATAGACAGCAGCTTCGGCACCCCGGAAGACTTCGAGGCGCCACCGCAAAAGAGCCCGGAAACCCTGGAACAGGAAATCGATGCACAACGCTCCAGCATCGGCAACATTGTCGATGCGCTCGAAAAAAAGATATCACCCGGCCAATGGGTCGATCAGGCCCTGGCCTACGCCCGGGAAAACGGCGGCGAGTTTGTTGGCAATCTGGGCAATAACGTCAAGGCCAATCCGGTGCCTGCCGTACTGGCATCGGTGAGCATAATCTGGCTGATGCTGGGCAGCCGCACGCCCTCCTCCGGCCCTTCGGCTATCGACAGCGTCGGCAGGAAAGTCAGCGATATGGCGGAAAGTGTCGGCGACAGCCTGAGCAGTGCCAAGGCCAGGGTGCAGGAAACCGCTGCCCGCATGAAAGACAAGGGCAGCCAGTTGACGGACAGTATCGGAGATAAACTCTCGTCGCAATCGGGTCACGACACAGGCCTGGCGTTTCAGGAAAAACGCCTCAGCGCCAACACCTTGTTAAGCGAGCAGCCCTTGGCTGTCGCCGCCATCGGTGTTGCCCTGGGAGCGCTCATCGGCGCAGCCTTGCCGGCCAGCGAGCGTGAGAAACGGTTGATCGGCCAGGCACGCGACAAGCTGATCAATACGCCTGCACAGCACAATGACCATGAGCAGTTTTCGTCGACAGGCACTGGCTTGCCTCCTGACAGATCACCGTTTCCAGAAAAGCATGACAGCCTTGCGGGCCGTTCCGAACCACTGCCGGGAACTTCGTCGGGAACGTCGCCCGGCCTGGGTTGAGTCAGGCGAACGGCCCCGCTCAGGCAGGGCCGTTCACCCTTGTCATGGCCTGATCGCATTCATCTCAGAAGGCAATGCACGATCCGGTCCTTTACCTGAAGGCGTCGCTCCTTGAGCTTCTTGAGTTCATCATCACCAATCCCTCCGGCCAGTCCCTTTTCGGCATGGATCACCTGAGTATCCGTATCGTCATAATCCGCGAGCAATTGCTGCAACTTCGCATCGCTCTTGCTGCGCTGGACGACTTCTTCCCGGGTCAGTTGCAAATCTGCGAATAGATCATGTTTGACTGGCATGGATAATCATCTCCTGTAGAACTGCTGAACCATGAGCCCGGCAGGTGAGGCCTGGCTTACTGATACAGTCAGGCCTCAGCCTTGAAAGTTCAGAACAAGCGACGTCTGGGGCGCCCATACAGGAGCACGCTCTTCCAGGGGCTGCATCTGGCTGTGACGTGAAGGTTCGAGCGGTAGGACCTTGTCCTGCAACCTTGCCAGAACGGCATCGATCACTGCCCGGCTGGCATCATGATGAAACTGCCAGACGCCATATATCCGCCCATCGAATGAGGGTTCGCTGCCCAGTTGAGGGTCGGCCTTGAGCCCGGCTCCGATTCCAAACAGATGCAGGCCATGCAAACGGCGACCGAACTGATCCTGCGGGCAACCCGAAGCATCGGAGTCCAGGCCTCCCTTGGTTTCACAAAGACGCACCGGGCGACCATCGGGGTAAGTCAGGGACGGCAAGCGAGGCTGATAACCCGTGCATTGCACCACGACACTGGACTCGGCCAAGGCCTGCCCTGCCTTTTCATAATCTGCGGGCTGGCCACCGCTGGTCTGCAGTAACTGCACACGCACGCCTGTCTTGCCGATCCGACCGCTCTTGAGCGCTTCGCAACCGATATCCAGCGCCCTGTAGCGCAAGCCACCGGAACGGTTGATACGCCCCGATATCGGACAGATGTCGGATTGAGGGTCAAACTCATAACCGGCCGCCACAGCCTGCTCGACACTTTCATAGAACAGGCGGATTCGCGTGCGGTGGACCAGCGTCACTTCCTGCAAACCTGCAAACTCCAGGGCATCGGCCAGATTTTCCAGAACCGAAAATGCACTGTGAGAGCCTCCGACCACGGTTATGCGTCTTCCACTGGCCAGAGCAGGTGCAAAGACTTCACGCAGTTGTACGGCATTCATTCGCAGCAGCATGTCGGAGCTCTGGATATTCATCGAAGCAGGCACTGCCAGGCCTTGATCTGCCAGCCCACGGATCAGATGCTGAGGGTCCTGGCGCCCTCCCAGATTGAGTACCAGCGTCCGGCAATGGATCAGACGCATGCAGCCTTCGGTTTCAACCTTCAGGCAGAACGTGTCATCGTCGCAGATCACCTCGGTAATGGTCGTACAGCGCCAGATCTTCACGCCATGGTGATGGACGATATAGTTCAGCAACAGCCTGGACGCCTCGGCCATCAACTGCCCGACATCAGACAATTGCGGAGCGCTCTGGGCCTGACCTCTGATACGCCAGTAAGCAGGTGAAGACTCCAGCGGCTCGAACACCTCACTCAACGCCGGATCGCGCAAGCAATCAATAAACACATCTCCAACCGAGTTGGCCGTGATGCGGTACTGCCCCAACACCCCGGTTCCGGGATTGTCACTGGCATCAAGCACTATCAAGCCGTTGCGTGCAATATCGGCCAACGTACCGCTTTTCAGCGCGTTGAATAAAAACCCCATACCCGCGAGCCCGGCGCCTCCTACAACACATCCACATGTTGTTTCCAAATGTTCTTCAAACATGATGAGGCTCCATCGTCATATAAATACGTTGGTGCGATCCAGAAGTTCTGGAAGTTATGCGCAAGGCAAGGCGCCCAAGAACAAGGCTCTTGAGCAGAGAAACTTCCCGTTATCTTTATTTTATGAGAGGTGCACCAGGCCTTGATGCACATGGGCTTTTGCAAAAGCCTCTTGATACGGCATAAACATTTTCATATTCAACAAGACTGAACATAAAGCTACCGCCAGCCCGTTAATTAAACAGACGCGGACGACACCTGCATGAAACCCGATATATCCAGCCAGCGCCGGACAGAAGAGAAAGGACTGAATGAATACTTGCAAAGAACACGCAAAGTGTCAAATAACCTTCAAACAACCTGAAAAAAATCTGCTCACCGCCGCAACCACATGATCCTTATGAAAATAATAACTCTACTGCTCTAAAACTAGCTTATCCCGCCCACTTTCAAAGCATTCGATGACTTTTTATTTTTACATCGCCCAGGGAAAAACCCGCAAAAGGCCAGCGCCAGCAAATTGACAAACCTGTTCGCAAGCACCCCAGAAATCGTGACTGACTCAAAACCGATACACACGCAAACGCCCCGGCCATGAATGACCGGGGCGTTATGGAGTCAGGCGTTATGGGTACAGGTTATGCGAATAGAATCTGACGTGCGTCAGGCCGTGTGATAGTGAGGTTGAAGCTGGCCGTGATGAGCCCGCTCATCGCGCAACTCCGCTACCAGATCGGAAATGTCCCGGCTGGTCTTGAGCCTGTCCAGGGAGATTCCAGTGACTGAAAGCTCTACACGACCCGTGGATGGATCGGCTATCTGCACGGACATGGTTGTTCTTTCAGGCGTAAGGCCCGGCACGACAGTACAGGTACAACTCAATGGTAAAAAAGCAACTTCTATTATATTTCGCAATTCCAGTGTAGACAGTCCAGAAGCGATCATTTGCCATCTCCTTTTTATCAAACGCTGCAGGGATCAGCAGTTTGCCAATGCTTTTTTAGTTTCCCGCCCAAGCAAGACATTCCATTGCCCGCCAACTAATTACCATCAATACTGCATATAAACCTGTTTATACGCTCATCCTTCACATCAGGCAAACCTCTTGCCCGGCTATTAATATAGCACCCCTTCAGAATTACTTATGATAACGACCAGAAAAAACGTTTCATCAGGGACTATCAGCCCTTTTGTCCGATACTTTGGCCAAAAAGCATTGCACGTGATCACTCAGAAGGCAGACAAACGGTCCATGAAGCGACGAAAAACAGCGGCACTTTCAGGCTCTTCACTTCGTTAAAAGAGCCTGAAAATACCGCACACAACGCGACATTATTATTCCGGTGAACGAGGCAAACGCAGATGTATCAAGGCCACACGGGCACCGTGTTTGTCCCGCCGCTCTTCAATGGCAAACGGCCGAAACCCCATGCGGGGATAAAACAACAGGCCTGGAACATTGTGATTGAAGCAAGAAGCGGTCAATTCGGTGGCTTCATGCTTGTCGAACGCGATATTCATCATGCAACTGATCATGTAACGCCCCACGCCCTTGGAGCGGGCCTTGGGTGCAATGATCACATTGCCCAGCGAGCAGCGACCACGGAAATCAGAACGGGAAAAATTGGCAAATCCGACCACTTCGCCATTCATTTCAATCACGGTCGAGTCGAAACGAGTCTCCATGGCCTCCTTGAGTTGAGGCGGTGTCAGTGGATAGACCGCTCTGGGGAACATGTAAAACAGCTCGTCGGCATTCTGAGGCAGCTCGCACACGATGGGGATGTCTTTCTCTTCCATTGGACGGTGATGGAACATTGAGCAGTAACCTCTTGAAGGGTTTGAATAACAAGCGATAGGACTATATGCGACCCGACAGATTCCGCACTGCCGCACGACAGAATCACGACATGAAATATTGCCTGACGCTATCCCTGCGGATTCAGGGCCTGCCGCCGACGCAATATTCTGTAACCGATTTTCTACACACCGCCTTGCAACGCGGATACAGAAGCGGCATTTATTTCATTTTGTTTACCGGAACACCACCCTCATGCCGATATTCTCTCTTGCTCGCCTCAAGGCACGCCGATTTACCTGGGCATGCATGGCGGCCATCATTATTGGCTTGCCTGTGGGCTGTGCGGTGCTGGAACACAAGGAGCGAGAGCTGGTCTTTCGCATCGAACCCGGCAATGCCAGCTGGTACAGCGGCCTGCCCGCCGACGTGCAGGAGCTGGAACTCAACACGCCGGCATTCGGCACCTCGCAGAATATCCATGCCTGGTGGTGGCCTGCAACGCGCAAGGATGCTCCAGCGGTTCTGTACCTGCACGGCTCACGCTGGAACCTGACCGGCCAGTTGTTTCGTATCGAACAACTGCGGGCACTGGGCTTCTCGATTCTTGCCATCGACTACCGGGGCTTTGGTCAGAGCATGGGGCAACTGCCGTCTGAAACCACCGTTTATGAGGACGCCCGGATTGCCTGGGATCGTCTCAAGCAACTGCAACCAGACCCGCAACGCAGGCTGATCTACGGCCACTCCCTGGGGGGTGCCGTGGCGGTGGACCTGGCTGCAGAACTGGGGCGCGAAGCCAAGAAAGAAGACACGCCGGCACAGGCTCGCGGCCTGATCATCGAGTCCACCTTCACCAACCTGGCCGATGTCGCCACGGCCATTGCCAATACATCGCTACCCGTGCGCTGGCTGCTTTCGCAGAAATTCGACTCACTGGACAAGATCGCGGACATTCACATGCCGGTGCTGATCGTACATGGCACCGACGACCGCTATGTACCGGCACGCTTCAGCGAGGAATTGTTCGAGGCCGCACAGGAGCCCAAGAATCTGTTGCTGGTGCCGGGCGGTACTCACAACAACAGCATGCGTCTGGGCAGGCAGGCTTATAGCCAGGCGATTCAAGCCTTGTTGAAGGCTACGGCGTCACCGGAACATGCAAAGAAAGAGGAGAACAGGCAGAAACAGGCGGGATGACTGCTACCGTGCCGAAAATATTTCGGCACGGCATCGATCAGGTCAGATCAGCCCCTTGTTGGCGGCCTCTTCAAGCGTACTGCGTGCCAGTTGCTTGATCAGCGCGTCCGAGGACTCGTTGAAGGGAACAGCAAAAACCAGGAACAACTGCATCCAGGTTGTCAGTTTCTCTTGTTTACGCACCTGGCCCAGCTTCTTGCCGTCCTTGTCACGGAAGGTCAACTCAAGCGACAAGGTGTTATCAAACGTGTTGGGGATCAGGAAAAAGGTAAACCCTGTCAGAAAAGCGCCAGCCAGATTGCCTTCTTCATGATTACGCAGTGTCGCAGTGACATACACGCCGGATGATTGCTGCTCGGTGGTAACCCTGGCAAAACGCTGACTGTCCTGAAACTCCTGAACCAACTGCTTTTCCAGACCTGCGATATTGGTATTAGTGTTCATCGCATTGTCGTTATGAGCATACTCGGCGAGCACTTTGAGGTAGACGACAGGTTTATCCTGCTTGGTCTGAGCAAGCGGCCACTGCCCGACAGGCGTCAACTCATGATGGGAGTACGTCATGCAGCCTTGCAGGCTGAGGGAAAAAACAACGACAAGCAACGCAAAAAACTTGTTCACGGAAATAGCCTTATTCTTTGGGAAGTTGTTGAGTGGCGTCTTTGAGCAGGACATTAACCAGCTCGGTCAACTGATGAGAACCCAGGGTCATGTTGTAATAGTCGTTGTCCCACAAACCCGTGTTCTGGTCGCGCTTGAGCACCTGCCGTGACAGGGCCAGTTGCTTGCCTGTGCGATCGGTGATGCTCAGCTCACCCGAAAGATCATATGCATCGACATAAATCGGGCCATTGACCCAGATCCAGACCGTCAATGTCAGCAAGGCGCCAGGAAAATAGCCAGGGTGCGGCGTACGCTTGCCCTTGAGAGACGTGAAGTTGAACGTCAGATCGACATCCTTCTCACCCAGCCTGGCCGGGAACACGATCATTTTCTGGAAGAACTCGCCTCGCTCAATGTACGTATTGATCTGGCTGGTCAACTGAACGCCGATATTACGACGCACATCGGCCTTGATGCTCTCATCCGAAACCTGCACGTCCTTGACCGAGGCCCCTATAGGCAAGGTGTGTTCCGCAATTTCGATAGGAGGGGCAATCGGGCCTGCAGGCGTGAAGGAAACACACCCGGTCAACATCAGCCCCATGAAGCCGATCGCGGCGTACTGCAACTTATTCATTTAACGCACATCCTTGAGATGTCACCGC
The DNA here is from genome assembly GCF_030580745.1 of Pseudomonas serbiensis. NCBI lineage: Bacteria > Pseudomonadati > Pseudomonadota > Gammaproteobacteria > Pseudomonadales > Pseudomonadaceae > Pseudomonas > Pseudomonas serbiensis. The sequence continues at coordinate 150,949 of NZ_JAUQOO010000003.1, forward strand.
AAAGCGCCATCTGACCTGTAGAGAGTGAGGGCATACCACAGGCTATCGCCCGTCCGTGGCACGCAAACGATGGCCGAATGCCATCGAGGGCGGCGATTGTAACCACTCTGTATCAGGCGTGCTAATTAATTGATGTGGCGAGGGAGGAAAAGGCTGGAGGCGCAGGAAAGAGGTTTTACCGGGCAATGCTCACGCTCCCACCCTGGAGCGAAAGTTATGAGTTTCAGTACTTGATACGATAAATATTCAACAGGGTTTCATTGGCATATATATATTCAATCTTGCCGATAAAGGCGCTGCGCTCCAGCCAGTCATTAGGGCCCATCGCGACCTGAAAACGTGGAGTGCAGGTGCATTCATAATGACCTGCCGTCACCGGCCATACGCCGTCCTGAATTTCCTGCTGAGCCGTTTCATCCAGGATAAGCACGCCCTTGTTGATGACGTTGATCAGTTCACCCAGGTCAGTGCGCAAGGTAAAGCGTGCATTCAAGTGCGCAACATCACCTGAGTTCTCGATAAAGAAATCGGAACCACCTGGCAGTACTACGCCCTGAAATTGCGGGCCATGGAACTCCCCGCCGACAATCGAGGTATTACTGCGAAGACCGTCGCTGCATATACCCAGAAACGCCGGAGCATCGGTACGTAATGTGATAGTGAGAACGTTTTCCAACAAAGGGATCTTTGTTGTGGTACTTACAGCACGTTCGGTTCTCTTGCGAGAGTCGGTAAAATCAATGACATTCATATCAAGCCCTCTCGCTCGATCCATGTGCGAACATCTGCGCACATTGGCATTACATTTTTATAGTAATAGCACTATTCAAAGTGCATCAAGTTTCGGCTCATCCCAGTTTGGTTGTCAAGATAATTGTACCCGCCAGTTCACTTAATATGATGGTGGTCACATTCGCGGCCAGAGCAACAAATCCTTGCCATCCCGATAAAATCGGCTAAGTTGTACGATGACAGACGAATGCAAGGAACTCACTATCCAGACCGTCTGTCCGTCTTAATCTAACTACAAAAAAAGGACCTGTTCATGAAAAAGCTCAAACTGCTTGTGGGTTTTCTGTGTCTCTTCACCGGGTTTGTATACGCCGCCTCTTCCGATGAGAACGATGTTGCCGCTGCCGTGGACAAGCTGACCCAGGCCATGCTGCACAAGGATATCGGGCAACTGAAAAAGCTGACCGCAGACAATCTTACCTACGGCCACTCCAGCGGTAACATTCAGGACAAGCAGGCATTCATTGCTGATATCGAAACCGGGAAAAGTGCTTTCAACGAGTTGAAAATGCTCAACCAGAAAATCACCCTTTCCGGCGATGTCGCCCTGGTGCGCAATCACTTTTCGGCCCAGGCAGTGAACAGCGGCAAGGTAGTGCCGACCGAGATCGAAAACTTTCAGATCTGGCAGAAACAGAACGGCCAATGGTTATTGATTGGCAGACAAGCGTTCCGTTTCTGATTCAGGCCATGCGGACGGCCAGTTCTCACTGCGAACCGAACATGGCCGTCCAGTAGATTCCTGCATCGCTCTTGGGGTCGATCGCATAGGCTGCGCCCAACTCACGAAAGCCCGGATTCATCAGATTGGCGCAGTGGCCGGGGCTGGCTAGCCAGCCATCGACCACCTTGCGCACCGAGTCCTGGCCAGCGGCGATGTTCTCACCGATCTGCTGGGCGATGTAACCGGCCAACTCGGCCCGATCCCCCGGCGTACTGCCATCGCGCCCTTTGTGATCGAAGAAGCTGTTATTGGCCATGGACCGGGTATGCCCTTCAGCCGCCGTTGCCAGCGTGGCATTCCAGGCCAGCGGGGTCGTGGCATTAAAGGCCTGAGTACCGCACTGACGTGGCTGCGTGCGTGCTGTGTTGATCAGCTCAAGCAGCTTTTGCCCTTCAGCCTGCCACTCTCCCAGCCGCGCAGCCAGCAGAGAGCGCGCCAGTACAATGCGCCATTCGCGCCCTTCCCGGCTCACACCGATGTCGACGAATTGCGGGTCCAGCACTACCTGGCAAAAACTTTCCTGCACCGCTTTCATGGCCGATTGCGCATCCCGCGGCCCCGACAGGCTGATAGCCTGCACAGTAACCATCGGATAGGAGGCACGTGCCAGCGATTGCTGCAAATCACCTGACCCGGTAGCCGGCAACACCAGACGTGAATCACTGACCAGCGGCGGCAGCTCCATGGAAACCTGCCCGGCACAGCGTTGAACCTGGCTGCGATAGAGATTGATGGACTCTGCCAGTTGCGTTTCTTCGGTTGCCAGCGCAGCAACGGAAAACACCATTCCCAATGACAGCACAGCAAGACGCAAAGCGGATGACATGACGCGCATGAAGGAGCCTACCTTTAGACCGGACCCGCACATGATGCGTGATTTACGTGGCAAATTGCACTCTGCGGGTGGGGCCTGAATCATCCTGAATAACGTTAACTGTTTTTTGCCTTGCGACCGCGTGTACCCGGTTTTGCCGGCACGCTATTCCCGTACTCGTTCCACCAGACCATAAGCGCTTCCATGGTTGGCCCAAGCCCGCGCGCCTTGGTCGTGATTTCATATTCGACACGAGGCGGCACTTGCGCAAACACGGTGCGCGACACCAGGCCATCGTTTTCAAGCTCGCGAAGTTGCGCCGTCAGCATGTGCTGGGTAATGCCTGGAATTGCCTTGCGCAGTTCTCCGAAGCGATAGATCCGCTGGTTGAGCAACCACATTATTTCCAGCTTCCATTTGCCCGACAGCAACGAGAATGCCCGGCGCATTTCCTCGTGCATATTGATCTTTTCGTCGTCGTTAGTCTGGTTTTCCATACTAAGTATCACTTTTTCATCCTACTTGCGGCTTTTCATATTAGACGACACTCTCGCCGCGAGTCGATGCATTACAACCCGTACAGGACACTTCCATGATTGAAAACTACGCCTACTGGATCAGCACACTGTTGCTGTCTGCGCTCTATCTGGTTTCCGCAGCCATGTACATTCGCAAAAGTGAATGGGTGCGTGAAACGCTGGGGGAACTGGGTTATCCCGGATATCTCGTGCCTCTGCTTATTGTCACGAAAATTCTGGCAGTGGTCGTCATTGTCTCGCGCTTCAACGTAGGGCTTAGCGACCTCGCCTACGCCGGCGTCTTCTATCACCTGCTACTTTCCGCACTGGCCTATATCGGTGTGCGCAAGCCCGGTGGAGCATTGCCAGCAGTGGTGTGTCTGGTACTGCTGACAACCTCTTTCTACACCCAGAATGCCGCCCGTGAAGTGCCATCACCCTATGGTCAGGTCATGGCTTTCTCACAGGAAAGTCAGTAGTCCAGACGGCGTGCCTGACGACAAAGGAAGCTCAGGTATCAAGTTGCAGGTTCTTGCGAATACCCGCATCCAGCACGCTCGCCGGTGCGAATCGACGCAAGAACTGCAACTGCCTTGCAGCCTTGCCCGCGGTGTAACGAAGCTTCGGCCGCTCGGCACTCGCCGCCTGCAACACGACGTCGGCGACGATGGAGGGTTCGTCGGCGTTCGCCATGGCTTGTTTGACCACTTTCGTAACATGCGCACGAATCGACTCATACTCGTTGAGCTTTGCATCCGGCTCAATGTTATTAGCCTCGAACTGCGTCCTGGTATAGGCAGGCTCGATGACCGAGACTCGAACCCCACGGGTACGCAATTCATGATCCAGCGCTTGCGAGTAACCCGCCACTGCATGCTTGCTGGCGCAGTAAAGCGCGACATAAGGCACCGAAACAGCGCCGAGAATCGAGCCGATATTGATGATCCGTCCGCTACCACGCTCAAGCATGTGCGGCACAATTGCACGGGTCATGCGCACGATACCCAGAAAGTTCGTATCGAAGAGAGCCTTGGCCTGTTCGATAGAACTTTCTTGCGCGGCCCCCGGAGCAATCCCGAAGCCCGCGTTATTGACCAACAGATCAATGCGCCCTTCCCGCTTGAGCAACTCGTTGACCGCAGCATCGACGGATTCGTCGTCAGTGACGTCCAGAGCCAGTAATGGAAAACGCCGCTGACCGGCGAGATCACCACGTCGACTCGTGCCATAGACCGTGTAACCCGCCGCCAGGAGTTTATGGGCCGTGGCTTCGCCTATACCTGAAGAAGCGCCCGTAACGAGCGCCACTGGTTTATTGGTTTTCATGAAGACCTCTTCAGCGGGTTACGAAGCGGTTTGATAGCGCTCGGCAGCATGCGCCTGCCTGATATCCGACAGCAGGCCTTGTCGAGCAGCATCCAGCGCATCCCAGCGAGCGGCGTTGTGCAATGGCGGAATGGTCACAAGCTCACGCTTATCAAAACCGACAAGAGCGGCATCAACCAGCTCGCCCACGTCCATCACTTCGGACAGCGTATTGATGTCGATACCGGCACGCTCCCAGATCTCGGTGCGGGTTGCAGCCGGAAGAACGGCCTGTATGTAAATGCCTTTGGGGCCGAGTTCCAGATTCAGGCCTTGGGAAAGGAACAATACGAACGCCTTGGTCGCCCCATAGACCGACATACCGAATTCCGGGGCCAGGCCAACCACCGAACCGATATTGACGATGGAGCCTTCTCCAGCCTGAACAAGACGCGGGGCGATGGCATTGGCGAGCCGGACCAAGGCCACCGTATTCAATCCGACCATCCGGGTGACATCTTCGGAGGTCTGGTCGAGGAAGCCACCAGACTGGGCTATCCCGGCATTGTTGATGAGAATTCCGATTTGCGCGTCATCGCGCAGGCGCGTCTCCACGCTAACCAAATCGTCGGCACGAGTGAGATCGGCCTGCAGAACGTCGACGGCGACGTCGTGCTCTTTGCGCAGCCGCGCAGCGAGAGTTTCCAGTCGCCCCTTGTCGCGGGCAACCAGTACGAGATTGTGGCCACGACTCGCAAAACGCTCGGCGTAGGTAGCTCCAATGCCAGAAGAAGCACCGGTGATGAGGACTGTCGAAAGGCTGGTCATGAAATGGCTCTCTTGATTAGGTGAACGCATGTCGGGATAGGTGCGAAGCCACATCAATCCGTGGCTCTGCGGGTTTTACTGCGCTTGAGAATCTGCGAAGGTCGGATAGTCGATATATCCCGCTGCGCCGCCGCCATAAATCGTGGTCGGATCGAGCGCTGCCAGAGGCGCGCCGCTGCTCAATCGCTCAACCAGATCCGGGTTGGCAATAAACGGACGCCCGAAAGCAAACAGGTCGGCCTTGTCCTGGTTCAGCCGGGAGGTAGCGAGGTCCAGGTCATAGCCGTTATTGGCGATGTAGGTGTTCTTGAAGCGTCGGCGCAGGGAGTCGAAATCGAACGGCGCAACGTCACGCGGCCCGCCGGTCGCCCCCTCGACAACATGCAGGTAGGCAATGCCCAGGGCGTCGAGCTGATCGACGATGTAATCGAACTGGGCCTGCGGATCACTGCTTGAAACCCCATTGGCTGGCGAAACCGGCGAAATACGAATGCCTGTACGCTCAGCGCCGATCTCCTCGACCACAGCCGCTGTCACTTCCAGCAGAAGACGCGCACGATTCTCGATGGAACCCCCATAGGCATCGGTGCGTACGTTGGCGCTGTCCTTGATGAACTGATCCAGCAGATAGCCATTGGCACCGTGAATCTCGACGCCATCGAAACCTGCGGCGATGGCGTTTGCCGCGGCCTGGCGGAAATCGTTGACGATGCCTGGCAGTTCATTGAGCTCCAGCGCCCGAGGCTCGGAAACATCCACAAAGCTGTTGTTGACGAACGTCTTGGTCTCGGCGCGGATCGCAGAGGGAGCAACCGGAGCAGCGCCATTCTTCTGCAGGTCGACATGCGAAACACGTCCGACGTGCCACATCTGCAGGAAGATTCGCCCGCCTTGCGCATGGACAGCATCGGTAACCTTGAGCCAGCCGTCGATCTGCGCCTGCGTGTAAATGCCAGGCGTGTCCTGATAGCCCTGCCCCTGCTGCGAGATTTGCGTAGCTTCTGAAATCAGCAAACCCGCCGACGCCCGCTGGCTGTAGTAAGTCGCGGCGAACTCACTTGGCACGAAACCGGCACCCGCGCGATTGCGCGTCAACGGCGCTAGAACGATCCGGTTGGAGAGTGTCAGGGAGCCAAGGGTGTAAGGCTCGAACAAGGTTTTCTCGGTCATGTCGTCTTGCTTCCACATCAATTGAAGGTCGTTGCCAAAGGAGCACATCGCCATGCGTCGGCTCCCGAGGCAGGCTTGACGATTATGATGATGATCATAATCTTAGACGTCAACAGTTTTGATGATGAGCGACATCAATGTATAGTGACGACTTGAGCGTAAGCACAAAAGGCATGTGGATATGAGAGTCAGCAAAGCGCAGGCGCAGGCGAATCGAGCGCACATCGTCGATACGGCTTCAGAGCTGTTTCGTGAGCGGGGTTATGACGGCGTGGGCGTCGCCGACCTGATGGCGGCTGCCGGTTTTACCCATGGCGGGTTCTACAAGCACTTCGGCTCCAAAGCCGACCTGATGGCCGAAGCCGCTGCAAGCAGTTTTGCCAAGAGCCTGGCCAATAGCGAAAACCTCAGCGTCGCCGAGTTCATCAATCACTACCTGTCCCGCAAGCACCGCGATGGCCGGAACGTCGGTTGCACAATGGCCGCACTCTGCGGGGATGCTGCGCGTCAATCGCAGGAGGTCAAGGCGACGTTTGCAGAAGGGATCACAAAAATGCTTGAACAGATTGACTCTGCAAGCCCCGACACGGACGAGGCGGATCAACAGCGGGCAAGAATGATCAGCATGCTGGCCCATGCGGTCGGCGCAATTGTATTGTCACGCTCCTGCCCGGATGACTCGCCGCTGGCGGATGAGATCATCGAGGCTTGCAGAGCGCAGATACTCGGGCAGGACTAGGCGATTTCACTCAGCCCACTAACACCGGCCCGCGCCCGCCATTGCGCAAGGCGCCCTCGCCCAACCGCTCGATCACAAACGCCGTGGCGTGACGTGTCATCTCGTCCAGGTGCCGGTCACGCTTTTTCTCGGCGTCCACCATGGCTCTTTTCCCGTGCTGCTTGAGCAGGTACGCATGAATCTGCCGCACCTCCACTGAGCGATAGATCGGCGCGACATCCAGCACTGCCAACAGCCCCTCCGTGCCGTGATCGCGGGTGTTCATGATGACCTGCGGGCCGCGTGCGCCAATGACCTGAAAGCCCAGCGATTCAAAGCACGGCACCTTGCCGACGACGCAGGAAAGTTCGGCGTGAGGGTAACGGCCAAGCATTTTCTGCAGCATCCCGCGTGCGATACCACGGCGACGGTGGCTTTCCCGCACGGCCATATACGCCACGGCACAGGCTTCAGGATCATCCTTGACCGGCAGGTACAGAACGAAGCCGGTCACGATGGAGGGGTCCTGTTCATCCAGCGCCACGATCAGTTCGACCGGAATGCCTTTGGAGCCATTCATTGCATCCAGATAGAGATGAACCTCGTAGCCGATGCCATATTGATAGAGGTTGTAAAGCGGATTGCTCGGGGCAATGGCGACCATGCTGATGTCGGTGACGTAATCGACGACCATCTGCAGAATCTGGCTTTTGATGGCTTCTGGAGGCGTGGCTTCAAGCAGGGTGACAATGGACATCAAAACGAGGGGCTCCGGGGCTTACTCATGACAATCTGGCCGCGCCATCATAACGCGCATTGGCCGCAAGCACGGAAGCAATAAAAATGACCGCCACAAAAGCAAGGCCCTCCCGAATTGAATCGCGCTGTTTTAAGGGAGATAACTCATTATTGCCAACAGAAACACGAAAACTCCCGACAAGGACACTTGCCCGACATTCTCTGAGCCATTAATTTAATATCACCCACATATGAAACCTTCAGAAACATATTAAAGCCAACATACAAATAACGATTCTCATCTACACTCACCCGTGTCCCCCATATGTACGTCACACACATTTATCTCAATCGCCCCGATAAATTTTTACGATTACAGATAAATATTCATCCGCCTAGGATAAGTGCGCTGAATACAAAAATATGAGGGATTCAAAAAATGCCGTTTTTAAACTGGTCTGGACAGATGCTGCGTTTAACTGCTGTCGGCTTAATGGTTATTCCGACCGCTTATGCAGCAGATACATTAACCCGCGACAATGGTGCGCCGGTGGGCGACAACCAGAACTCACAGACTGCCGGCCCTCAAGGGCCTACGCTGTTGCAGGATGTGCAGTTGCTGCAAAAGCTCCAGCGTTTTGATCGCGAGCGTATTCCTGAGCGCGTGGTTCACGCCCGTGGTACAGGGGTTCGCGGTGAATTTACCGCGTCGGCCGATATCAGCGATCTGAGCAAGGCAAAGGTGTTCAAGTCGGGTGAGGCGACTCCGGTTTTCGTGCGCTTCTCCTCCGTAGTGCATGGCAACCATTCACCTGAAACATTGCGCGACCCCCATGGCTTCGCCACCAAGTTTTATACCGCCGATGGTAACTGGGACCTGGTGGGTAATAACTTTCCGACCTTCTTTATTCGCGACGCCATCAAGTTTCCCGATATGGTTCATGCCTTCAAGCCTGACCCTAGAACCAATCTGGGTAATGACTCCCGCCGCTTCGACTTTTTTTCCCACGTCCCGGAAGCGACTCGCACTTTGACATTGCTGTACTCCAATGAAGGGACGCCAGCCGGTTATCGCTTCATGGACGGCAATGGCGTACACGCCTACAAACTGGTGAATGCCAAGGGCGAAGTCCATTACGTGAAGTTCCACTGGAAATCACTGCAAGGCATCAAGAACCTCGATCCGGCACAAGCGGCTCAAGTGCAGTCCAAGGACTTCAGCCACCTGACCAACGATCTGGTCAGCGCGATCAAAAAAGGCGACTTCCCGAAATGGGATCTCTACATTCAGGTGCTCAAACCTGCCGATCTCGCAAAATTCGAGTTCGACCCGCTCGACGCCACCAAGATCTGGCCTGACGTACCCGAGCGCAAGATCGGTCAGATGGTCCTGAACAAGAACGTCGATAACTTCTTCCAGGAGACCGAGCAGGTCGCCATGGCTCCGGCCAACCTGGTACCGGGTATCGAACCTTCCGAAGACCGCCTGCTGCAAGGCCGTGTGTTCTCCTATGCCGACACGCAGATGTATCGTCTGGGCGCCAATGGCCTGAGCCTGCCGGTCAACCAGCCGAAAGTCCCGGTCAACAACGGCAACCAGGATGGCGCAATGAACACTGGCCACACCACCAGTGGCGTCAACTACGAGCCAAGCCGTCTGAGCCCGCGTCCGTCCGATACTCAGGCACGCTACAGCCAGTCGCCAGTAAGCGGCACTACCCAGCAGGCGAAGATCACCCGCGAGCAGAACTTCAAGCAAGCAGGCGATCTGTATCGTTCCTACAACACCAAGGAAAAGAGCGATCTGGTCCAGAGCTTTGGCGAGTCGCTGGCTGACACCGACACCGAAAGCAAGAACATCGTGCTCTCGTTCCTCTACAAGGCTGATCCAGACTACGGCACCCGGGTAACCGAAGTGGCCAAGGGTGATCTGGCCAAGGTCAAGTCCCTGGCTGCGAACCTCAAAGACTGACAAGTCGATAGCCGGCCCCGCAAGGGGCTGGCTGTTTTCAGGAGAACGCCCATGCGAACCTTACTTTACGGGTTGGTGCTGTTTGCCGCAGTCGCTCAGGCAGAAACACCTTCGGACCAGACAACCAACCAGCTACGCACCCTGTTTTTCGACGCTTCCCGAGAGGGAAACAGCGAGATGATGGCAACCTTCATCGACGCTCACTACGACCTGAACATCCAGGACGAGAAAGGCTATACGGGGTTGATTCTGGCGGCCTATCACGGCCACGAACAACTCGTTACTCAATTGATCAATGCCGGTGCGGACCCCTGCGCCGAAGACAAACGAGGCAATACCGCCTTGATGGGCGCCATATTCAAAGGCGAACTGAGTATCGCCAAACGCCTGGTCGAAGCCCATTGCGCGCCCGACCAACGCAATAACGCCGGTCAGACAGCATCCATGTATGCCGCCCTGTTCCAGCGAACCGAAATTCTGCAAGCCCTGGCCTCCAAAGGCGCCGACCTGAGCCTTCGCGACAGTATGGGGAATGACGTGAACAACCTGTCCAGAGGCGAGTTTCAGGCACCGCCCGTGCAGTAGAACCAAACCTGTGGGAGGGGGCCTTGGCCGCGACGGGGCCGGTATGTTCCAAGAGATTTATCGCCAGAAATACCACTGCGCGCAGGAGCGAATTCATTCGCGAGAGGCCCGTACATCCAAAGAAAATGTATTGCCTTCAACACTGCCTCGCGAATGTATTCGCTCCTGCCAAGCGGGCTTACGCCACCTTGAAAAACGCCACCTTCCCGGTCAACCGATCAGCCAGTTCCGCCAGCTCTTCGCTGGAGCTCGCCACTTCACGCGATCCGGCTGCCGACTCAAGGGTGGAGCTGTGGATACGGTTGATATTCTGTGCAACATCATCCGCCACGGCATTCTGCTGAATAGAGGCACTGGCGATCTGGGCGTTCATGTCGTTGATGGCCCCGACCTCTTCACGAATCCTGCTGAGTGCTGCCTGTGCATCCCGAGTCTGCTCGACGGTCGTGCGGGCCAGCTCACAGCTCTGCTGCATGATCTGGGTCGCGCCTTGCGTACCGCCCTGAAGCTTGCTGATCATCTCGCGAATTTCCTGGGTGGACTCCTGGGTGCGCGTCGCCAGCGAGCGCACTTCATCAGCCACCACCGCAAAGCCTCGGCCATACTCACCGGCACGGGCAGCCTCGATGGCGGCGTTGAGCGCCAGCAAGTTGGTTTGCGCCGCAATGGAGTTGATCACCTCGATCACGCTCTCGATGTTTTCGCTGTCTTTGGAAACCTGACCCACCGTCTGCGTGGCCTGCTCCAGAATGGTTGCCAGTTTCTGAATGGTCGTGGCGGCTTCGCCCACCATGCGGTGGCCACTTTCAACCTGACCATCTGCAACCTTGGTCGCCTCGGAAGCCTGAGAGGCATAGCCCGACACCTGACTGACCGAACCCGCCATCTGGTTGATGGCAGTAGCAATATGCTGGGCTTCATTGGTTTGCAGGCTGATCTGGCGATTATTGCTGGCCGAAGTGGACAGCAGACGCGCTGACGAATCGGTTACGTGGGCAGCCGCAGCCCGTACTTCATTGATGGTCTGGGCCAGATTCCCCAAGGTGTTTTTCAGGGTTCCCATGACGCTGTCAGGGTAAGCCGACTCAATCTTCTGATTCAAATCGCCACGGGCCAGACGACGAATGACCTCGGCAACCTCTGCAGGCTCAGCACCCAACGTGGACTTCACAGAACGAATGATCGTCGCAGACACCCCGATGCTGAGCAAAAGCGCCACCGCAGTCGCAATCACCATCAACAGCATGAAGCCGCCAGCGGCTGCCTGCACGTTATCGAGCAGCCCCTTGATCTGCGCTTCTTCATGATCGATCAGCGCATTGATGCGCTTGAGCCATTCGCTGTAATCGGCAGAAGTCTGGGCAAGCAACATCGCTTGCGCACCCGCCACGTCGTTGTTGCGGCGCAGCTCGATGACTTTGTCCGTAGAAGCCAGCGCCTTGCGCTCGATATCCTTGATGTCCTGCAACAGACGCTTCTCTTCGCTGGAGACGTTTTTCTTCTCGGCGAACAGACGGTCCATCGGCTCGGCGGAAACGTCATATTCCTTACGCAGACGCACGATCTCGTTCAGGTGCCGATTGAGGTCCTGGTCGTTGTTGACCAGCACGGCATCGCGCACGGAAATGGCGCGGTTGTGCACACTGCCACGAAAGTTGATTGCATAACGCTGGATCAGCGCCGAATTGTCGCTGACATACTTCAAGGTATCGTCAATGAAACCCACCCGCTGGATACCCACAGCGGTCACCAGCACCAACAAGGACAACACAGACGCAAAGCCCAATCCGATGCGCTTTGCCAATGAAACGGGTTTACTCATGACGCACCCCAGCGAGAGTGAAAGTTGGCAAATCGGATAGCCAATGGCTATCAACAAACGCAATCTACTCCCACCCAGGCTATGGGCACAATTGAATCTGGAGTTATTACTCCATAAATATTCTTAATGCAGAAAAAAGCATTGGCGACCTCCGGGGTCGCCAGAAAGATCAGTCATCCATGTTCAGCATTTCATGGATGCGGCTGGCAAAGGCTTCCATGGTGAACGGTTTGGTCAGCACCCACATGCCCGGCTCAAGATGGCCGTTGCCGATAATCGCGTTCTCGGCATAACCGGTGATGAACATCACCTTCAGGTCAGGCCGGATGATGCGTGCCGCGTCGGCCAGTTGACGGCCATTCATGCCACCGGGCAAGCCGACATCAGTGACCAGCAGGTCCACACGCATATCGGTGCTCAGCAGTTCCAGGGCCGTGGCCCCTTCCCCGGCTTCGATGGAAATATAGCCATGATCCTCGATGACTTCGCTGACCAGCATGCGAATGGTGGGTTCATCGTCAACGATCATGACCGTCTGCGTACACTCGGCACGGAGGATCTCCGCTGGCTCCGCATCAGGCAAATCCTGCGGCGTGCCGAGGTAATGCCGAGGCAGATAGAGGCACATGGTCGTGCCCTGATCCTTTTCCGAGTAGATCCGCACCTGGCCACCGGACTGGCGCACAAAGCCATACACCATCGAAAGCCCAAGCCCCGTGCCCTGCCCCAATGGCTTGGTGGTGAAAAACGGATCGAAGGCGCGATTGATGACTTCCGGCGACATCCCGGTCCCGGTGTCGCTCACGCACAGTGAAAGGTATTGCCCTGGCGGCAGGTCACGCGCCAGAGAGGCACGCTCGTCGATCCATTTGTTGGCTGTTTCAATGGTAATGCGCCCGCCTTCAGGCATGGCATCGCGCGCATTGATGCACAGGTTCAGCAGCGCATTTTCCAGTTGGGGCGCATCGATGAATGTCGACCACAACCCGACTGACGTCACGACTTCCACCGTGATGTGCGGCCCGACGGAGCGACGAATCAGCTCTTCCATACCAATCACCAACCGATTGATATCGACAGGCTTGGGATCAAGGGTCTGACGTCGCGAAAAGGCCAGCAAGCGATGAGTCAGCGAAGCGGCACGTTTGGAAGCATCCCGTGCAGCGGCAACATAGCGATCAATCTCGTTATAACGCCCCTGACTCAAGCGCGCTTTAAGCAACTCCAGCGAACCGGTAATGCCCGTCAGCAGATTATTGAAATCGTGAGCGATGCCACCCGTAAGCTGACCGACAGCCTCCATCTTCTGCGACTGCCGCAAGGCTTCTTCGGCCTGACTCAGACGAGCCTGCTCCTGAAGACGCTCACTCACGTCATAGGCAAACAGATAGGCACCGATCCGCTCGCCATCGACATTAAGCAGGTTGCTGTAGCGAATTTCATAGTGCCGGGTATCGTCCGCAGAATCGCAAAAACTGGTGACCTCGACAAACTCCTCCCCTGCCAGCGCCCGATCCCAGAAACCGCGAATGACCGCCTGGCTGTCAGGCCGATGCTTGAGCAACTCAAGCATGTTGTCGCCAACCTTGGGCGTGACACCGAACAGACGCTGAAACTCTCGCTCGGCAGAAGCGTTGATCGCCAGCCAGCGGTAATCGGGACCGATGACATGAATGAACGCATTGGTCCCGTTGACCACATCCGAGAGCACCTTACGCTCGGTAACCGCCTCGATGATGCGAGCTTCCAGCGTCTCGTTCAGTTGCCGCAAGGCCTCTTCGGCACGCTTGCGCTCGGTAATGTCCTGAAATAGCACCGCCACCTGGTTACGACTGGCCGGCTCGATACGAAAGGCCGTCAGAGACAGATAACGCCCGGTCGCCACCAGTTCACGCTCAAAGCGGATCGGCTCACCGGTACGCAGCACCTTGCCATAGAACTCGACCCAGCCATCGGCCTCTTCGTGAACCATTTCACGAAGCTTCTGCCCGACGACATTGGGAATACCGGCATGAAAGGCATAGGCCGGGTTGGCCTCGATATGGATGTAGTCACTCAAAGGCCCGTGCGGACCATCGAAAAACTCAATGATGCAGAAACCTTCATCCATGGCATTGAACAGGAAACGGTAGCGCTCCTGAGAAGACGCCAACTCCAGCTCGGCTTTCTGCCTGTTGGTGCACAGCTGATCTTTAAGGCTCAGGTTTTCCTGTTCAAGCGCCTTCAACTGGCTTTTCAGGCTTTCAATATCGGTCGGAGTCAATGCTGCTGTACCTGAAGGTATTGATTACGCTGTTTCACATTCCGCAGAAATGCATGCACACGCTACGAGAAAAAACGGCTGCTGCCAAAAATTAGTGGCGCTTTGAAATCATTAGAGCACTGAGACCTCAGCAAATTCCATCGTAACCGGCTAAAAGAGCGCCAGATGACAAAAATATCCAAACAGGTGTACGAAAGGCAAAAGAATATCCTAACGAGGTAACCCCTGATGCCTGCGCAACCATTCATCTACCAGGTCGCCCATGGTCTTCGTGGTTCCATCGATGATCCAGGCCATGAAGGGTCGGTCGAATTTGAAATCAGGACCGCAATGCTCGGTCATGAAGCGGCGGACGTTCTGGGTATTTTTGTAAGTGGCGGTGACGGGAGTGGATTGGGTAATGGGGTCGGAGTGCCAGTTGAAGGGCATGGGGGCTGGCCTGTATGGATGATGGGGCGTTGTGTTCGAGGGTAATGAGTGAGACATAATCGTCGCGGTATTCCATGAACACAACAGGTTCAAGCGAGACTCAAAATGAGCACAAAAACCGAAGAGCTGATCAGTGTTCTGGACGAACTCATTGCCCTGCTGGAAAGCGACGGTGAAGAGCATTGGAGCCAATGGATGCGCGATGCCCGCGCCCGGTTGGCTGACTCTGATCTGTCAGGAATAACGAAACTGCGCTCGGCCTACGGCGGCATGGGTTCGTTCAACGATCTCATGTTGGGGCAGAGTTATCGCAATGGCGTTTTGTGCTGGAAGTCGGGGTATGGGGAGTTGAATCAGAGGTTTTACAGGTTGCGGGATGAGGTTGCTCGGCTTTTGGGTGAGATTGATTGGGTGTAAGCCATGGGTTTTGTATAACAAAGCTGTTTTTACAAAGCCGGCTGGGGCGACTCTGTTGAAAGCAGTCGATCTCGGTTTTGATCCGCAAACAGTACGTGCCTGAGATTGAAATCTTGAATTGTCGCGGAGGATCGGGCTCAGCGCTCACGTAGCAGCATGCTAAAGAAGTCTTTTCATCGGCCAGCCCTTGAGCAGCTTGAGAGAACTGCCTTTTCCAACAGAATCGACCCATTGCTGTCGGTCAAACAATACCGCCCTGATGATGCTTGATAGTCGCTTTTCTGAGAGACTGAAATCCGCCCATGCCGAAAAGAGAGAGTCGCGCCACACCCTCTCTTTCGCCACCATCAATTTGAACCAGACCGCGGAAGAAGACTCTGTGGCCGTTGGGAGTTTCGTTTGCTTACTGTTCCCAAGGATCCAATCGGTGATGACCGCTTATCTCATGTGCTCAATGCCAGTGAGCGGCTGGCCAGTGCAGCATCGGTGGACGAGGTCGTCGCCGTTTTGAGGGACACGGCGCGCGCCACGGTAGGCGCTGAGGGCGTTGCGGTGGTCATTGAAAATGAAGGCCGCTGTTCTTATGTGGCTGAAGATGCGGTCTCTCCCCTTTGGCAAGGCCAGAGCTTCCCGATCGACCACTGTATTTCAGGCTGGGCGATGCGCCACCGCGAGACGGTTGCGATCAGTGACGTTCGGCTCGACCCGCGCATCCCGCAGGACGCTTACGCGCCGACCTTTGTCCGCAGCCTCGTGATGGTGCCCATCGGTAGACCTGTTCCGATCTCGGCGCTTGGCGCTTACTGGTCAGAGGTTCGGGATCACGACCCTGAGACGATCAAACGACTGGAAAGTCTGGCGCGACTGGCAACGATCGCTATTGAGAATGCGCGCCTGACCCAAGCTCGCAATCGCGGGGCAGCACTGGGGGCTACGCAGAACCGTATCCTGGAGCTGGCAGTAAAAGAAAGAGCCCTGAACGTCACGCTGGATGCGATCGTCCGCGAGGTGGAAACGCTATCCATGTCAGGTTTCCTGGGAAGCATCTTGCTCCTGAATGAGGACGGGAATCACCTGGAGCATTGCGCGGGGCCAAGCCTGCCCTACGCCTACAATGATGCTGTCGAAGGCATTGCCGTCGAGCCGAGCGCTGTAACGGCAGTAGCTGACATCACGAACGACCCAGGCTGGGCTGACTTCCGGGATATGGCCGTCAGGCAGGGTCTGCACGTCTGCTGGTCAATCCCGATCCGCTCGGCGCAAGCAACCCCGCTCGGCGCTTTCGTTCTTTACCACCATGAGCTGCGCGAGCCGTTGCCAGCGGATGTAGAAATCATCGACTTCGTGGCTCATACGATCGGGCTGATCGTTCATCGCACACGAGCGGATTCCGCGATCCGTATCAGCGAGTCGAGATTGCGCCTTGCCGTTGACCACGCCGATGTGGGTTTCTGGGACGTGGATTTCGTTAATGACAAGCTGGTTTGGCCGTCACAGACCAAAGCGATGTTCGGCATCTCGGCTGACGTGACGGTCACGCTGCAAGACTTCTATGGGGGGTTGCATCCCGAGGATCGTGAAGCGACGATCGCAGCCTTCATGGCGGCAGCAGACCCAGAGCGTCGTGCGCTCTACGAAGTCGACTACCGCACGATTGGACGGGAGGACGGCATCGTCCGCTGGGTTGCGGCCAAGGGTCGGGGCGTGTTCGATAAGGCCGGTATCTGTTTGCGCGTGACCGGCACCGCAATAGAAATCACCGCCCGCAAGGCGGCCGAGGAGGAATTGAGGGAGCTCAATGACACCCTTGAAGGGCGAATTGCTCAGGCCATCACCGAACGGGAAGAAGTCCAGAAGGCGCTGCGCCAGAGCCAGAAGATGGAAGCGATGGGGCAGCTTACCGGCGGCGTCGCCCATGACTTCAATAACCTGCTCACCCCGATCGTTGGCACGCTCGACCTGCTCCAGCGACGAGGCGTGGGTGGCGAACGAGAGCAACGGCTCATCTCAGGCGCGATGCAATCGGCAGAACGTGCAAAGATACTCGTGCAGAGACTGCTTGCCTTCGCTCGCCGTCAGCCACTTCAGACGGTGCCGGTCGATGTGGCCAGACTGGTGAACGATATGGGCGATCTGGTTGCCAGCACGACAGGGCCGCAAATCAAGGTGGTCATCGATGCTCCGCAGAATCTGCCCGCTGCCATCGCAGATCAGAACCAGCTCGAGATGGCCCTTCTCAATCTCTCCGTAAACGCACGTGACGCAATGCTTCAGGGAGGAACGATGCGCATATCTGCCAGCATGTCGCTGGTCGGCAATGGGCACCGTTCAAAACTTCCGCCAGGCGAGTACCTGTGCCTGTCTGTCGTGGACACTGGCATTGGCATGGACGCCGCAACCCTCTCCCGCGCAGTGGAGCCATTCTTTTCCACCAAGGGTGTCGGCAAAGGGACTGGTCTCGGTCTTTCGATGGTGCATGGGCTGGCATCACAGTTGAACGGAGCACTCACGATTCAGAGCTCGCCGGGTTTCGGGACGAATGTCGAGCTGTGGTTGCCGCGCAGTACGACCGAGCCGGCAGTGGCCTTGCGCATTGTCGAGGCGTCGGAGCCGCGATTGACACGCGGGATCGCGCTGTTGGTCGATGATGAAGAACTGGTACGCGCCAGCACCTCGTACATGCTGGCCGAGTTGGGCTACAGCGTGATCGAGGCCGCGTCAGGCGAAGAAGCCATGCAGTTGATGGCCCACGGGGAGCCATTTGATCTGCTCGTCACCGACCATCTCATGCCGGGCATCAATGGCACCGATCTGGCCAGAGTGGTTCAGCGCTCCAGGCCCGAGACCGCGATCCTGCTCGTCTCCGGCTATGCGGAACGTGAGGGCCTTGACCCAGACCTGCCGCGGCTCACCAAGCCGTTTCGCAAGAGCGAGCTAGCGGCAAGCCTTTCACCACTCCGAGGTGAATTCCTGGACGATGATGCTGAGGCAAAGGTCGTGGTGCCCTGATCTGTGTATGGGTGTGGGTGGCAGTGCCAGTAATCGCTGTCGATTCGGTTTGATTGAATACCGGTGAGTGCGACCTGTGCGGTGCCTTCAGATAGGAAAATGCGCCTTGTTAGCCGCAATTAGCCGATTACTGCCTGCAACCAAATGTCGCTCCTCTGTAGTCGTCGAGGCTTTCGGGAAGTAAGGTGCCTTGACCTCTATACCTCCCTTGAATAAAGAGCTTCACGAGGCGATCCTCATATGGAACCGAATATTGGATGCCGCTGTGAAGATAGTGAAATCTATCCGTTTTGACGATGTCGACCACGATCTAGGGTATGAGTACCGTGGCCATAATTACAGCGTGCAGAACAATGGGAATATGCTTCTGATCAGAGTTTACGATGACGAACCAGGGTGTACGACTGTCGTAAGTCTGACCATGGCACATACCAACGGCAAACTTAGACAGCTCGTCACTTTCTTATAGACGGAGTTTGGGGCTTTAGGATCTGGCTCTACAAGAGCGATTTGGGGGCTACGCTGAGATCGACCTTAAAACGTTGGCATTTCCTCCCATTTTAATTCGACGGCGATAGCACGGTTAGTGTTTTTACCCCCATGGGCAAAAAGCGGACATCCAGAAATAGTTGCTATGAGTCCAAGTGGTCGTCATCGCTCTCCCGCACAATTATGTTAATTTTCTATCATTTAATTATGCTCAGAATGCATTAACAACTAGGAGTCCACTCAATATCTGAAAAATGGAAATTCACCACTACACGCGAGTATCCACCCCTCCATTGATCTTACAAAGCGGCAAACTCCAGTTCACAAGAGCCGGTCACTTGGATGACCTCATGGAACTGCCTCTTGAAACTTTTCACCTGTCGCGCCAGGCTTACTTTGTAAACTCCTATGTCAAATCAGCTGTTGAGAAATCTGGGCACTGGTACCGGTACGCGGATCAGCACCGAGGCGTCCGCTTGAGCTGAAAAGGCTCCCCATTTTCGGTGAAAAAGCTGCAGTTTGAGCTTAGTCGTCCATACAAAATCCAGGACGGAGAGTTAAAGACGGTGGAGTTTAGACTCAATGACGTGCCAGCGCCATTTACAAAAGGAACAATATTCGGTAATGGCTTTTTTCTTATAACATGGTTAGACGAGGAATCCTTCGGTGGCGACGTTCTATATATCGAAGATTCTGTTGCATATGTGAGGCAGTTCGTTCGCTCAACCCCAGGGATTGCTGAGATTACTGGAGGCTCTAGGTTAGCCCGGATTAAGGCCGAACATTGGGAAGATCAATCTGAGTTTCGGTTTAGGCTAATGGCTATTCGAGGGCCAGAATTAATCTATGAAGACAATCCTGATGAATATGAGAATGAGCTTCTTAAGCTAATGGAAAAGTGGCATTCCTTGGGAGCAGGAGCACCGCCGCCAGAGCTTCCTTTTATCGATCCATCAATAGACACCTTGATGTTTTACCGCATGGCAGTAACGTTGGGATAAGGTATCAGTGAGGAAGATCGTGAGGCTGTGTTTCAGGCCATCCAGCGTTATGCCCTAGTACCATAATTTCAGAAAGCGCTGTATAGGCACGGTGAGTTTAGACAAGCCGCACACAAATGACGGGTAGTTTTGGATCGAAGCTGCCTTTCGTGACTGACCGCTTTGGGCCGATCTTCATCACTACAAATCATCAACCTTCCATCTACTCTGCCATAAGCACCATCGATCTCAATTCCCAATTATCTGACGGTGCTTTTTAGGTTCGTACGCCCAAGCAGGAGTTGGACTGTGGTGATCTAATTAAACCAAACACCTCTACTATATCTGACTAAAAGATAGACTTTCTGGCCTATTACCCCCCTTGATATAAGGTTAGCGGCCGCATGTAGTAACAGCACTCACGGTGGCACCCTCCAAGTAGAAAGTAAGAATAGATCAGAAACAGTGCTCAGTGAATACTATTCGACCCAAACCGCTTGCAGAGGGCAACTTTGGGTCGAGAGTGATCATGCCGATCACTGGGTTACAGCTATAAAAAGCAAAAAATGAAAAGTTACCTTTTCGCAAAATCTCTCACAGCTTGAGACCTTACTCCAGGTGCCCGAGCAATTTCTTCAACTAAAATCTTTCGCAACTCCTCAGCACTTTTCAAGCTGAGAAACCTAGCGTTGCGATTATAATCATTTATAGCTTCGTCAAATCGACCAGATCCAGCAAGAGCGAGAACTTTCGTCGTGCGGACAAGGGCAAATTCGAGCAGCTCTTCATCTGCGCCCGCATTCTGAGGCGGTCGGTGCAATCCGTCTAAAGTTATTAAAGCCTCACGAGACTCGCCACTGCGTAATAACCACTCGGCCAACAATCCGCGATACCAAATCTTATGGCTATTCTTCTTCTGCTTATCTAGCAAACTCTTGGCTTCTGGATAACGACGGCTCGCCATAGCAAATCCAATCTCTCTGCGGGGACTAAATGACTGCTGCTCGCGTTCGTCTGACGATGCCAGCCTAGCTAACAGCATCCTGATTTCTTCCTTTAAACCTTGATCATGAACTGAATCACGAAAGCGATCAATCAAACAGGCGACTAGAATATCCATGATAAAGGGGTTAGTAGGGGCAATCCTTAACGCTCCTCGAGCATATTGTTCTGCTTCTTGGGCACGTCCCTGCTCCAAAAGTGACGCAGCTAACTCGCGAAGAACATGAAAGTCTCCAGTTCCGCCGTTACCTAACGCCACCATCAGCTGTTGTTCCGCACCACGAAAATCACCAGCTAAGCGTTTTTCAAAGCCCCGGATAAAAGCAGCAATTTTTCTTGTCTTGCCGCTTGAAATTCTATCAAGTTCAGTACAACTAAACTCCTTCAAGACATCATTATTTTTACGAACCCCCACAAGGCCTAATATCCTAAGTGCTTCGACAACTCCTTCATCACTGAGAGCCATCCTATTTTCAAATGCAGCTTTAGCCTTTTCAGCAGCCAGAATAAATGCTCTCTCATCGTACAGTTTACGAGCGACACGTAACTGCTGAGCAGCTAGAAGGGGTTTACTTACTAGTACACTACTAAACTCACCATTCTCTCGGATCGCGGCGGCGATAGAGGCCCGCAGGGCTAAATAAGAGCCACCTTCAATATCTTGTGCCTGATCCAAAATAGAAACTAGATTTTTACGAACTGGTACCAAAAAATCTTGAAGAGCCTTATGGTTTTTCCATCTACGTATTACCAATCTTAGATGGGAAGCTGCTCTTAGGGTTTCTCCTGAGTCTTCAAGCATCCCGTAATCTAAAAGTTTAGCGAGTGAGACAGATACATGTTCGTAATGCTGATCATTGGTAAATCCGAACAAGACATCCTCTGGCGTCGCGCCTCCCAATTCGTCCACTAGAAGGATGATAGACTTCTCAGCATCCGATAAAGGAACGTTCTCGAGCGCCTTTTCGACATACTCTTCCAATGCCGACTTGCCATCACTGGAAGAAAGCTCAATTCTAAAACGAGCCGCACCAGCTGCTTTCATTAATTTTGCTGACAACTCTAAAAGCCCCGGATGACCGCCGACTGATGCAACCACTTGATCAGTTAGAGACTCCGGAACAACAACCTTAATATCGTCACATAACAACTCAAAAAGATGCCTCGCATCTTTATCTTCAATGCTATTTAATTTTAAATATGGAATATCACTAATTGAAGCTAACGACCTAGGTCCAGGGCCGCGAACTGTAGAAACTGCCAGCACAGGATAACTCGGACTTGAAGCCCTAATTGCACTAATCAGCCACTCTTCCAGATTACCATCAGAGTTAACTATATCATTATAAAAAATCAAGACAACAACCTGTTTTGTCTTTTCAATTTCACTAAAAACCCTTGCTAACTCTAATGTTTTCTCTGCGGGAGTTAGCCCAAGAAATATTTCAAGTTTTTTCAGAGATGCTGCCCAATCCGATAAGGGCTCGAAATACTCGAGCATTCGCTCGTAAAGTACAGCTTCACCCTCGTACGATCCTAACTCTATCTGCACCCAGTGCTTGGGAATAAATGGATAAAGATCTTCATATGCGCGCCCCAACAAACGACGCTTTCCGATTCCGCCTATACCAGAAATCATTACAGCAGATGGTTTGCTGACGGAGCGATCCCTTAACATCGACTTTAAACTAGAAAGTTCGCTGTCTCTACCAATAAATCGAGAGGACGAAATAGTATCTGGCATTATGAGCATCGAACGAATTCTTAGTCCCACAAGCTTTTGGACCATCAAAGTCTGTACCACAAAAGGACGCAGCCATGGCTCCAATGTGTCACGCGGGGTTTTATCTAAGGGAAAAATTGCAACAGCAGTAATTTTCCCTTCAAAAAACATATGCCTAGCATATTTTATTTCTTTTTGGACCCATGGTGAATTTAAAGAGTTGGCAGAAAGAAACAAGACAAAAACCTCAGAGTCCTCCAAAGCTGAAAGTATCTCGTCAGCCGAATCACCAGTGGGTTCAAAAGTTCGCTCATCATAGTGACAGAGTGCGCTACCAAGAGCATCTGCAACGCCTTTAACGAATCCTTTGTCCTTACTGCTGTGCGACAGGAATGCTTTACTCATCACGCCTCCTTGCTAATATTTGTGAAGATCACATTCAAAAAAAAAAAAAACGGTTCAACCAATATTCGACACCGAGCACCCCCACACATAAAACATTGGGTTGTACGCAACCCCCTTAATCACAACTAGCCAACGCCTTCTAAGATAGGCCGCATCACGATATGCAACTTTAAGTAAGGGAACAAATTATCTACTCCCAACCACCTTCATAAAATTTAATATTTTGACTAGCAACTACTCCTAGGCTAGACAAATCCGACCATCATTCAGACAGATAGCTATGCCACAGAAAGTTCTTTTGGTGTGAATGCATCGAAACTCCCATCAATCACCCCGCCTAAGAGAGGCACGGCTTTACCGAGGTTAATTGTGAATTTTTCACCAAATTTGGTGAACAGCTTGAAGCCTACTTTTTTATATCTATCAGTGCCTTACCGGAAATCGACTTTACGGCGTTCATTGCCAATTTATTACCGACGGCAATGCCGATGTCTTGCAGCACGCCCTTGGCGTAGCTAGCTACGAGCTCCTGACAGAATCGATACCCGATAATCCATTTACAGGTCTCTCGTAGGCCCAGTCGAGGGCTTGCATTATCTTTTCTTGACTTATTCAGTTCCATCTTGAGTCTCAGCGCATGATTAATGGCCTTATAATGCCACACACTGTCCTTTGTCGCATCACCTTGCTTTGAAAGATTTCGTTCGCCACACCCATCCGCCACTGAGCTGAAGGCCGCCCGCTTTATAAGTAACCGGTCACAAGCTCTTCAAAGGAATAAGAATTTATTTCTAGCATCACAGACTCTGATCTAGACTACAAACTGTAGAAGGCTCAACCATATCCAAATGGATTTATTATTGGCAATGAACATCCTTTTTTGACATGGAGCCAACAGCTCTCCAAACAACAACCAAAACAAATGTCACTAGACGACGTTAATACATAACCGCCACGGTATTTCTTAAAAACGACGGTGAAAAACACAGGAGCCAATGGATGCGGAATGCTCTATCACAGTTAACCGACTCGGATCCGTCAGGAATAACCAAACTTCGGTCGGCCTACGGCGGCATGGGTTCGTTCTACCCGAAAAACCTCACCGCCACAGCCCACCAAAGAAAATCCGTAATACCCCACCACAACCCCACACGACTTTTCCCTTTCTCTCGAACGAAATTTCCTAGAAAATCCTACCCCCTTGCGCTCCCCCCATTCAGGCCACTAATGTGCGTCGGTCGCTGCATCGCAGTGATCGGGTTTAGTAGCCCGGGTCGTTGGTCCGCATGGTGTCACCCTACCGTCAGTGAAATATTTCACTGCACTTTATGGTGGCTGTGCGTAGGGCATCTTCGGATGCGCCGGATCCTAACGCCCGGTCTACTAACCTTCGCACAGCCGCCGCCTTTATCGTTTAGTAGCGAGAACTGGCAGCATTCCCCATAGCGTTAGGAATCTCCAACATGCTCAATGCCGCACCCGCTTTACCTCTTGACCACCCTTCCCTTTCCAGCCCGAACACCACGCTTGAACAATCCCTGAGCTATGCCTCGGAACTGCTCAGTTGCGCTGCCGCCACAGCCTATGAAAGCAGTGACCATTTGAGTGGAACGCAACGACACCTGGCACTTTCCGTTATGCATCTGGTGGAAATGGCCAAGACCGTGGTTGATCGTTCTCTGAACGGGATTGAAATGCGCTGAAATCAGGATATGGGTGGCTGCTTGCTGGCGACTTCATATGCAGGCGCAGAATATCTGCCGGCTTCAAGGCCTTTTCGCCAGCAAGCTGCCTCCCACACGTTTTGTGTGTACCTTGACTGATCGGCATTAGTCATACGTTCTCATTATCCGACCGGATAAACGAATACCGATCGATATCAGATCTGAGCTGCCAACCCTGGCTATGCCAATAGTTGGCAGCCGTTGAATTGGTCTTGAAAACATCGAGGTGACATTTAAGTATTCCGTGTTTCTCAAGACTCGAAAGACAGCGCTCTACCAAGGCATTTGCTATGCCTTGCCGCCGATACTGAGGAAGAACAACCAGATGCTGCAAATATCCTCTGCGGCCATCGTGTCCACACATGATGCAAGCGCAGAGAACGGTTCCGACTTCAACAACAAAGCTCATCCCGGGATTTCGTTCTAAGTATCTGGAGGTCGATTCACGAGAATCAGCATCACGCAAGGAGATGCCTGGAGTACGCCTCATGAGGTCGATGACCGCGTCGTAATCGTCCATGGTCATGACACGTATAGTGAACATTGATTGGGCCGCCTTGTTAGCTGACTGGCCCGGCAGACTAGCAGAAGCCGCCTGGAAATTACTGCGCCGATTCGTGTAATCGAAGCGTAGCCCCCTCCCCAATCACCAGAAACAAAAAAGCCCGGCGAACCGGGCTTTCTAAAGCTGAGTGCTGATTATTTAGCAGTTTTCAGCTTGATAACATCGCCGGATACCGTGGTGGTGTAGCCGTTCAGGACCCAGGCCCAGAACCACTTTTCCTGCACTTGAGTATTGATCAGCGCATCGCCACCTTTCGCCTGGATTGCAGAGTTTTGAGCGCGAACAAAACGATCGTTCTGACGAATAGGGATCAGACCGAACAGCATCAGGCCTGTAGCACTTGCTTCACTGTGACCGACAACGGTGTACTGGTTGCTATCGTATTGCTGAGTCTTCATGGCTGTGCCGGTGCAACCCGCCAGAACCAGACCACATGCTGCAGCAGCGATGACTTTACTAAAGGACTTCACGATGTTTCCCCATGATATATAACCCGAATCCAATTTTCGGGCGGCGCCACTTTACCCGAAGTGCTCAAGCTTTTTGAAATTTTTTATACCTGCGTTTCACGAGCACACAGCGTTCTCGTATTGGTATATATACCGGCATCCGGTAGCTTCAAACTTCAGGCAGTCGGCTTCTTGCGACGGTTATTTTCCTACAGGACATGCGCGTGGCTTTTCTATCCATTGCAAGAAAGTGGACATCGTATGCGATGCTATTTTTCGGAGCATCCAGTGGGCTGTTTTTTTTGCTTGACGCCCTGCTGCCGCCCGACGAGTACAGCGTCGAAAATGTCGTGCCGCGAACATTCCAGGACGGCAAAGTTGTATTTCTCATTCCTTACTCTGGTGGAGATATCGGCACGTGCGAGGTTAGTTCTGACGCACCTTCAACCTATCCGCTGGGTAGCAAGATTCTTGTCTCGAAAAGCCAGGTACTGGGCAGGTGCATACTCACACCACTCCCTGATGGATGGAAAGAACCTCCCATATGTTGCGATCTGCATTGACATAGCAAGGTAGCCTCAGCCGCACACGTTGAAGCTACCACTGCCAGCGTCATGTACCTGTGATTGCAGGTTTATCAAAACTCCAACTGCGCCGAAAAAGCCACAGTCCGCGGATCCCCTAGATAACTGGTATTGAGCCAATACTTCTTGTCCGTCAGGTTGCTCACGTTCGCTCGCAGGGTCAGGCTGTTGTCGCCCAGCGGCAGGCGGTAGCGGGCTCCGGCGTCGAATGTGGTGAAGGCTGGCAAGGTGTAGTTGTTGGCCTCGTCGGCGTATTGCTTGCCGGTGTAGAACGCGCCGCCGGTCACGGCAAAGCCTGGTACGGAGGCAATGTCGTATTCGGCATAGACCTTGGCCAGTTGTTTGGCCACGTTGATGGGCGAGTTGCCGTCGTTTGCCGAGGTGGAGCTCTTTTTCACTTCGGGATCAAGCAGGGTAAGGCCGCTGACAAGCGTCAGTTGCGGGGTAACCTTGCCGGTCACGCTGAACTCCAGGCCATTGTTCTCCTGCAAGCCATCTGCAACGTAAAGACGAGCCGTATTGCGGAAGGCATTGGGCTTTTCGATGTTGAACAGCGCCAGCGTCACCAGCGTGTCGCCGAGGCTGGCATTGGCTCCGATTTCGTATTGTTCGCTGATCTGCGGCGCCAGGGCGGTCCCGGCGTTGATTGCGTTGGCGGGTGCGACGCTGCCACTTTGCAAACCTTCAATGTAGGTGGCATAGGTGGTCAGCCAGGGCACTGGCTTGTAGATCAGCGACACGCTGGGTGAGGTCAGGCTCTTGTCATATTCGGTCTTGCGCGGCGTGGTGGTCGTTGTGGCGAAGTTGTTGGTGTAGGCGATGATCTGGGTGTGGGTTGCACCGAGGATGGTCGACCACTGCTCGTTGAATGTGATGATGTCGCCGATCAACAGGTTGTGGGTGTCGCTGGTACTGGAGAGGTGCCGGGCACCATGACCAATGGAATAACCCGGCTTGCTCACCTGCGGCTGCTGGCTGAGCGATACGGCGGTGCCGGTCACCGAACTCTGTTGCTGGCTCGGGGTATGGTCGGTGTACATCAGGGTGCGCGCGGTATTGCCCTGATAGCCCAGCGTCAACTTGTGATCCAGCGGGCCGGTTGCAAACAACGAGTCGAGAAACAGATAGCCTGAGTACTCGCGGGTTTCCAGAGGGGCAAAAGCATACAGCGGCTGTGTATACACGCCTGGCGCATCGATCTGCGGGCCGGTGTAAGTGTATTCCTGGGTGTATTGCTGTGCAGCAAAAGCTGCACGCAGGCTGAACGTATCGTTCAGGCGCCATTTGGCCCGCACGCCTGCCTTGTCGGTCTGGTTGTCGGAGAAGGCCCATTTCTGGCTGTACAGCTTGTCGGTATCCAGTGATGAAGCGCTTGAGCGATACGCTTCGTTGGCGAAGAACCAATAGCTAGTCAGGCCGCGAGTCTGGCTTTCCTTGTGAGAGGCGTCGAACTGGATCTGCAGGTCGTCGCTGACGTTCCAGTCCAGTGCCAGGCTGACCATCTGCCGACGACGCTTTTGAAGGTCGATTGCGGTTTCGCCATCCTGAGTCAGGACGTTGAGTCGGTACGCGAATTTGCCTTCGCTATCGATCGGGCCACCGAAGTCGCCGTGCAGGTAGTAGTTTTCGCCACCCGCATTGCCGAGTGTGACGCTGTTGTAGCGCTCATAGGTCGGCCGTTTGAGCACGTAGTTGGCCAACCCGCCGGGAGACGCCGGGCCATACAGGAAACCGGTGAGGCCCGTTACCACTTCCAGTTGTTCAGTGTCTTCGATGAAGTTGCCGCCATCGGCCAGTGTGCTGAAACGCAGGCCGTCGTTGGCGATGTTCAGGCTTGAAGAACCACCGAAACCCCGAATGGTGATAGCACTGGCGTAGCCGGCGGTTTTCGGGGAGTAAAGCTGGGCGAAGGGATTGCGTTTGAATACGTCGTCGGTCGAGGTGGCCTGCATGTTCTTGAGCAGCGCCTGGGAAGTCACGCTCATGGAGTAAGGCGTGTCCTGCAGTTTCATGCCGCCCAGAGCGCCGACATTGCTGATGTTTTCACTCACATAGCCTGCGGCTTCAGAACCCTCGACCGTGGTGCGGGCGTTGATATCGACATTGGGCATCGTCAGCGTGCCGGCCTCGGTACTGACTTTAACCAATCCATAAACCCGATCGCCCAGTTGCACAGCCCCAAGCCCGGAACCCGCCAGCAGTTTGGCGAGGCCCTGCTCCGCGCTGTAATCGCCCTCCAATCCCGGTGAACTCAAGCCCTGAGCCAGCTCCGGGGCGAATTGCACGGTAATTTTCGCCTGCGAACTGAAACCGGCCAGCGCCTGGGAAAGACTCGCCGCCTGGACGCTGTAATGCCGGGTCTCTCCGTCTGCCTGGGCACGCAGCGGCTGAGCGGCCAAAGCAAAGGTCAGCAATGACAGTGCGAGCGTGTTGCGTGTGGCCGCGCGCAGGATACGAGAATGGGTCATGGAGCAAAATGTCCTTTGGTGATTACAGATTCACTACTAAGGACGGGCACCGTGAAAAAACGGGCCAAAAAAAGATCATGCCTTGCTCACCGTCACCCAATAACGGGTTCGATAACTCACTGTCACCGGGAGAGTAGTCGGCAGCGCGGCGAGAATGGCGTCGCTGTTGTCGAGCTGGAAGCCACCGCTGATACGCAAGGCCGATGCACTTTCATCACAGTGCAGCCGGCCTGGGCGATAGCGGGTCAGTTCCTGGAGGAAATCGCGCAGCGGCAAGTTATCGGCCACCAGTTCGCCTTGCGTCCAGCGTGTAGCCAGTTCGCTGGCAGGACGTAACGGGCCGAAGGCATCTGCGCTGAAAGACACTTGCTCGCCTGCCTCTACAACCTGTGACGCGGTGCGCGCAGGCGTTGCCCGAACCCGGCCTTGCAGCACCGCCAGCTGTGTGGTGCCACTGAGCTGGCGCACACTGAAGCGCGTCCCCAAAGGTTCCATAAGCCCTTGTTCACTGGCCACTCGCAAAGGGCGTCGAGCAGAGTCAATGCCGGTGCTGATCAATATCTCCCCGCGGACCAGACGGATCAGCCGCTGCCCGGCATCGAATTGCACGTCGATGGCACTGTCGGTGTTGAGGTCGACCACACTTCCGTCCGCGAGTGTCAGTTGCCGCCGTTCGCCTACGCGGGTGCGATAGTCAGCCATCCAGCCCTGCTCGGTGCCAAAGCGGTAGCCGAGGTAGCCAGCGGGTGCGATGGCAGCCAACACCAGCAGCGTCTTCAAGGCCTGACGTCGTTCGCGATTGAGGGTGCCCATGGCAAGCGCGGGCGGCAGACCACCGAGCTGTTGTTGCACATGCTGCACACGCTGCCAGGCGCGCTCATGCTCGGGATCGATAGCGCGCCACCGCGCGCAAGCTTGCTGTTGAGCCAGGCTCAGTGGCTGCTCATGCATCAGCACAAGCCAATGGGCGGCCTGGCGCGCGACGTCACGACTGATCGGGGCCTGCGCAGACATTAAAACGCTACATCGCTCAGGATGCAGGCTTCAAAGGCAGTGGCCATATGGCGCTTGACTGTGCGCTCACCAATACCCAGCTCGCGGGCGATCTGCACATAGGTCAGGCCATCGATCTGTGCCAGTAGAAATACTGCACGCACAACGGGCTTCAAGCGGTCGAGCAATGCATCGAGCTGGAACAGGGTTTCGCGCATCTGCCATTGCTCTTCCGGCGACAGGGCAAAAGCTTCGGGCATCGTGGCGAGCATGTCGAGATAGGCCCGCTCCAGCGACTGGCGACGGAAATAGTCGCAAACCAGCCGCTGGCCCACCGTCGCCAGATAGGCCCGTGGGCGGTCCAGGGTCAGGGTTTCGCCGGTTCTACGCTGTGAAGTGAGGATGCGCAGGAAAGTATCCTGCGCCAGATCCGCCGCCTGGCTGTTGCAACCCAGACGACGGTAAAGCCAGCCCGTCAGCCAGCTATTGTGCTCTGCATAGAGAAGCCCTATACGATCCTCGCCCACGACTTGCCTCCCGAAAGAAGCGGCGATAATAATTGATAATGATTCTCATATCAATGCAAGGCCGGAGCGTTGATCCAGACCGGCCCTCAGGAGCAAGCGCTCAACATACGCTGAGCAGATGGGGTTTGTTGACGACTCCAAGTGAGTCACTGATGAATGTGTCACTTTGTGGGAGGCAGCTTGCTGGCGACTTCCCACACGTTTTGTTTGTGCCTGAACTGATCGGCATTAAACCAGCCACCCGTCCTGGTGCTGTGCTGCTTGAGCGCAACATTTCCGATCACGGTGTCAGTGCCACGTCCGCCAGCTCAACATCACACATCTCGGCCAGCGCCCTGACGACTAACGCATGGTCTTGCCTCTGAGGCAGGCCGGACACAGTCACGACACCAATGAATCCAACACCCTCGACGTGCAGGGGAAAGCTGCCACCGTGGCATGCATAATCGGCGGGTGGAAGCCCCATGGAAGCCTCCAGCGAATGACCGTCTTCAAATGACAGGCCCACCCGATAAGAACTCTGCCCCATCAATTCCACCACATTGCGTTTACGGCGAGCCCAGTCAGCATTGCTCGAAGCCGTTCCGGGCATCGAGTAAAAAAACACGGTCTCGCGAGCGAGTCTGATTTCAATCGTAGTGCTTAACCCCGCGTCTTCACACAGGGTCTTCAATCTGAGGCCAAGCTCCCATGCAGCCGCTTTGTCGAAGGCTTTAAGCCGGAGACGTTGTTCCTGAATGACGATACGTCGCAGGTCTTCCTGTTGCTCACTGTCCATAAACTCCGAGTCCTGCGTCTAAAGTGGTAGATCTGCTCTACTGCAACCGCATACGTTTGATATCACGCTGAGGAGGTTCACCAAACAGGCGACTGTATTCGCGGCTGAATTGAGAGGAGCTTTCATAACCGACAAGTCCACCGGCGCTGCTGGCATCCACATTCTGGCTCAACATCATTTGTCGTGCTGCCTGAAGCCTGAGCTGCTTCTGATACTGCAATGGGCTCATGCCCGTAACCGCCCGAAAATGCTGACGGAAAGTGGAAGGGCTCATATGGGCACTCACTGCCAGCTCATCGACCTTGAGGTGTTGCCGGAAGTTCAGCTTCAGCCAGGACAGGCATCTGGCAATGTGTTGACTGGGTGAGCCGGCACTTACGATATGAAGCAATTGAAGGCTATGAGGGCCGTTCAACAGGCGCACGACTATTTCCTCGACAATGAGCGGCGCGAGAGCGTTTATCAAACACGGATCGTCCAGCAAGGCGATCAGACGCTCCAGCGCATCCAGTATGTGAGTATCCAGCGCGTGAACGGTGACGGGACGAAACCCCTCATCTTTCATTCGTTGAGATAACTTCAATCGCTCTGCTACCTGCACAACCATTGTGCTGTCCAGCGCCAGAATCATCCCGATGAAAGGTTGGGACGCACTGGCACGGGTGACATTTGCGATGACGGGAATGTCGACGCTTGTCACCATCGACTGACCGGGGCCATAGGCCAGAACCTCTTCTCCCACCATGACTTGCTTCCCGCCCTGCAGCGTCAAGCCAAGCCCTAACGCATAGATGCAGTGCAGTGGCTCTGTTACAGCGTTACGACGATGAAAGCTGAGCCCTGGAATCGCGCTGTAGTGGTCACCTTCCTGTCGAAGAACTTGTCCCATTCGCTCAGCCAGGCGGGCACTACCAGTGACAGTGCAAATATCTTTGAAAGCTGAATTCATGATTTTCCCCGATGCGCCACTAGAGTACGTTTTTGCTGATCCCATTACTCACCCGAACGATATCGGACATGACCGCCAGCGCTATCTCGGCAGGTGTCTTGCTGCCCAGATTCAACCCGATGGGTGCATGGATGCGGTTGATGCCCTCATCGTCCAGCCCTCCAATACGCCTCACGCGCTCAAGACGTTTTTCGCTGGTTCGCCGCGAACCCATTGCCCCGATGTAAAATGCAGGCGTCCTTACTGCCTCCATCAGCGTCAGGTCATCCAGACGAGGATCGTGGGTCAACGCGACGACAGCCGTTGATGCGTGACAGCCGCCTTGAGCGATGTAGGTCGCTGGCAGCATTTCAAACAGTGCGACACCTGGCATCCGGAAAGTCGATATCACTTCGGCACGCGGATCACACACGATGACCTCGTAGCCCAACGCAACCGCGAAACTGGCACAAAACTCAGCCACGGGTGACAAACCTGCGATCAAAAGCCGTCGAACGGCCCCGACCCTCAACCGCACTTGCCCAGGCTCAACGGTGACCGGCGCGCACTCCATGTCAGCGTTTTCCATGTAGGCATCGCGCGTCCCCAGAATGACACGACGCACGATTAACTGACGTCCATGCAGAGCCTGTTCAAGCCTCGCAAAATACTCACGCCCGGAGCAGTCAGCCTCGAAATACTCAACGAGAACATCAAGCACGCCGCCACACGGCAACTGCAGGTTTGGAGTAAACCCGCCCTCCCCGTATCGAATGATCTGGCTGTGAGGCTCGAACTCGTGGCGACCCAGTCGCTCCAGAAAGTCTTCCTCCACACACCCGCCTGACAGTGAACCGCAGGACCCTCCTTGCGCCAGCGCCACCAGCATGGCGCCGGGCCCACGAGGCGCAGACCCAAACGTTGAGAGGACAGTACACAGCCACACACCCTGGCCTTGTTCCAGCCAAGTCGATGCCTGTTGAACAACCTGAAGATCTAGACTGTTCATGGATCAGGCAAGCAGCTTATCAAGGGTAAAAGGGAGATCACGAATGCGCTTTCCGGTTGCGTGATACACCGCGTTGCCAATGGCAGCAGCTACTCCCACGATCCCAAGCTCACCCACGGCCTTGCCGCCCAGGGCACTTGCCTGCAGATCAGGTATGCCGACATCGATAGTGATGATTTCAGGCATGTCGGCATTCACGGGAACAACGTAGTCAGCAAGGCTTGCGTTGACAATGCGGCCGTCTCGGCGATCAATGTGGCCCTCTTCAAAAAGGGCCTGCCCGATTCCCATGATCATCCCGCCCATCCACTGACTCTCCGCCAGCTTAGGGTTGTACACCCTGCCACTGTCGAACGCTGCCACCATGCGCTTGACCTTGACCGTACCGAAGTCTTCGTCCACTCGAACCTCGACGAAATGGACACCCCAGCTGTGAGCGGACACCCCGCCATGAGTCGCAGGCAGCATTTGGCTGAAACCGTGGGCGGCAGCATCACGATCGGCCTCGGTGGCACCTGCCTTGAAGGTGTCGGTTGATATCTCGAATCGCTCTTTGCCAATCGCTTTCAGCAGGTCACCCAACGCGATACCGTCGCCTGGTCTCTGTGAAGGTTTGATGCGCCCGTTCTTGAATACCAGGTTTGAGATATCCATCCCGTGCAGAGGCGATTTCGGGTCAGTTGTAGCGACTCGCAGCATCTCGTTACGAGCGACTTTCGCCGCTTTGTAAACAGCGCCTGTCAGGTTATTGGCAAGCTGCGAACCACCCGCGACCGAAGCCCGTGGCAAATCAGTATCGCCGAGGCTGACCTTGACCGCGCTGGTCGGTACATCAAGTACTTCGGCGGCTGTTTGCGCCAGAATCGTGTAGGTGCCCGTCCCCAGATCGGTACCGCCGCTCAGGACCTCTATCCGGCCATCGCGATGGATGATGATCTTCGCTTCCCCAGGCGTTCGCCACACAGGGTAGGTTCCTGCGGCCATGCCCCAGCCAATCAGCTCGCGACCTTCACGCATCGAGCGTGGCTTCGGGTTACGGTTGGCCCAACCGAATGCGTTTGCACCGGCTGCGTATCCTTCTCTAAGACGCCGTGTCGTCCAGGGAACATTGGCTCTGGGATCCTTGGACGCCCAGTTACGCAGCCTCAGTTCGATCGGATCAAGACCCAGTTCAACGGCCAGCTCATCCATGGCAGTTTCAAGCGCATAGGTGCTGATGTTTTCGCCAGGTGCACGCATCCAGCCAGGATTGACAGTGTTTACAGGGATGATGCTGTGCCGGGCGAGCATATTGGGAGTGGCATACATCAGTGCGGTCACCGATGTGCTGGGTTCCAGGTGCGTGTCATCAATGGCGGTCTCATTCCAGCCTTCATGCACGACCGAAACCAGCGTGCCTTGCGGGGTTGCTCCCAACGCCAGCTTTTGACTTGTCCGGGGCCGGCCACCAAAGCTTGTAAACGTTTGAGGGCGCGTCAACGAAACTTTCAGGGGGCGACCTAATACCTTTGACGCGGCACAGGTCATGGCGACATGAGGATGGGGCGCAACCTTGCAACCGAACCCGCCCCCCACAAAAGGTGAAACGACTCGCACCTTGGCCATCTCAAGCCCCATCCACTGGGCAATGACATTACGCGCACCGCCTACCCACTGGCTCGACTCATAGACCGTGAGTTTATCGGCGTCCCAGTGAGCGATGCAGGCATGGGGTTCCATCGGAACGTTGTACTCACGTGGTGTGGTGTAGATACCCTCGATCTTGACCGCTGCCGCTGCGAGGGCAGCAGGCGCGTCTCCCCACTTTGCCTGCAGGTCATCGACAGGCTGGGGTTTCGCACGCGCATCATCCGGGTCGATGATGGCTGTCGTTTGCTCGTAAGTGACCTTGACCAGATTCGCAGCTTCAGTCGCCTGCTCGAACGTTTGCGCCACCACCAGAGCAATATGCTGGCCATTCCAGCGCACCAGATCATCCTGCAGGGGCGTGAAGTTTTCAGTGGCAGAGCCACCTTTGATGAATGGGGTGGCTGGCTGAATGGCGAGCGGGTTTAGATGCGTATAAATGGCAATCACCCCCGGCGCATTTTCAGCCCTGCTGACATCAATTGCAGTGATGCGGCCTGCGGGAATGGTCGATTGCACTGCAACGCCGTAAAGCATTCCTTCGATGGCCTGTTCAATGGCATAACGGGCCTCCCCTCTTACCTTGAGGCCGCCGTCTTGCCGAGATGCACGCTCACCCAGCGAACCATTTCGCTCCTTCTCCATCAGCGGCGCTGCCTCACCCGTCAGAGGGTTGAGCGCAAGGCCGGTATACGCGACAGCTGAGCCCGCAGCAGCGGTCTTGAGCAGTGTCCGGCGATAAACCCTGGGGTTGAAGAGATCGCTCATACCAGACCTCCAACGGTCATCAGTGCTCGCGCAACGACGCGAGGTGCCAGAACTATCTTGAAGCCATTGTGCTCACGGGCCTGAGCGCCGTTGACGGAGTGTCGGACGGCCTCACGAATCACTTTTTCGGTGAATGATTTACCCACCAAAGCCTGCTCTACAGCACGTGAACGCCAAGGCTTGGTACCGACCCCGCCCATAGCAATGCGGACATCCTTGATGGTTTTGCCATCGTCCTCGAACTCGACCCCGACAGCAGCGCTTGCAGCAGCGAACTCATAGGAGGCGCGATCACGCACTTTCAGGTAATGGGAGCGTTTGAGGGCGGCGACCACAGGCACCTCAATGCCGATAATCATCTCGCCGCCTGAAAGGTCGTGCTCAATGTCCGGGCGTGCGCCAGGTAACCGGTAGAAGTCTTCGGCAAGCACCTGACGGTCGCTTGCACCCCGAATCAAAACCTTGGCATCAAATGCAACCAACGCCACTGCAAAGTCGCCAGGATAGATGGCAATACATCCATCACTTGTTCCCAGCACGGCATGGTTGCGATTGAACCCGTTCAGCGCCGCGCATCCAGAACCTGGATTACGTTTATTGCATTCAGGATAAGCACTGGGGTCACGAAAATAAGTGCATCGCGTGCGCTGCATCAGATTGCCGCCAATCGTGGCCATATTCCGCAGCTGGGGGGAAGCAGCGCGCCAGAGGGCCTCGCTGAGTACAGGTGCCTGAGCCTGAATGTGAGGGTTGGCGGCAACATGACTCATCTTCGCCAAAGCCCCGATACTGATCTGCCGGGCGCCGACACTAATGCCATTCAGGCCGTCCAGATGACCGATATCAACCAGCCGGGCAGGACGCTCCACGCCGCACTTCATCAGATCGAGTAGTGTTGTCCCTCCGGCCAGAAAACGGGTTTCCGGCAAGACGACTTCTTGCCTCGCATTGGCGACATCACTGGCACGAATATAGTCAAACGCTCTCATGCCTTTTCCCCCTGCAAGCGGGCAGCCGCAGTGCGTACTGCAGTGACGATATGTGGGTAGGCTCCGCACCGGCAAATGTTGCCGCTCATGTATTCGCGGATCTCGTCATCCGACCCTGTATGCCCCTCGCGGATGCAGGCCACTGCGGACATGATCTGTCCCGGCGTGCAGTAGCCACACTGAAACGCATCAAACTCAACGAAAGCAGCCTGCACGGCATGCAGCGTG
Organism: Pseudomonas serbiensis; assembly: GCF_030580745.1. Classification (NCBI taxonomy): domain Bacteria; kingdom Pseudomonadati; phylum Pseudomonadota; class Gammaproteobacteria; order Pseudomonadales; family Pseudomonadaceae; genus Pseudomonas; species Pseudomonas serbiensis. The sequence goes on from NZ_JAUQOO010000003.1 coordinate 187,288, forward strand.
CCGTCCGCCTTGACCAAGCCTTCAATGGTCGTCACATCACGACCCGCGACCTGAGCCGCAAGCGTCAGACAACTCAAAACCCGCTCACCCTCGACATGAACCGTACAAGCACCACACTGACCCTGGTCGCAACCCTTCTTGGTACCAGGAAGGAATGCATGCTCGCGAAGCGCATCCAGCAACGTCGTGCGAGGGTCAAGCTCAAAGGCTTGAGGTGCTCCGTTGATGGTGAGCTGAAGTCTGTTGCGGTCTGCCATGATGGCCTCTCCAATAATGTCCGAAAGCGCTGCACCCACTCATCAGGCGCCATTCTGCGATCAAGTATGGTTGGCCAGCCCCAGGCAGATTTGCCGGAAAAAATGCGTTTATTGCCCAATCCAATTAATTGCTAGAGACCCAGGCTGCTCGTAACAATACATTTCAAGAAAAATGACTGCCCGAAATGATGGGTTCAGCATTTAGAAGTAGCGCCTTAGAAGACATCAGGATGCCTTGGGAGAGATTTTTACCGTTGCGCCTTTCGCTTGATCGCTGATCATGTCCGCGAGATAAGGGCTGCTGCTGTATTTGGCGCGATAGGCCTGATCAATTCGCTCATTGATAGCACCGTCAACGCCTTCAAAACTTACATCGCGGGTCATTCCAGCCGCGATGATGCGCCCGGCCTTTTCACGAATGGCAGCCTTGTACCAGGAAGATGCCTTGCCGTGGTACGCACGCACATAGAGGTTGCCATCCACTTCCACGCACCATATCCAGGTGGGCGTTCCGTAAGTCACGCCATCCTCGCGAAATGGAGAAATCTTGAGGTCATCTGCCTTGATGATGCGATTGAGTTCGTCGCCAGACCAGGCGCTCAAGTAGGACGTCGTAGCGTTGTCCGGTGCTGCCGGACCAGATATGGCTTCAGCACCATCGGCAGCGCTCAGACTGGAAAATACAAGCGCACCCGCAATGAGTAATGAGGCGCTGGCTTCTTTGATGTATGAAACAGACTTGCTCATCTAATGATTCTCCGGGTTTGAGATACAGCCTATAAATCAGGCACAAGACAAATGACTCATTTATCGAGAGCGTCCTGCCCATTCATTCAGGCAGGAGCGCTCGGCAGAATCATTCAGCCCCAGTTCTGCAGCCAGTAAGCGTAGGGTGTCGGCAACACTGAAGCCGGATCAGGAATACCCAACGCACGTGCTGCCTGGAATGGCCAGTGAGGATTTGCCAACAGCGTCCGTGCAAAGAACACAAGATCCAGGGAGCCGGAACGAATGAATCCATCCGCCTCATGGGCGTCGGTAATCATCCAGCTCGTACCGACGGGCAGGTCCGTCTCGGCACGCACACGCTCGGCAAACGGCACCATGAAGTTGGGACCCCATGGCACTGGCTCGCCAGGCACAGCCAGGGAAAGCGAGCAGTCCACAAAATCCACGCCGCCTTCCTGCAACCATTGGAGAACCTGAATCGACTCTGCCATTGATGCTTCGAGGTCTTCCCCAAAGTCGACCGTTCCGAAACGGACCGTCAGCGGAAGATTTGATGGCCAGGCCTGCTTGACCGCCGCGACAATTTCGAGCAGGAAACGCGCTCGATCGGGCAACGATCCGCCGTATTCGTCAGTGCGAACATTTGTCTTGGGAGACAGGAAGCTTTGGCCGAGAAAACCGTGTGCAAAGTGCAATTCCAGCCACTCGAAACCGGCACGGTGAGCACGCGCAGCGGCGGACGCAAAATCTTCTTGTATGCTTTTAATTCCTTCGACCGTCAGCTCGTCAGGGAGGTAAGAGGAGTCAGGGACGTAAGGAAGAGCACTCGATGACACAGGCTGCCAGTGCTGCGGGTCTGACGCTTCAAGTGGATGCCCTCCTACCCAGGGTGGCGTACATCCAGCCTTGCGCCCTGCGTGACCCAGTTGAATACCGGGCACTGCTCCGGCGTTCTTGATTAACAAGGCAACTTCCGCAAAACCGGTAACGTGATCGTCACTCCAGATTCCCGCATCGCCCGGTGTGATACGGCCCTCAGGATTGACTGAAGTCGCTTCAACCACGACCAGACCGGCTCCGCCTTTTGCCAATGCCTCGTAGTGGGTCCTGTGCCAGCCATTCAACGCCCCTTCTACGGCCTGGTACTGACACATGGGTGATGCCACGATGCGGTTGCGTAGTGTGACGTCCTTCAATGTATAAGGTGAAAATAACGAGCTCATGAGTTAATCCGCTTATTGATCAGAATGAGCAAATTATGGCCATGAAGGTGTATTCATTATTTGCCTGATAGAAGCGAAAGACTGCACAAAATGATGCGCTTTCAGATGGGCAATACTCCTCTGCCTCTTGGCGTATATCAGCCGGGTTTTAAATGCACACCTCGAGCATCTATTCCCGCGCTACAACTTATAAAAAATATAGTCGGGCGAATCTCCACTATCGACGTGAGCCCCACGCTTGATAAGTGTTTCTCGCAAATTCTCGTTCTCAATATGCACCCGCCAATGCACTTCGCCCGGCTTGCTCTGCCCCAGGTCAAATCGCTCAATAGCAGTCTTCAACTCATCCCCGAGAGGCAGATAAACCGCCAGCGCGTCTTCCTTCCAGGCAGCAACGGTCATTCCCATCGATTCGCAAATAGCCACTTTGGCCCCGACATCATTCCTGTCAGAGCGCCTGGACTCATTGATCTGATCGAGCACCACAGGATCAGTAACGCGATCAGAGAAAATGACTTCTCCGGTTTCCCATACCTCGGGGGGGCAAATCTTCTTGGCGGGATCCAAGGCAATAAAGGGTGATATTTCCAACGGATAAATTCGGCAAACCAACGGGCGCTCTTCGTAAATACCGCAACGATTCTGGTCATCCAGATTAGGGCATTGAGTGAGTGCATTACCTGCAAAAATCGGGGTCACATTAATCTGATGACTACCGCTTTCAACCGGAACTGAACGACCCGCATTATGGTTGAATCTGTCGGACTCACCAGGCCAGTGAAACTCGTCAAAAGCCTCCAGTAGCACCGCGACCTCATGCCCTCTTTCCAGCCAGCGCCTGGCCTCACCCAGCGTGAGAGGAACCAGACGGCCCTTGCAACACACGCCACATGTATTGCAGGCAAAGCGTACTTCATTATTCCCCATACATTTACTCGCCCGACGACGCGATAAAGCGTCCAAACACCTTGATTGACGTTTGGCGGAGTATGTATGAGCTGCCTGATCACACTGTTGCCCATTTCGCGGCAATACTTGCTCGTTCCAATTACTTACAATTAGTTACAACGTATGCAATACGCGAAGTTTTCCTGCATCACTCTGCTATTCGTCGTTTTAGGCAATATTTCAAACGAAGTCTGCAACCCCTCAACGCTGCCTTGGCGAGAGAATAAGTATGAAACGAGGGGATGTCTCAGACCTGAAGCCTGGCGCTCCCTTACCCTGAAGGCGAGGAAAATCAAATGACGCAGAAAAGTGTATGGCTCATCACCGGTGCCAGCAGAGGCCTGGGCGTTCACCTGGCCAAGTTTGCATTGGCGGCAGGATACGCGGTGGTTGCTACCGGGCGTGACGCTGAAAAGGTAGAAACTGCAGTGGGAAGCCACCCGGATTTGCTCACGGTGAAACTGGATATCACCCAACCTGAAGATGCACAAGCAGCCGTCGCGCTGGCCATTGAAAAGTTCGGCAAGATCGATGTACTCATCAATAACGCGGGTAACTTTTACGCTGGATTTTTCGAGGAGCTTACCCAAGAGCACGTTCGCAGTCAGATCGAAACATTGTTGTTCGGACCGATGAACGTTACTCGCGCGGTCCTCCCTGTACTGCGTAAACAACGCTCTGGCACCGTCGTGACTATTTCTTCAACCGCCGGAATTGTCGGGGGGACGTTCTGCAGTGCCTATGCCGCCGGTAAGTTCGCCGTGGAGGGATGGATGGAATCTCTGGCATCGGAGGTTGATCAGTTTGGAATCAAGACAATGCTCGTGGAGCCTGGTTTTTTCCGGACAGAACTACTGACCAGAGACTCGACGACATTTGTCGAGCCCACTATTGAGGACTATGCGGAAAAAACACGTGAAACGGTCACTGTGTTGAGTGGCATGAGCGGTAAGCAAGTGGGAGATCCAGCAAAACTCGCGCTGGCTATTGTCACCCTTGCCGGCAGTGCAACCCCACCTTCTCGTTTCGTGGGCGGTACAGATGCATTGGAAGCTTTTGAGGCCAAAGCCAGACTCATGCTCGAACAGGCCAATGCACATCGTACGCTGTCATCCTCTCTGGCGCATGACGATTAGTGGCCGGGAAACCAGGTGATCCTGCGAAAAAAAGCCTCAGTCATCGCTACGTGATTGCTCTGGCATTAGTCGCAGTTGTCGTGAGCCTGAGTGCTTTCACCGCTATGGCGGTGAAGGATCAAACCTATGTGGGAAGCCCTGGATTCAAGGCCACTGCCGACGTACCCCATGAGTATGTTGTTGTGTACTACTCCCGTTCCGGGCATTCGGAAGCCGTCGCGCACGAAGTGGCAACGCGGCTCAATACGCCAATCGCCAGGATCAACGCGAATTACCCATTGAGCTTTCAGGGACAACGCAAAGCGATAGCAGACGCCGAGGCTGAGGCTTTTCCTGAAATCGAAGTTGAAGCGGTTGATATTCAGTCTGCAAAACGCATTTATCTGGTGTCGCCTACCTGGATGTTCCGTCCTGCACCACCGCTGTGGACTTTTGTCAGGGATAGAGATCTTTCTGGAAAGGAAGTGGTGTTGATCATGACCGGCAACAGCCGATTCAAGTCGGAAGAAATCGATAAGTTTTCACAACTGATTGAATCGCGTGGCGGTCACCTCCTTTATCAGGAGTTCATCAGGCGTGGTCGGTTTTTCTGGCAAATGAGCCGAGCCGAACTGCTTGATTCTGTTCAGAACCTCCTGGAGAAAAAGTATTGATATCTCACGCTATAACCACGGCAGGCGCTGAATCGTAACGAAATGCCCAAGCATCGGGTTCTCGAATTCTATGAGGTTTACTTTTGAAAGCTATCGCGATCAATCAGCATGGCGACTGCCATGTCTTTATTGAAATAGACACCACTGACCCCGTCGCCCGTCCCGGTCACGTCATCATTGATATTCGCGCGACCAGCGTGAATCCAGTGGATACGAAAATTCGCCGAGGCAGCGAGGGCACGGATGGCCTCACGTTCCCTGCCACTCTCCACATCGATGTTTCCGGAGTGATCAGTTCAGTCGGTGACGGGGTGACCCGCTTCAAACCTGGCGATGAAGTCTACGGGTGCTTCGGCGGTATCGTCGGCATTCCAGGTGCCTTGGCCGATCAGATGGAGGCAGACGCAAACATGCTCGCTCTCAAACCTGAATCGTTGTCCTTTGGAGAGGCCGCGAGCTTGCCACTGGTGGCCATTACCGCATGGGAAGCGCTAATCGACAGAGCCTCGATCAAACCCAACGATAACGTTCTGGTCCACGGAGGTACCGGCGGGGTCGGTCATATCGCCGTTCAGTTGGCGAAGGTCATGGGGGCGCGGGTATCAACAACGGTTTCGACGCCTGAAAAAGCGGAAACAGCCCGCCGCCTGGGTGCCGATGAAGTGATTTTCTATCGCAGCGAAAAGCCGCTGGAATACAGTCAGCGAATTACCCAGGGCAAAGGTTTTGATACGGTCTTCGACACCCTGGGAGGCGAAGTCTTACAAAACTCGCTGAAAGCAGCAAAACGCAAAGGGCATGTCGTATCGATCATTGGTTACGACACTTACGACCTTACCGACATGCATTTCAAGGCTCTGCGACTCGACTTTGTATTCATGGCCATCTCCATCATTCATGACGAAGACAGAAAACATCATGGCGACATCCTGGAGCGTCTGGCTGCACTGGTTGATCGAGGCCTGATTCAACCCTTGATCGACAGCCGTCATGAATTTACGGCATCAGGAGTCAGCGCTGCGCATGCGCGTCTTGAGTCAGGTCATGCCATCGGAAAGATTGTCATCGAGCGACAGAGCGTATAAACGATACCTTCTGTGTCACTCAAATGAATTGCCAAGGATTAGCCATGAGCACCACTGAATTAGAAAACACACAGGTTCATATCATCGCGACCCTGAAGGCGATTGCCGGTGAAGAATCCCGATTGGCTGAAATGCTGAGTGTGCTTGTCTCTGCGTCCCGGGCAGAGCCGGGCTGTATTCATTATGTGCTGCACGTCGATACAGAGCACTCTGGAACGTTCGTCATTTATGAGGCCTGGTCTAGTCAAGCCGCCCTTGATGAACACACGACCACAGCACACTTTCTGTCATTTGTTTCGGCAGCAGAATCGCTGTGTTCCAAACCCACTCACCTCCAGACGTTGAAGCTGATCCGGTAACCACTCCTTGTATCGATGCCCTTGGCAGGTTTACCAATCGGGAAGGAGGGCTTATCGGCTCAGGTCATAGGCCCTCCACTTTCAACGATCCAGCGGCATCCAGTGGATGCAGTAAGTTATCGGGGCATATTCAAAGCAATAACCCGACAAACTGCCATGGCGCCATCTTCGTCACCATGATCATCACAATAACGAACATGCCCGCAAACCCGAGCACGCCCATCCAGAACCACTTCCGGTAAATCGACCGATACTCCGCCCCCAATTCTGCACCCGAGTTGACTGCGGCCAGAGCCATCGCCTGCAATTGATTTTGCAGGATCAGCACCGGCAGCCAGAGTGAGCCGACACACAGGAAAATCACCAGCGAGGTCAGTACCCATTCCGTGGTCAGGGGCAGGCCCATGATGCGGGTCAGCAGGTAACCGGTGATGATCTGCACAAAACCCGCCGGGGTGGTAATCCAGGTGTCAAAGCGCACCACCATTCTGGCGACATGTGCGATGACGTGCGGGTTGGCAGTGCGGCTTGCGGCGATCAGGTAAAGGTAAGACCCCATGCCGAAACCAAACAGGAAAATCGCCGCGATGATGTGGGTGTATTTCAGGAGAAGATAAGTCATCGGTCAGCGCTACGTGTCGGAAAACTGTACTGACAGATGGATATTCAACGGCTCGTTGATCGCTGCCAGGTACTCGTCAACGGTAATCTCTCCCACGCAGGCCCGGGCACCGGGTTCAGGCTTGTAACCGCGATTGACCTTTTCCATCAGGGCGACGGCTGCACAACTGGGAATTTCCGGCCCTTTGTCATTGGAAGCCGTCAATTGCACCGTCATCAGCAACGGCCTGGCGTCATGGTCGCCGCCGTGAACATCAATGAACATCGCACTTTTTCCGTCACCAAAACGCTCAAACCACGTCCCCCAGCGATGCAGCCTCGCAGCCCACACAGGAACAGAACGGATCAACCCCGCCTTCACTGCCAGAGCCAGCAAATAGTTGGCGACACCTCCGAGTTTCAAGCCCGACCCGGCCTTGAAGCTCAGGTTCCTGGCGCCATAGCGCCCGGCAAAAATATCCATATCGGGGACATCGACATTGGCCAGGAGCCGGGTGCCCATCATCGGCATCTTGCGCAAGGTCAGTCCCTGCCAGCCCGGCACCGCATGCACCTGCCCTTCCTTGAGCTGGCTGATCGGCTTGCCGGCGTACGCCAGCACACCTTCTATGGTCGACAGGCCCGGCATTTTCGCTGACGAAGAAATGCCATGGTTGATGGTGTCGATGCGGGTAAAGCGATGGCGGTGTTGATCGATGATGGCCGAAGACAGCGAAGGCACGGAACTGCAACCGCTGAAGATCGCCACGCCCGCCGCTCTGGCGCGTGCATCGAGCGCTGAAATGCCGTTGACGAAGTGGCGGCAGTCGGACAAGTCGCAGTAATTGACGCCAGCCTCGATGCAGGACTCGGCAATGGCATAGGATTGCCCCTGAAACGGACCAGCCGTGTGAATCACCCACTGAATGCCCATTTGCACCAGTGCCGGCTTCAGGTCAGCGCCCATGGCATTGCCGCACCAGCTTTGCACGGTCTTGCCAGACTGCCGCCCAAGTGCCTCGACCTTGCCGGACAGCTTTTGCGCATCACGCCCTGTAATCACCAGCTCGATATCGGGTACAGCGGCCAGATGGCGGCAAATGATACTGCCGAAGTTTCCATAGCCACCGACCACCATCACTCTGAGCGTCATGCGTAACTTCCCGATATCCATTGATTGATGCGGCGGCAGCTTCGCTGATATTCCACAGGCGTTCAAGCTGAGAGGATCGTCGCTTGATCCCTTTCGCGGGCGAAGGGCATAGGGAAATTTCAGATCCAACGTATAGCCAAAGGCTTACACGACCCAAGGACAATTCGCTCTTTTTACCCTTCAACAAGGCTCGTAATATTGGATCCAACAACTGGTGAACAAGGAGTTCGCCAGGATCAAGGATGATCGACCATCGCCGGGAAGGCAGCCGACAGGGAGTTGGAATGGTCTTGGGAAAAACCCGCTTCGGCGGGTTTTTATTTGTCTGTAGAAAAGTGAAAGCTGGTTTTTCGGTAAGCGCTCACCACAGCCCCCCTCAAAGCGAGATCCCTCGAGGCAGGATTATACAATCCTGTGCATAGAGGCTTGCAGCATCTTGCGATGCGGCAGAACATGCTCACGCATAGAATAAGCCGACTCCAACACAATACGAAAACATCAAGTTATCGACCTGGCTGCCCGTGCCAGAAAACCGATGCGCCATCGTTTTGGCCTGCATGTCGTTTCCCTGCGGCCATAAACATTAACTTCATATAAGCCACCCACCCTATCTTTAGACAGAGAAGCCGTACTATGAACTTGTTAAAATCCACGTTACTCATGTTTTCCATATTGATTCTGACCGCATGTTCAACAAAATCTCCTGCTATTAAAAGTGGTGAATCCGTCGTTCACCTACAAGCACGGATTGGCAATGAAATGACCGCCAGACGGCTGGATCAGCAGCGCCCCCAAAGCCTGACACAGTTCCAGGTATCGGAAGGGAAACACGAACTGGAGCTGGGCCTTGTGCAGATCGGCTACCAACAGAGCCATCGCCGCTGCCTGGCCACACTCGCTTATGACAACTTCATGGCTGACCAACATTATACGTTGGTTGAAAAAAACGCTGGCCCGGATCTACAAATAGCGCTTATTGACAACAATGGAAAAACGCTGGCTAAAACCGAAAAGATAGCGTGCCTGTAATCAAGTAAAACCTTTGACTTATAAGACTTATCCTTTCTATTTTGCACACGCAACAATAGAACCTGCCTTGCCTCTTGATACTCTGTTCATAGTCTGGAATACAGCCGTCGCGGCCAGATGGATCAGCGCGCAGGCAGCCTGCGTCCGAAATGGATCAGGGAAATTTCACGCCACGCATAGCCAAAGGCTTACACAACCCGAGGACGATTCGCTCTTTCTACCCTTCGACAGGCCTCGTAAGATTGGATCCAACAACTGGTGAACAAGGAGTTCGCCAGGATCAAGGACGATCGACCATGGCCCGGAGGGCTGCCGACAGGGAGTTGGAATGGTCTTTGGAAAAACCCGCTTCGGCGGGTTTTTATTTGCCTGTAGAAAAGCTTCGGGCATGCGTTCAATGGCGTGCGCTGAAAATTTCGAGCGAGATCCTGGCGACAGCAGGCCAGTACGAGCCCAACCATATCTCCCTGGCGCTATGAATATTGCCTGCCCCTTGGCGCGCCTTCACAGGGAGTCGCCAGCAGATGAAACGTTCGCGTCCTGAACGGGTTCAGCAGCCAGCTTCAGTCGGTCAGCTTTACAGATGTATTTCGGCTTGTTTTTCGGTGCCAATTTGGCACTGGCCTTTTTGGCGTGAGCCTTCAATAGCTGCTGTATTTTCTTACGACGGTTCATGTTTTCCACTCAATCTGTGAACTCGCGAATGATATCAGCTTGAGTATGAGGACAATACCGTCACCCCTTGCTCGCCCCAGAGAGCCCGGACTCGCGCACGAGCCTGTTTTTAACGCAGCATCACCGAGCGCAGTCACTTTTCGTACAAAGCCTGGTCCTGCCCGATCACTTACAAGTACAGGCCTTCCACAGACTTAACCTGCTGGCCTGAGTACAAATTCAGTTATCTCGGAAGGGACACCCAGCCGAACAGGGAACCCCATCCATAATCCTGTGCCATTGCTCACGTACAACTTCATCCGGCCCACGTCATAGCCGCGGGATACATACCCTTCGTTGGCACCGGCAACGACTTGATCAAACCCCACGATCATGCCCCCATGCGTATGACCGGACAGTTGCACCTGAACGCCTGCTTCAGCATTTTTCATTGCCCCTTCGGGCCTGTGACTGAGCAGAATCGTTGGTGCGCCGGCCGGGGCTCCGGCCAGTGCCCGGGCCAGATCCGGGCCTGCAAATCCGTATTTCGGGGCGACATCATCCGTGACACCTGCAATCGTGAGGGCCGCACTCCCCTGCTGAAGTACCACATGCTGGTTCTCCAGCATTTTTATCCCCATGCCCTTGAACACAGGTGCCCACGCAGAGTAATCGAAGTAATACTCGTGATTGCCGGGGATACCGATCACGCCGTATCGCGCCTGCAGGTCTGCCAAAGGTTTTACATCGTTACGTCTTGCCTGCGTATAGCCGTCGATAAGGTCGCCGGAGATCAGCACAAGGTCAGGTGAAAGTTCGTTGGTTCGATCGACCACTGCGCGGGCCCAGCGCTCAGGAAACAGCCGACTGATATGAAGGTCGCTGAGCTGTACGAAACGGAATCCATTGAACTCCGGGGGCAGGTTATCAATGGCCAGTTCAACCCTGCGAACCTCCGGAACCCTGGTCGCCTGCTGGACCCCCACTGCCGCCAGACCTAATGCCACCACGACCGAGCCGACCCGCAACCTGGGGGCTATCCGCGTGAATACTGGCCGACGCCCGGACACTATCAGAGCAAGGCCCGCCACATCACTGATCAACGTGAACACCGTGAGCAACACAAAGGCGCAGAACAGCCAGCCCAGGATAAGTACGACCCCAAAAGGTAACTCTGGCGACCACATGTCTCCATAGATCAACAAGGACCCATAGTGATACTTGGAAATGATCAGCAGACCGATGGCTATCAACAAGCGTGCGAACTTCGAAATCTTCAGCGGATAAACACACCGCGCCAGGACATAGAGGCAAGCAATAGTGAGATACGTATGAAACACGGCTTCAACCTTGAAATAAAATACAAAGCAGCCGCTTTGGGCGGCTACTTGTCAAACATACCGTCAAGTGCCACGGCAGAGAAACGTGCTCCACACCCGGTACTGTCTCGAAAGACCTGATCGATCCAACACAACAACCCTAGCGTGAAACCGGGGTCAACTGCGTCATGGGCGGCAACGAACTCCGATACCCCTCTTTGTCACTGAGCAGCAGCCGTGCCTGGGTTCCCCAACCGCCGATAAAGACATCGTCCTTGCCATCGCCGTCCAGATCACCGCGCCCCATGCTCCAGCTACGCCCTACAGTGATGCCGGGTACGACATCGGCGGTGACATCCTTGAAATGGCCTTGACCGTCGTTCTGCCACGCACGCAACTGGAGCGGAACGAACCCCGGGATCTGAATTGCACCGACGAGCAGATCGGGGTGCCCGTCGCCGTTGAAATCCACCACTGTCCCGGCCCAGCTTGAAAACGTGTGCGCGGGGAACCGCTGCGCTGTTTCATCCAGGAAACGCCCCTTGCCATCGTTCACCAGAATCCGGGTTTGAGGATCCTTGTCCCACCCGAAGTTATTGCTGGTGATATTGAAAAATACGATATCCAGATGGCCGTCGCGGTTCATGTCGGCAACGTGTACTTCCCGGGTTTCCATCGGTACGCGCAGGTCGAGTCGGTCGGAAGCATCCTTGAAATGCCCTTTCCCGTCGTTCAGCAAGAGCCGGTTCGGTAACGCCGGGCTTGCCAGCACCATATCGAGATCCCCGTCACCGTCCATGTCAGCCAAAACCACCCCTTCGGTTTGATCGTTGGTCTTTGGCAAATGGGTTTGCGTGGCATTGATGAAATGGCCAGGTCGCTTGGGGTCGTTCAGAAATAGCAGGTTTCGTGCTGGAACAATCTTCGCGTCGGGCGCGTAATCCGTTTCGCCTGTGCTGCCAATCAGGATGTCGGGCAGGTTGTCTCCATTGACATCACCCAACGCCAGGGCATTGCCTTGGCTGGTTTCAGGCAAACGATCACTGGCGTCGGTAAATCCGCCTTTCCCGTCACCCAGAAAAAGCTGATGCACCTCATCGGCTTCAGCCACGAATACCACGTCCATGTTGCCATCAGCATTCAAATCAGCGGCCCGGACATGCTCGCTGTCATGCACCACCGTTCCAAAGGCGCCCGGTTTAACGGTCAATCGGCCATGACCGTCATTGAGATAAAGGCGATTCACACCATGCTCGACGGATACCACCACATCCAGATCGCCGTCCTTGTCGACATCGATGAACACCGAGTCAGTTGCATGGAGACTCGGCGCGACAGGCACGTGGGTGGCGGTCGCGTCTGCGAAGACGCTTGAAGGTCGTTCAGGGATGATGTCAAAAGCATCTGCAACGGTGGTGGAAGATGCGGCATGGACACCCGCCGAGATGACCGAGAGGAACCCTGAGGTCACCCAGCCCATTCGTCCGTAGAAGCTGCTTTTCATGAAATCTCCTTTCAGTCATTCGAGCGCTCGGCGCGGTGCTATAGCGCCGATTATTGACCGGGAAGATCCGAAAGATTAAGTAGGCAATATCGAATGGGTATATGACGCAACGTCATATATAAACCGGAGATAGGCAGTGAAACGGGGAGCCTATAAGATCCTGAAGGCGTATCGGCGCACAGTTCATGACAAGGGTGACTAAATGTTTCAGGAAGAGATGGGCAGCCTGATGGCTTTTGTGGCCGTTGCCGAAGAATGCAGCTTCACCCGCGCTGCGGGCCGTCTCGGAACATCCCAATCGGCGCTGAGCCATAAGATCCGCAGGCTGGAAGCGCGGCTAGGCGTGCGTCTTCTCACCCGCACCACCCGCAGCGTGTCCCCCACCGATGCCGGGGAACGGCTGCTTGAAACACTCAAGCCCGCGCTTGCCGACATCACGGCTCAGTTGGAAAGCCTGACCGATGTGCGTGACAAACCTGCCGGGACCATCCGCATCACGACAGCAGATCACGTGGCCGAGACCATCCTGTGGCCTGCGCTGAATCGCCTGCTTCCCAAATACCCTGACATCGAAGTCGAGGTCACTGTCGATAACGGCTTCGTCGATATCGTTGCCGAGCGCTATGACGCAGGCATTCGCCTGGGTGAGAACGTGAGCAAGGACATGATCGCCATACCTATTGGCCCCATGGAACGCTGCGTCATCGTGGGTTCACCGGCATATCTGGCCAGGCATCCAGTCCCGACTCATCCAGAGCAACTCGCCAATCATCAATGCATCAATCGCAGGTTTCCGACACTGGGTGGAATGTCCGCGTGGCAGTTCGAGAAAGAGGGTCGGCAGACCCAGGTTCGCGTCTCGGGACAAGTTGCATTCAACCGCCCCGAGATGATCCTGGAAGCGGCGCTTGCCGGATTCGGGCTCGCGTCTCTACTCGACTCCCAAGTGATACGCCATGTCGAAGCCGGACGCCTTGTGAGAGTGCTGGACGACTGGTGCCCTGAGTTTGCGGGTTACTACCTCTACTATCCTAGCCGTCGGCAGAATACTCCCGCCTTTCAACTGCTGGTCGACGCCCTGCGCTACCGGAAGGATTAACCAGCAATGACAAGGCGTTAGAGGCAGCCAATGCAGGGCTCACCCTTTCTTGAACACCCTGCCTTTTATTCTCGCGGCCATCAGTGGGAGATTTTTACCTCGACGTATAGCCAAAGGCTTACACGAGCCGAGGACAATTCGCTCTTTTTGCCCTTCGCCAAGGCTCGTAAGATTGGATCCAACAACTGGTGAACAAGGAGTTCGCCAGGATCAAGGATGATCGACCATCGCCGGGAAGGCAGCCGACAGGGAGTTGGAATGGTCTTGGGAAAAACCCGCTTCGGCGGGTTTTTATTTGCCTGTAGAAAATGGCCGGTAGCCGATCAATAAGGTCATGAATCACTTTGTGGGAGGCAGCTTGCTGGCGACTTCACGTACAGACGCAGAATATCTGGCGGTTTTCAGGCCTTTTTCGCCAGCAAGCTGCCTCCTACAAGTTTGTGTGTGCCTTGATTAATCAGTATTACGCCTAAGCTGGCACCAGCGTCTCCAGCAACCACGCCCCTGCCGGTCCCAGGCCTCGCTGGCGCGACCAGATCACATCCACTGCCGAGCTGCGCGGCCAGCCAGGAACCTTGAGTTCCTTCAAGCGCCCACCGGCATAGCCCGACACCAGCCAGCGCGGCAGTGCCGACCAGCCAAAGCCGAAGGCGGCCATGTCCATCAACAACAGGTAATTGGGCGCTGACCAGTTGCGATAGCCACTGGTGGGTAAATCGTCGGTGGGAATGCTGTGCTCGATCAGGGTATTGAGGCGCAACGCCCGGTATTGGGACAGCTGCTGATAACTCACCTGCTCCAGTGCGGCCAGCGGATGTTTGTGCGCCACGAACAGGCCGAAATCCGCGCACTCGGCAATGGTTGCATGACCGACTTCCGGCGGATAACTCGCTTGTGCCGATAACAGACCCAATGACGCCCTCCCCGACTGGATCAGGTTGATCGCGTCGCCATGCTCGGCAAACACGCACTCCAGCTCAAGTTCGGGAAAGCGCTGGTCCAGTTCCGTCATGCGCGCCTCGAATTCGGAAAACTGGTTGGCATCGGACAGCACCAGAGTCAGGCGCGGTTCGGCACCTTGCGCCAGGCGCCCGGCGGTGCGGCGCAGGCGATCCGAAGCACTGAGCACATCCTCGACTCGCCCCAGCATGGCCTTGCCCGCTTCGGTCAGGACCGGCTGGCGGGCAGAACGGTCAAACAACTCCACCCCCAGATCGATTTCCAGGCGGGCAATGGCTTCGCTGATGGTGGACTGGCTCTTGCCCAGACGACGGGCAGCGGCGCTGAAAGAACCCAGTTCGACGATCTGCGCAAAGGCTTCTAGGGCTTCGGGTGAAAAACTCATGGACGACCTACTATCGGTTTTTCCGATGGAAACGATTTTCACTTTAGCCCAATGACCGATGAGAATGCACTCTACCGCAACACAAAAGGTCATCTGTAATGAGCCAGACAAACCACAATCACCCAGCTGTGCCCAGCAAATCCTTCAAGGAGCGCATCCTGCATGCGAGCTTGTTCGAGGTGTTCGGCGTGATCATGATCGCGCCTCTGCTGGCCTGGATCATGGGGCATTCGCTCGGCATGATGGGGGCCATGACGGTGATGATTTCCACAGTGGCCATGATCTGGAACATGGTCTACAACGCCCTGTTCGACAAGTTGAGAGCCCGGTTCGGCTTCGCCATGTCGATAGGCAAACGACTGCTTCATGCGCTGGGTTTTGAAGGCGGGCTGATTCTCGCCGTGGTGCCACTGGCCGCCTGGTGGTTGTCCATCAGCCTGCTTGAAGCCTTCCTGCTGGATATCGGCATTCTGCTGCTGTTCCTGCCTTACACCATGCTGTTCAACTGGGCCTACGACCTCGTGCGCGAGCGGGTCATGCAGCGCCGCCTGTCCAGATGTGGCGAGGCCTCACGGTCCTGAATGCATTTGCCGTTGGATTGCAATGAAAGGGTTCGGGCACAATCATCGACCCACAGTGACGATAAGGTCTGCCCGACATGACCACGGAAATTCTCAAACTGGCTGCCTTCAGCGACGGCGATCAAGGCGGCAACCCGGCCGGTGTATGGATTGGCGATGCGCTGCCCGATGACAGCACCATGCAACGCATTGCCGCCGACGTCGGTTTTTCGGAAACGGCTTTCGCCGCCCCGGTCGAAGGTGGCTGGCGCGTGCGTTATTTCTCTCCCCTGGCCGAAGTGCCCTTCTGCGGCCACGCCACCATCGCCCTCGGCGCAGCGCTGGCCGGGCTGAAGGGCGACGGGCTGTTCAACCTCACTCTCAACCAGGCGCAGATCACGGTCGAAGGCCATGCCCATGGGTCGCTGATCTCAGCCGCCTTGCAGTCGCCACCGACTCATAGCAAAGCCATCAGCCCGCAATTGCTGGAGGAAGCCTTGAACCTGTTCGGCTATGAGCACAGTGATCTGGATGAACGCATTCCACCCGCAGCGATCAACGGCGGCGCCGGGCATCTGGTACTGGCGCTCAAAAGCCGCTCAAAGCTCAAGGCCATGCAATACGACCAGGAAGCCGGACGCCAGTTGATGGTGCGCGAAGGCTGGGCAACCATCCTGCTGGCGTTTGCCGAAAGCGGGCAGTTCTTCCATACCCGCAATCCGTTCGCCTTTGGAGGCGTCTACGAAGACCCGGCCACCGGCGCAGCAACGGCAGCGCTGGGCGGTTACCTGCGCGACATCGGCTGGCCTCACGGGGGTGTCATCGACATTCTGCAAGGCGAAGACATGGGCAGCCCGTCACGCCTGCGCGCCGAAATCCCGGAACAGATCGGCAGTTCGATTCGTGTCTCGGGCATGGCGCGCAAGCTGTAACGCATAGGCAGCCTCAGGTCTTGAGCTGGCTGCCACTGATCGCTACGCCCAACAGCATGACGGCAACGATCATGAACGCCAGCTCCAGGCTGCTGACATGGGCAATGAAGCCGATGGCGGCAGGCCCGACCAGAATCCCCGCATAACCGACCGTGGTAATCGCCGGAATCGCGACGCTTTCCGGCATGGTCTTCTGACGACCGACGGCGCTGTAGCAGACCGGCACAATGTTCGAGCAACCGGCGCCCACCAACGCATAGCCCAACAAAGCCGCTTCCCAGGCCGGCACCAGCGTGGCAATCGCCAGACCGCTGGCAGCGCACAACCCGCCCAGAATGATGACCCGATTGGAACCGACACGCCGCACGACGGCATCACCGAACAGACGCCCAAGGGTCATGGTCACGGCAAACACCGCATACCCAAGCCCGGCATAAGACGTTTCAACACCGCGCAGCGAACTGAGGAACACCGCACTCCAGTCGAGCATCGCCCCTTCGGCGAGAAACACGGTGAAGCACAGCAGGCCGATGAACAGCACCACGCCACGGGGAATCGCAAATGACGGCCCGTCGGACTGACTGCCATAAGGCAATAGATGTGGCGCAGCCTTGGCCAGTGCGATGAGCGTCAGCACGACCACCACCAGCATGGCGATCATCGGCGAAGCCCCCAGGCTCAGCAAGGCACTGACACCCGCAGCCCCCACGATACCGCCAAGGCTGAACAGGCCATGAAACCCCGACATCATGGTCTTGCCGCTGGCCCGCTCGACAATGACCGCCTGGATATTGGCCGTGCAATCCACACCGCCCATGCTCGCGCCGAACAGAAACAGAGTCGCCACCAGCAGCGGCAGGCTGGAAACCGTGGCCAGCAAGGGCAGGCACAGACAGATCAACAGGGTCGAAATGACCAGCAAACGGCGGCAACCGTAACGCGACGCCAGCGCACCCGCCAAAGGCATGGACAGGATCGAGCCCATTCCCAGGCACAGCAACAACAAACCCAGTGTGCCGTCATCCAGACCGACACGGGCCTTGGCATAAGGCACCAGCGGTGCCCAGGAAGCCACGCTGAAACCGGCAATGAAAAACGCTATCCGGGTGGAAGACTGTTCCTGCCGGGCCTTTGTTATCTGGGCCTCGTGGCTGAAAGAGGTCATGCAAGCTCCTTGAGAATGTCAGACAGAATCGTGCTGACAAGCGCAACAGACTAGCAAAGTCAGGGAGCGTTCCACATGTGCAATGCTCACAAATGGGGCGATGTATCCGGTGTCTGTGGGAGAGGCCTGTGCCGCGACAGCATGTTCCGACGTTGAAAATGTGTTGCCTGTCAGTGAAGTCGCGGCCAAGGCCCCTCCCACTTCATGATATGTACGCCCCCTGACGGCAGAAATACTCCAGCTATTTTCAAACCTTCGCACTAGACTACGCACCTTTGCAGTGCATCCCGCTCGCCCATCCATCAAAGAGGCCGCTGTGTATAAAGGTGTCGTGCTGTCGGTCCTGGCTTCGGTGCTGTTCGGGGTCCTGTATTTCTATACCTCGCTGATGACACCGCTGAGCGGCGAGGAAATCTTCGGCTGGCGCATGTTGCTGACGGTGCCTTGCGCCACGCTGTTCATGCTCGTCAGTGGCGACTGGCAACTGGTGCGTACGCTGGCCGGGCGCATCAGGCGCCAGCCGCTGCTGGTGTTCGGCATTCTGCTGTCCTCGTTGCTGCTGGGCGCGCAACTGCTGATCTTCATGTGGGCGCCGTTGCACGGGCGCAGCCTGGAAGTGTCCCTGGGTTATTTCCTGCTGCCGCTGACCATGATCGCCACGGGCCGTATCGTGTACGGCGAACACCTGTCGCATCTGCAAAAGATCGCCGCCACATTTGCCATGATCGGCGTGGGCCACGAACTGTGGCGGCTGGGCAGTTTTTCCTGGGAAACCCTGCTGGTGGCTCTGGGTTACCCGCTTTACTTCGTGCTGCGGCGCAGGCTCAAGACCGATAATCTGGGCGGGCTCTGGTTCGACATGCTGTTCATGCTGCCCATTGGCCTGTGGTTCATTTTCAATGGCGACCCACTGGCTGTGCAGCAGGCGCCCAAACTCTACTTCCTGATCCCGCTGCTGGGCATCATCAGTGCATCGGCTCTGATCAGCTACATCCTTTCCAGCCGTATTCTGCCGTTCAGCCTGTTCGGCCTGCTCAGTTATGTGGAGCCGGTACTGCTGGTGTGTGTCGCGCTGCTGTTGGGCGAAAGCATTGGCCATGACGAATGGCTGACTTACCTGCCGATCTGGCTGGCAGTCGTGGTGCTGGTCATCGAGGGCGCCAGGCATATGCTGGCCCAGCGCCGTCGGGATGCGGTTTGAAGGCCTGACCGATCAATGCCCGGTAAAGCGCTCCAGTTGCATTTCCTGCAAGCGGCTGAGGGTGCGGCGAAAGGCAAATGACAGATAGCCTTGGGTATACAGCTCCTCCATGGAGGTCTGCGCTTCGATATAGAGCGGGATACGCCGGTCGTAGCATTCGTCCACCAGCGCAATGAAACGCCGCACGCCGTCATCGTTGGGTGACAACTGCGGCAACTCCCGATCCCCCGCCACGACCTGCTCGACACCGTCTTCGGTGCCTCGGGCGATTTTCGCTTCGCGCTGGGCTGCGCTCAGGGCTGGGACTTCACTGAGCAGGATCCCTGAGAACCGGTCGCACAGGGCAATGAAATCCATGGCCGCCAGAGGTTGTTCGCACAGATCGCGATAGCGGCACCACACCGTCGTGTCGGTGTGCTGTACCACATTGATGCTGCGATAGCCGAGCATCACCTGCGAGTCATACACCGCCTGCCCGCCACTCAAGGCCTTGAAGATGTCGCCCAGCGCACTGGCGCGGCCAGGTTCGGCGACCCAATAACGCTGATGCAACTGGCCGGGATGCAAGCGATGATCTTCGCCGCCGTCCACCGTCACCACATCCATGTAATGCTGGATCGCGGCGATGGCCGGCAGAAAGCGCTCACGGTTGTGGCCATGGCTGTACAGCTGATCCGGTGGCTGGTTGGAAGTACAGACCAGCACCACGCCTTCCTCGAACATGACCTGCAACAGGCCGCCGAGAATCACTGCATCGCCGATATCGGTGACGAACAGCTCATCGAAACACAGCACGCGCACCTCGCGGCCCAGTTCCTGAGCCACGACCTTCAGTGGGTGGGGCGTGCCCATCAACTCGAACATGCGCTTGTGAACCCAGCGCATGAAGTGATGAAAATGCTGACGCCGGGCCGGTACGCTCAAGCTCTCGAAAAAGCGGTCCATCAGCCAGGTCTTGCCGCGCCCTACCGGCCCCCACAGATAAACGCCCTTGGGGGTCGCGCCGTTCTGCGTCAGTGCCAGATAGCAC
Source organism: Pseudomonas serbiensis (assembly GCF_030580745.1). Classification (NCBI taxonomy): domain Bacteria; kingdom Pseudomonadati; phylum Pseudomonadota; class Gammaproteobacteria; order Pseudomonadales; family Pseudomonadaceae; genus Pseudomonas; species Pseudomonas serbiensis. Next base: position 207,269 of record NZ_JAUQOO010000003.1, read on the forward strand.
GCCTGTAACTGTCGGGCAGCCTGGAGTTGCGCCTCGTCAGGCTGAAAACCACGCTGGACCGCTCGTTCATAAGCATCCAGAGGAGACACGACATCCATCGAGAACGCACCTTAGGCTTCAGGAAAGTTTGCAAGCATATAGAAGCACGAGGCAGATGATAGTCGCACATGACTACTTTTTAACTGGTCGGTTAAACGCAGATTTCGTAACATCTGCACCCTTCTTTTGTATGCCGACGGCTGTAACGCAGTACGTTCGCCCTCAGGTAAGTCATGAAACCACTGCGCATCCGCACCGAAGTCCTGGCCGGACTCACCACTTCCTTTGCCCTGGTGCCCGAGTGCATCGCCTTCGCCCTGGTGGCTCATCTCAATCCGCTGATGGGGCTTTATGGCGCGTTCATCATCTGCACCCTGACCGCCCTGTTCGGCGGGCGACCGGGCATGATTTCCGGCGCGGCGGGCTCCATGGCCGTGGTGATCGTGGCCCTTGTGGTACAGCATGGCGCGCAGTACCTGCTCGCCACGGTGATACTGGGCGGGCTGATCATGATTGCTTTCGGCCTGCTGCGTCTTGGCAAGCTGGTGCGCATGGTGCCCTATTCGGTAATGCTCGGCTTCGTCAACGGCCTGGCCATTGTCATCGCCCTCGCGCAAATGGAGCACTTCAAGAGCGGCGGTGTCTGGCTGAGCGGCCAGAGCCTGTACCTGATGCTGGGGCTGGTCGCCCTGACCATGGCCATCGTCTATCTGCTGCCACGCCTGACCCGTGCCGTACCACCGGCGCTGGTGGCGATACTCAGCGTGGGCCTGCTGGTGTACCTGCTGAAACTGCCGACCCACACCCTGGGTGATATGGCGCGCATCGCCGGTGGCCTTCCGACCCTGGCCTTGCCCGACATACCGTGGAATCTGGAAACCTTGCAGATCGTGGCGCCCTATGCCGTGCTGATGGCAATGGTAGGCCTGCTGGAAACCCTGCTGACACTGAACCTCACCGATGAAATCACCGAAACCCGTGGCCATTCCAACCGCGAGTGCATGGCCCTGGGCGCAGCCAACATGGTGTCCGGCTTCTGCGGCGGCATGGGCGGTTGCGCCATGATCGGCCAGACAGCCATCAACCTCAGCTCTGGCGGACGCGGTCGACTGTCCGGCGTTGTGGCTGGCGTGATGATCCTGATGTTCGTGCTGTTCCTGTCGCCGCTGATCGAGCGCATCCCGCTTGCCGCGCTGGTGGGCGTGATGTTTGTGGTGTCCCAGCAGACCTTTGCCTGGGCTTCGTTGCGAGTACTGCACAAGATCCCCATGAACGATGTACTGGCGATCATCGCAGTGACCATCGTCACCGTGCTCACCGATCTGGCCGCAGCCGTCGTGTTCGGCGTCATCATCGCGGCCCTCAACTTTGCCTGGCAGCAAGCCCGCGAACTCTACGCCGACACTCATCTTGAGCAGGACGGCAGCAAGATCTACCTGATGCATGGCACCCTGTTCTTTGCTTCCACCACGCCGTTTCTCAACCAGTTCGACCCGGCCAGCGACCCGAAGAACGTCACCATTGACTGCCGTCATCTGAACTTCGTCGACTACTCGGCCATTGCCGCGCTGAAAACCCTGCGCGAACGCTATAGCAATGCCGGGAAACACTTGCGTGTGATCCATCTGTCCGAGCGCTGCAAGAAACTGCTCAAACGCGCCGGAGCGCATGACAACTGAGCGGTCTGAAACACATGGGTCATATCTTGAGAAAGAACGTTTATTGAGCCCTTTCATGCAAGGCTTTATACGAAAAGTCGGCGAGCGAAGGTCAGGCAAGGCAAAAACAGGCGAGGAACGGTCGGAGTCGCGCCCGACTTTACTGGTGTAAATGAGCATTCCGAGCCTGTTTTTAACGCAGCATCACCGAGCGCAGCCACTTTTCGTACAAAGCCAAGTGGTAGGGTCTGCTCCCTCACCGAATACGAGGAAGCTTCAAATGCAATGGATCAAAGCATGTGCTGCACCGGCACTGCTGCTCATGATCAGCAGTGTCGCCGTTGCCGAGAGCAAGACGCCAGCTCTTGATAAAACCGTGCATGACGAAATCATGAGCGTCATGCAGCAGTACAACATTCCCGGAATGACCATTGCCGTCACCGACAATGGCCAGCGGCGTTTCTATGACTACGGGGTTTCGTCCAGAGACAACCAGGAGAAAGTCAGCAACGACACGCTGTTCGAACTGGGCTCGATCAGCAAGCTCTTCACCGCGACCCTCGCCACCTGGGCTCAAGCCAACGGCCAGCTTTCCCTGACCTCCAGCATCGACACCTATATTCCCCAGTTGTACGGCAGCCGGCTGGGCAAGGTGCCGCTCTTTCATCTGGGCACCCACACTGCCGGTGGCTTTCCACTGCAATTTCCCGAAACGATACGGGATAACGAGCAGATGATGAGCTACTTCAAGGCCTGGCAGCCCCAATACCTGCCCGGTGCTCACCGCAGTTACGCCAACCCCAGTATTGGCCTGCTGGGCATGATCGCGGCCAACCGCATGAAACTGCCGTTCAACGTCGCGATGGAGCAGCATCTGTACCCGGCACTGGGCATGACCAACAGCTACCTCGATGTGCCTGCCAACCGGCAGTCCTGGTATGCGCAGGGTTACAACAAGCAGAATGAGCCCGTCAGGCTCAATCCCGGTGTACTGGCCGCAGAAGCCTATGGCATGAAGTCCGGCAGCGGTGACCTGATCCGCTTTGTCGAAGCGAACATGGGCATGGTGCAGACGTCTCCCGCGCTGCAACGCGCCCTCGCGGACACCCGGATCGGCTATTTCAAATCAGGCTCCATGACCCAGGACCTGATCTGGGAGCAGTACACACTCCCTGTCAGACTGGAGACACTGCTCGAAGGCAACTCCAACAAGATGGCCTACGAAACCCGGCCCGCCACAGCCTTGAGTCCACCCCTTGCTGCGCAGCAAGACGTGTGGATCAACAAGACCGGCTCGACCAATGGCTTTGGTGGATACATCGCTTTTGTACCCGGCAAGAAACTCGGCATCGTGATCCTCGCCAACAAGAACTACCCCAATGAAGCACGGGTTCGCATCGCGTATCGCATCCTCAATGAACTGGGCTGCTGCTCGCTACCAAAGAGCTGAACAGCGCCCCCGGCAGGAGCGAATTCATTCGCGAAGATCAGGTACATCCGACAGATATATGTCGTTTGAAACACTGTCTTCGCGAATGAATTCGCTCCTACGGAGCACCGCTCTCACTACCTGAACCTGACCTGAACAGCATCGGCATCACCGGAAAAACCACTGGCTCTCATTCGGGAATGAGTATCATTATGTTACTTATTGTTTCAGCCAAACACCTCGCTGAAACATCTCACCCTGAAGCCTTTACCCCGGTGAACCATGCTTGTTCCGTTTTTGATCATGCTGCGCGAAGGCATTGAAGCCGCGCTTATCGTTGGCATCATCGCCAGTTACCTGAAACAGACCGGCCGCGGCGAGTGGATGCCTGCGGTCTGGATCGGCGTATTTCTCGCCGCCGCCCTGGCACTGTTCGTTGGCGGTGGCCTTGAGCTGATGAGCGCCGAATTCCCGCAAAAGCAGCAAGAGCTGTTCGAGGGCATCGTCGGCCTGATAGCGGTCGGCATTCTCAGTTCCATGGTGTTCTGGATGCGCAAGGTAGCCCGCTCCATCAAGCATGCCTTGCATGCCTCCCTGGACGCCGCCCTTGCCGGCTCGAAAAACCAGACTTACGCCCTGATCGCCATGGTGTTCTTCGCCGTGGCCCGCGAAGGCCTGGAAACCGTTTTCTTCCTGCTCGCCGTCTTCCAGCAGAGCGAAGGCTCCAGCGCGCCATTGGGCGCTCTGCTCGGCCTGCTGCTGGCCATCGGTTTCGGCGTGGCGATCTACAGCGGCAGCATGCGCCTGAACCTCAGCCTGTTCTTCCGTTGGACCGGGCTGTTCATCCTCGTGGTTGCTGCCGGGATTCTGTCCAACTCCGTGCAGGCACTGCATGAAGCCGGTGTGTGGAACCACTTGCAGGATGTGGTCATCGACTTCAGCGCAACCCTGCCGATGGACGGCCCGCTCGGTTCGATACTGGCTGGCATGTTCGGTTATCAGGACGCGCCCACCGTCAGCACCCTGAGTGCCTACCTGATCTACCTGATCGGTGCGCTGGTGCTGTTCTTTCTGCCCCACACCCCGACAGAAAAACAGCAGCACTCCCCCACTTCCGTCACAAACGAATAAGGGCCTACATGTCGAACCCTTCCTCTGAGCTTTCCGGTAAAGCCAGGCCTCCCCGTGCCTTGCGATTGGCAGTCGCCGGTTCTGTGATCCTGATGATCGCTGCCGGTGGACTCTTCTACTACGCCTCGCAAGTGGCCTCGAAAAAGCGTGCCGCCAATAGCGGCAACGAAACCGTGGTCAACATCCACGCCCACAACTGCGAACCCAACGCACTGACCGTGCCTGCGGGCAAGAATGCCTTTCGCATCGTCAACCGCTCCGAACGTGCCGTCGAATGGGAAATTCTCGATGGCGTGCTGGTGGTCGAAGAGCGGGAAAACATCGCGCCCGGCCTGAGCCAGGTGATCAATGCCAACTTGCAGCCCGGTGACTACGCCATCACCTGCGGCCTGCTGAGCAACCCGCGTGGCACCTTGCATGTCACCCCGACTGCCGAGTCTGAAGCCAAGGCAAAAGCGCGTCCGTCCATGGTGGCGTTTATCGGCCCGCTGTCCGAATACCGCGTGTACCTGAGCCAGCAAAGCTCGGCGCTGATCAAGGCCGTCAACGCTTTGCAACAGGCCATCGAAGCCGGTGACCTGAGCGCAGCACAAGCAGCGTACACCCCGGCGCGCACGCTTTATCAGCGCATTGCCCCTGCCGCACAGCGCTTGGCCGAGCTGGACAACGCCATCAACGCCCGCGCCGACTACTACGAAAAACGCGAGCAAGACCCGGGCTTCGGCGGCTTCCATCGCATCGAATACGCCCTGTTCCAGCAACGCAACATCGAAGGCCTCGCCCCCGTGGCGCAGCGCCTGCAAACCGATGTCACCAGCCTCAAGCAGCAACTGCTGGCGCAGACCCTGGCACCGGAACAACTGGCCGATATCGTCGCCCGCAACATGCGCAGTCTGGCTGAAGTGCGCAGCAAGGGTGAAGAAGAGCGCTACAGCCACAGCGACCTCAATGGCTTTGCCGCCAATCTGGAAGGCACACGCAAGGTCATTGACCTGTTGCGTCCTCTGCTGGCCAAGAGCGCAGGCGCCCAGTTGCAGCGCATCGACAGCGCATCGAACGCTCTGGATGAACAACTCAAGGCACTGAAAACAGACGATGGCTATCGACCTTACGATCAGGTCGATGCAACGCAGCGTCAATCGATAGCCGACAAAGCCAAGGCTCTGGCCGATGCGCTCGACGGAATCGACTCGGCTCTCGGCCTCTCCGACCTCTGACAGATGTGAACAAGTGACTACGATGAAAAACCCGGAATCCGATAACGCGCCCCACTCCCTCCAGCGTCGCCGTGTTCTGCTGGGGCTGGGTGCCGCCGGTGCAGCACTGGCGGGCAGCAGCCTGAGCGGCAATGCTCTGGCCGCCTCCACCGCTCAGGTCACCGAAGCACCGAACAGCGACAAGACCCAGGACCACAATGCGTTCCACGGCATCCACCAGAGCGGCATCGTCAGCCCGCGTCCGGCCGCAGGCATGCTGGTGGCCTTCGATGTGCTGGCAGCCGATCGTGAAGACCTGGAGCGCATGTTCCGCACCCTCAACGAACGCATCGCCTTTCTGATGACCGGTGGCCCGGTGGCCGAGGTCGATCCGAAGCTGCCGCCGCTGGACTCGGGCATCCTTGGCCCGGTGGTCACCCCGGACAACCTGACCATCACGGTTTCGGTGGGCGAATCCCTGTTCGATGAGCGCTTTGGCCTGGCCTCGGTCAAACCCAAACGCCTGAGCCGCATGACAGGTTTCCCGAACGATGCGCTGGAGGCCAGCAGTTGCCACGGCGACCTGAGCATCCAGTTCTGCTCCAACACTCCCGACACCAACATTCACGCCCTGCGCGATATCGTCAAGAACCTGCCGGACCTGCTGCTGGTGCGCTGGAAACAGGAAGGCACGGTGCCGGCCCAGGCCCCCAAAAAGCCAGGCCAGCCAGCGGAAAGTGCGCGCAACTTCCTGGGCTTCCGTGACGGCTCGGCCAACCCGGATTCCAATAACCAGAAGACCATGAACGAACTGGTCTGGGTCCAGCCCGGCAGCGACGAACCCGCCTGGGCCGCCAATGGCAGCTACCAGGCGGTGCGGCTCATCCGCAACTTCGTCGAGCGCTGGGACCGCACGCCCTTGCAGGAACAGGAATCCATTTTCGGCCGCACCAAGAGCAGCGGCGCCCCCATGGACGGCAAGGTGGAAAGCGACGTGCCGAACTATGCAGCCGACCCGCACGGCAAGAAAACCCGTATGGACTCGCACATCCGCTTGGCCAACCCGCGCACGCCCGAAACCCAGCGCAACCTGATCCTGCGCCGTCCGTTCAACTACTCCAACGGCGTCAACAAGAACGGCCAGCTCGACATGGGTCTGCTGTTCATCTGCTACCAGAGCGATCTGGAAAAAGGCTTCATCACCGTGCAGACCCGCCTGAATGGCGAGCCGCTGGAGGAATACCTCAAGCCTTTCGGCGGCGGCTATTTCTTCACCCTGCCCGGCGTGACCGGCGACAAGGATTTTATCGGCCGCTCATTGCTGGCCGCAGCACCGACTGCCCAAACCGCATGACCCTCAATCACCTAACCCGGAAGAGCACCATGAAAAAGACGCCTCTGGCTTTGCTGCTGACCCTTGGCTTGCTTCAGACCCCACTGGCGGCTTTCGCCGCAACGGCGCCACTGGATCTGGTCGGCCCGGTTTCGGACTACAAGATCTACGTCACCGAAAACATCGATGAACTGGTCAACCACACCAAGGAATTCACCGACGCCGTCAAGAAAGGCGACATCGCCACGGCCAAGAAGCTCTACGCACCCACGCGGGTCTACTACGAGTCGGTAGAACCTATTGCCGAGCTGTTCAGCGACCTGGATGCGTCCATCGACTCCCGTGTGGACGATCACGAGCAAGGCGTTGAAGCCGAAGACTTCACCGGCTTCCATCGTCTGGAATATGCCCTGTTCTCGCAGAACACCACCCAGGACCAAGGCCCGATTGCCGACAAGCTGATGGCCGACGTGAACGACCTGCAAGCCCGCGTCGCCGACCTGACCTTCCCGCCGGAGAAAGTCGTCGGCGGTGCTGCCGCACTGCTGGAAGAAGTCGCCGCCACCAAGATCTCCGGCGAAGAAGACCGCTACAGCCATACCGACCTGTATGACTTCCAGGGCAACATCGACGGCGCGAAGAAAATCGTCGACCTGTTCCGCCCGCAGATCGAGAAACAGGACAAGGCTTTTGCCACCAAGGTCGACAAGAACTTCGCCACCGTGGACAAGATCCTGGCCAAGTACAAGACCAAGGATGGTGGCTTCGAGACCTATGACAAAGTGAAGGAAAACGACCGCAAGGCACTGGTCGGCCCGGTCAACACCCTGGCCGAAGACCTGTCGACCTTGCGCGGGAAACTGGGTCTGAATTGACATGGCGTGTAGGAGCGAATTTATTCGCGAAGGCCATTTTTCGCGAATGAATTCGCTCCTACAGGGGATATGGTGTTTGTTTAAATCCCGCTAAACCAGTTATACCCCTGATCTTCCCAATACCCGCCGGGATTCTCGTTGCTCACGACTATCTCGACGATATGCTTGGGGTTCTTGAAGCCCAGTTTGGTGGGCACCCGTACCCGCAGCGGGTAGCCGTAATCGGGCGGCAAGGCGACTTCGCCAAAGTCCAGCGCCAGCAGGGTCTGTGGATGCAGGGCCGTGGGCATGTCCAGGCTTGAGTAGTAACGGTCGGCGCACTTGAAACCAACAAAACGCGCCGTAGTGTCTGCACCGATATATTCCAGAAAAGTCCTGAGCGGTACGCCGCCCCACTGCCCGATGGCGCTCCAGCCTTCGATGCAGATCAAGCGCGTGATATCGGTGCGTTGCGGCAGTTTGCGCAGGGCTTCCAGCGTCCATGGCTGCTTGTCGCGCACAAGCCCCGACACCGCCAGCCGATAGTCGGACAGCTCCACTTCGGGCACGTTGTATTCCGGGTAAAAGGCATTGAACGGGAATGGATTGGTGATCTGCGCCTTGCTGTAGGTCGGTGCCAGTTTCTGGCCGTTGAACAACCAGGCCTGAACCCGGTCATTCCAGCGCGACATGGCCCACAGTGCTCTGTCCACCTGATCGCCATCCTGCAGATTGCAGCCGGTCAGCATCGACATGGCCCCCACCGTCAGCCCGGCGCGCAGGAACGAACGGCGCTGGATATCCACCAGTTGCTTCTGTTGTGCAGGCTCAAGACGGATGCGCTGGGTGATGCGTTTACGAGGTTCATTCATGGCCGGGGTTTCCGTTTTCAGCCGGCAGACGCCCGCCAGTAATCATGGGCAACAAGGTACGCGGGACCAGCACGACCAGTGCCAGGTGAACGATAACGAATGCTCCGATGGCCGCCATCGCGCCGAAATGCACCCAGCGGGCAGCGTCGTAGCCGCCCATCAGGCTGGCCAGTTCCTGAAACTGCACCGGTTTCCACAACGCCAGCCCGGACAACACGATCAACACCCCCATGGCCAGCACCAGCCAGTACATCAGGCGTTGCACGGCGTTGTAGCGGCCTTTGATATGGGCCAGACGAAAGCGCAAGGCATCGGCAATATCGCGCTTCACCTCGGCAGGACGCACCGGCAGCAAGTCGCGCTTGAAGTGGCGGCTGAACACGCCATACAGCACATAAACCAGGCCATTGATCACCAGCAGCCACATCACCGCAAAGTGCCAGGCAATCGAACCACCCAGCCAGCCGCCGAGGGTGAGCGATTTGGGAAAGGTAAAAGCCATCAGCGGCGCAGCGTTATAAATCGCCCAGCCGCTCATGAACATGCAGACCATGCCCACGGCATTGACCCAATGGGTCAGGCGCACGGGCCAGGGATGAATGGGACGGGTTTTCATGATTGTCCTCTCGTGCCGTGGGAGGTATGCCTTGACCGATAGGCAAACCGTAGGAGCGAATTCATTCGCGAAGAAACGTTTCGCGAATGAAACGGATCGCCGCCCGGTCGCTCCTACGCGCGTTCGATTACATCGGTGGGGTATACCCATCCTTGCCCACTGCAATCCCGCGAGCGGACTTGCCGTCATCGGCCGGGAACAGCACGATTTTCGCGCCCGCTTTCAACTCGCTGCGCTGGCCCGGCTCGACGTAGGCAATCGGCACATCTTCCGGCACCACCAACTGTTTCTCGCCGCCCTTGTACAGCACGCTCAAGGTACGGCCATTGGCTTTGGACAGGGTGCCCACCGTGCCGTTGGTCATGGTGCCGGTGCTGCCATCGGCGTTTTCCCAGCCGTAGTGGCCTTCGCCGCTGCCTTTGAGGCTGGCTTCGAATACGGTGACTTCCAGCGCCTTGAGCGTACCGTCGGCCTGAGGAATGGCTGCAGAGCCAACGAAGCTTTCCGGCTTGATGGTGTCCAGATCAGCCTTGGAAACCAGGCGGATACCGGTCTTTTCAGTCAGTTGAATGCTCTGGTGCTGGCCGGCACGAGTAGTGAAATTCAAGGTGTCGGCCTGAAGGCTCTCGACCGTGCCGCGCATCGGTTTGACCACCGGCAGATCAGCGGCCTGGGTCATGACGGCGGCACTGAGCAACAGCAGGCCGAAGGTAGTGGAAAGCGCAGTCTTCATCGGTTATTCCCTGGCAGATTGAATGGAGCGCCATCATTGCTCCGCTACCGGTACTGAAAAATGACCCGCCAATGACATTTTTGTCATTCTCGAAACCGGGCCGGTCAATGACAAAAATGTCACCGACTCGCGGCTGGCAACTGGGTAGACTGCCGGCACCGGCGCGATTGATGGCGCCAGCCAGAGTGTAGCCAGCGCAACAATGCATATCCTGCTGATTGAAGACGACACCAAAACCGGCGAGTACCTGAAAAAGGGCCTCGGCGAATCCGGCTACCAGGTCGACTGGGCTCAACACGGTGCCGACGGCCTGCACATGGCGCTGGAAAACCGCTACGACCTGATCGTGCTGGACGTGATGTTGCCCGGCATCGATGGCTGGCAGATCATCGAAGTACTGCGTGCAAAACAGGATGTGCCGGTACTGTTTCTGACCGCACGGGATCAGTTGCAGGACCGGATTCGCGGCCTGGAACTGGGTGCCGACGATTATCTGGTCAAACCCTTCTCCTTTACCGAACTGCTGCTGCGCATCCGCACCATCCTGCGCCGGGGCGTGGTGCGCGAAGCCGACCATTTCCATCTGGCCGATCTGGAGCTGGACCTGCTGCGCCGCCGCGTTACCCGCCAGCAACAGGTCATCGTCCTGACCAACAAGGAGTTCGCCCTGCTGCATCTGTTGCTACGTCGCGAGGGCGATGTGCTGTCCAGGGCACAGATCGCCTCCGAGGTCTGGGACATGAATTTCGACAGCGACACCAATGTGGTGGACGTGGCAATCAAGCGCCTGCGCAGCAAGGTCGACCTGCCCTACCCGATCAAGCTCATCCATACCGTGCGCGGTATCGGTTACGTCTGCGAGGTACGGCCATGCAACCCGGACGCCAGCCTTCCCTGACCCTGCGCTCGACCCTGGCTTTTGCCCTGGTGGCCATGTTCACCGTTGGCGGTGCGGGGTTGTATCTGTATCAGTCGATCAAGCAGACCGTCATGCAGCGCAGCGACCATGCGGTGCTCGCGCGCCTGGATCATTTTCGCAAACTGCTGCGCTATGACCTGACCCTGGACACCCTGAAGGGCAGCCCGCAGTTGTTCGAGAACATGCTCGACAGCGAAGAAGACATTTTCATCATTGGCGAACCGGGCAAGCCGCCGGTGATTGTGGTGAACCCGCAACGCGCTCCGCTGCCGGAGCTGCCGACGGTCGCTCAGGATCAGCCCCTCAGTGTCAGCGACCTGCGCAGCGGCATGAGCCTGCAAGGCGTACCACTGCGGGCGGCGTCGGTGCAGGCCATGTCCCATGGCGTCGAATTGCGCTTGCAGGCCGCGCACCTGATGGTCAAGGAAATGGCCATGCTCGCCAGTTTCCGTGAACGCATCTATGCCGCGATGACGCTGACTTTTGTACTGACGGCCTTGCTGGGTTATGTGCTGTTGCGACGCGGCTTGCGCCCGTTGCGGCAGATGGCAGCCCATGCGGCCGGTATCTCTCCGACCAGCCTGCACAACCGTCTCGATACCCGAAACACTCCGGTGGAGTTGCAACAATTGAGCGACGCCTTCAATGCCATGCTCGACCGGCTGGATGACGGCTATCAGCGCCTGACGCAGTTTTCCGCCGATCTGGCCCACGAGATCCGCACTCCGGTGGGTTCGCTGATGGGGCATTGTCAGGTCGCGTTGCGCCAGAATCGCAGCGTCGATGACTATCAAGCCTTGCTGGCCTCCAACCTTGAAGAACTGGAGCGAATTTCCCGGCTGGTGGAAAGCATCCTGTTCCTGGCTCGCGCCGACGAGGCTCAGGCGGTGCTGGAACGTCAACCACTTCAATTGCAGGACGAACTGCAACGGGTCACGGGCTATTTCGAGGGGCTGGCCGAAGAGCGGCAACTGGAACTGCATGCCAGCGGCCAGGGCAAGCTGGACGCCGACCCGATCCTGCTGCGCCGGGCCTTGAGCAATCTGGTCGCCAACGCTATCCGCTATGCCGACGAAGGCAGCCGGATTCTGGTACGAGTCGTGTCCCTCAAGCATGAACAGCGGATCGAAGTGGAAAATCAAGGCCCCGTCTTGCCTGCGGCAACTCTGGACCGATTGTTCGACCGCTTCTACCGGGGCGACTCGTCGCGCCATGAAAGCTCCGACTCCAACGGCCTCGGGCTGGCCATCGTCGCGGCGATCATGCATTTGCATGGAGGTCGCGTCGAAGTCGCGCAGCCAAAGGCCGGGAGAATCTGCTTCAGCCTGGTATTTACCGGTTAAGCCTTCTTGTCGTGGGCAATGGTCAGCTTGTAGAACGTAGCCGCGCCCCCTTCAGTCGTGTACCCGGTGTTGTCCTGGGTATAGACCCCCGCCTTGAAGTAGAACAGCTTGGTGCTCCAGGCCGAATCAAGGCTGGCGTTCCAGATATGGTCGTAGGCATTGACCGTGAGACTCCCGCCAGGCGTCAGGTGGATGCTGTAGCTGAAGCGCTCGTTGAGCGGAACACCCTGGGCAATCATGATGACTTCGATTTCTGCATCCGGGCTGCGTCGAAACTTGGCGACAATATTGCCGGTCTGCAACTTCTCCTTGAACTGGTACTCGACCTTGAGCAACGGCTCGGTGCTGCCGTAGCAGTGGATCTGGCCAATCACGATCTTGCCGCTCGAAGGCACCTGATTGACCGTCAGCGACGCACGCAGAAAATTGTCCGCACTCGAGTAAGCCCAGTTGTAGGCTCGACCATCCGCCGTGGTCTCGCGCAACTCGGTACGCGGGTACTTGGCATTTTCCGTGGTGGAGCCGGTAACCGGCGCCCAGAAAAACAGCGTGTTTCCTGAGCGAAAGTAACCATCCTGATAACCGCCCATAAGTTTGGGAGTATCGATGGTGGTGGCTGGCGTTCCGACGGGTACGGACAAATTCCAAGTGGCGAGGTCGATCATGGGGTTGCTCGCAAGGTGCGCAATTCGCACCGGCAGGATGGCTCTGGAACGGGCGTTCGGCGCCCGCTGGATTCGTCCTGACTATCGGCTGAATCGTTTCTTTTTTAAACACCGCCCAACGTTAAATTGGCGTCAAAAGAAAGTCATCAACACCCCAAAGCCACTACTTTGATGTTATTTGTATCCAAAGTTTGACAACTGCGATTTTTGCTCTAAGCGGCCATTCATTTGGAAATGATCACAAACGGATCGCGTCATTTTTTTGAATGGCCATCGCCAGAACGGCTGTTTTTTGCGGGAATTTACCGACAGACGGTAGCAATTATTTTTAAAAATCCAGGCACTTTTCACACCACGGACTGTCACGACGACCGTTCATCGCCTTTTGGGCACAGCAAAAGCCCCCGACCGCATCGCTTCCGGCGATAAATTTCCTGGGGATATAGGGGCCTCTCGCGAATGAATTCGCTCCTACTCAGTGAAGGGGCGACTTCAGTCGCGAGACGTCATTGAAGGCGATGGACTCTCTTGGGATATACAGGCCCCTCACGAATGAATCGGCTCCTGCTCAGACAGCACAAAGAGCCGGTTCAGGCAGGCGAATGAACACGGTGTAAGCCGCACCTTCCATCGCTTCAAAGGCAATCAGCTTCTCGACCAGAGCTTCGCTGAGCACCTTGCCGGCATTGAGCAACAGCATGCCGTTATCAGCGTTGAGGTTACGGGCCAGGACCATGCCGGCACTCAACTCACGGGGTTTCATGGCCTTGACCAGCGGATCGCCCAACGTGATATCCGAGCGGTAGACCGCGCAAGCCTTGATGAAACCTTCCAGCAAGCCGGGGTCATACCAGCGCCCGCTGTACTGGCGGATAAACACCAGCGCTTCATCACTGTTCATACGCCGCTGCAGGATCAGGCCATGCTGCAACTCGATGAAATCAACCGCCAGCTTGAGCAGACGCGAACCGAAGGGAATCGCCTCGCCCTTGAGCCGGTCCGGGAAACCCGTGCCGTCCCAGTGCTCCTGATGGTGCAGAATCAAGCGGGCTGCATCGCGCATGGGGTCCAGGGTCATGAGCAATGATTCGCTCTGTTTCGGGTAGTCCCGATAACGCTCACGCTCGGTGTGGGACAACTGGTCGACAGGCGCGCCGATCATGCTGTCGCTCCAGCCAAGCTTGCCGATATTGTGCAGCGCGGCCGCCATGCACAGGTCGCGTCGGCTGGCTTCGTCCAGCCCGTGAACCTGGCAGTAGGTGCGTACCAGATCGATGATTTGCCGGTTGGTCTGCTTGTCCGCCGGCAGGCGCTGATTGACCAGCAACGAGAAGACTTCGGTGGTCGTGGCATAGCTGTGCTTGAGTTCGTCGTAAGCCAGGTCGAGCATGTCGGCGGTCTGCTGCACCTCGCTCGTACGCGCCAGCACACGCTTTTCAAGCGTGGCATTGAGCAGTTGCAGCGCTTCGTTCTGATCGTGGGTCAGTTGCTCAAGGCGTTGCCGCTCGCGCTCGGAATGCTGATGGGCCAGGGACTGACGCAAGGTCAGCAGCATGTCTTCGTCATTCCAGGGCTTGCTGATATAGCGATGAATGCCACCTTCGTTGATCGCTTTGACGATCATGTCCAGGTCCGCATAACCGGTCAGCAGCAAACGCATGGTGCCGGGATAGAGCGCATGGATACGGGCCAGCAACGTCGAGCCGTCCATGTGCGGCATGCGTGCGTCGCTCATCACCAGATCGATGGGGTGTTGCGCCATGATGTTCAGGGCTTCTTCGCCGCTGGTGGCGCAGTGGATGGTGTACCCCTGGGTTCGCAACAGACGGCGCAGGCTGCTGAGAATCAGCTCCTCGTCGTCGACCAGAAGCACGTTGGGCTTGAATGCACCGGCAGAAACAGACTTGTCGTCCATCGCGAGTACCTCGCTCAGCGGTAGTGGCACATTTGTTCTTGTGAAGTGCCAGGTCATCATGCGCTTCGACCTTGCCCTGAGCATAGCTGGAACTCAAAAAATAGTGGCACTTTGAGATTAAATCCGATGAAAGCTCACCCGCAGCGCTATGCTCAAGTCAGTCAGGGACGCTTCCTGTCACCCACTCGACCGTTGCCGCAGGTGTGCCATGAAAATCCTGTCCAACCGACGCATCCTCCTGATCGACAGCACCCCCGCCACTCACGAAGACTTTCGCAAGGCGCTGGTCCCGGACAGCAGCGGTCAGGCGGATCTTTACCTGATCGAAGCCGCCCTGTTCGGCAATGACATGCCGATCATTACCCACCACTACCAGCTCGATTGTGTGTACGACGCAGAAGATGGCCTGTTCAGGGCACAGCAGGCGCTGGATGACGACCTGCCCTACGCACTGGCCTTTGTCGACATGCATCTGGCGGAAGATGTGCGGATCATCGAAAAACTCTGGCAGATCGACCCGCGCCTGCAAGTCGTGATCTGTGCAGCGCAGTCGGACTATTCATGGGAAACCCTGATAGACCGCCTGCAAGGCCATGACCGGCTGCTGACTCGCAAAAAGCCTTTCAACGATATTGAAGTCCAGCAACTGGCCCACGTGCTCACCACCAAATGGGAAATGACTGAACTGGCGTCCGTACAGATGGACCGGCTGGAGCAACTGGTCGAGCAACGAACCGAGGAACTGACCCGCACCAGCGAAGAGCTGCAACATCAGATCGACGAGCGCAAACACCTGGAAAGCCAGCTGGTGCAGTCGGAAAAACTGGCCTCGCTCGGGCAACTGGCAGCCGGGGTCGCCCATGAAATCAATAACCCGATCGGGTTCATCTCTTCCAACCTCGGCACCCTGGAAAACTATTTCGCCCAGGTGAAGGAAATGCTGCTGGCCTACCGCAACATCGAACAGGCCATCCCCGCAGGCCCTGAACGGGAGCAACTGACCGCCCTGCGCGAACGCATAGAACTGGATTACCTGATCGACGATATCCCGGTGCTGATCAGTGAATCCAAGGAAGGGATCGACCGCGCCGGGAAGATCGTCAAGGACCTCAAGTCATTCTCCCGGGCAGACAGCAACGAGCAGTGGCAGTGGGCGGACCTGCATCAAGGGATCGACTCGACGCTGAACATCGCGGCCAACGAAATCAAGTACAAGGCCGACGTGATCAAGGAATACGGCGATCTGCCGCAGATCGAGTGCCTGCCTTCGCAAATAAACCAGGTGGTCATGAACCTGGTGGTCAATGCGGCTCAGGCCATCGGCGACGAGCGCGGGCAGATCACCATTCGCAGCGGCCAGGAAGGCGACACGGTATGGCTACAGGTGACCGACAATGGCTCGGGCATGGCGCCGCAGGTCATGCAACGTATCTTCGACCCGTTCTTCACCACTAAACCCGTGGGCAAAGGCACCGGGCTAGGGCTGTCGCTCTCCTACGGCATCGTCAAAAAGCATGGCGGGAGCATCAGCGTCAAAAGCGAGGTGGGAGCCGGTACTTCATTCAAGGTCGTGCTACCGATCCATCAGGCCAAAACCGGCAGTTGACGCTGGATTCCACGACCGTCGGGAAATTTGCAGTTGACGGAAAGACTTTGTTACAGGATATTATTAGTTAGCAAGCTATTAATATCCTCGCTAACAATATCGCTCCTAACTAAATTTCCGGTTTTCCCATGTCACTCGATTCACTTCACAGAGCCATCAGCAGCGGCATGGTCGCAGCCTCCCGCCAATGGCGGCGCATCTGCCAGACCACGCTGTCCACGTACGGCATTTCCGAAGCCTGCGCAGGCCCGTTGCTGGCCATTGCCCGACTGGGCGACGGCGTGCATCAGGTGAAAGTGGCCCAGGCCGCCGGCATGGAAAGCCCGACACTGGTACGTCTGCTGGACCAGCTCTGCTCTGCCGGCATCGTCTGCCGTACCGAAGACCCCAGCGACCGCCGCGCCAAGGCCTTGAGCCTGACCGAAGACGGCCGCAAGCTGGCCGGTGCAATCGAACAGGAACTCACTCGCCTGCGCGCCGATGTGCTCAAAGGCATCGACTCCGCCGACCTCGAAGCCACCTTGCGCGTGTTCAAGGCCTTCGCCGATGCGGCTCACCCCGACAACGCAGGCCAGTCGTGAACGGCTTCTTCGCAGGATTTCCACCTGCCCGCGACTGGTTCTATGGCGTGCGCACCTTCGCCGCCGCCATGCTCGCGCTGTATATCGCCCTGATCATGGAAATGCCACGGCCGTACTGGGCCATGGCGACGGTCTATATCGTTTCCAGCCCGTTCGTCGGCCCCACCAGTTCCAAGGCGCTGTATCGCGCCCTCGGTACGCTGGCAGGTGCCGCCGCCTCGGTATTGCTGGTGCCGGTCTTCGTACAGACGCCTTTGCTGCTGGCCATCGTGATCGGCCTGTGGACTGGCACCCTGCTGTTTCTCTCCCTGCATCTGCGCACCGCCAACAGCTACGCGCTGATGCTGGCGGGCTACACCATGCCGCTGATTTCCCTGCCGGTGGTGGACAACCCGCAAGCCGTCTTCGAGATTGCCGTCTCGCGTACCGAAGAGATTTTCCTGGGCATCATCTGTGCCGCCGTGGTCGGTGCGATGTTCTGGCCTCGTCGCCTGAAACCGGTGTTCCAGGCCACGACTGAAAAATGGTTCAGCGATGCCAGCGCTTACAGCGAGCGGTTCCTGGGGCGCAGTGTTCAGGCCGAAGAAGTCGGCGCACTGCGCAACTCCATGGTCGGCAGCTTCAATTCGCTGGAGCTGATCATCAGCCAGTTGAGCCATGAGGGCGCGCGCAAACAGACCGTGCGCAACGCCATGGAATTGCGCGGACGCATGATTCACTTGCTGCCGGTGATCGATGCCCTCGACGACGCACTCTGGGCACTGGAGCGCCGCACGCCAGAGCTGCTGGCTAGCCTGTCGCCACTGCTGGTGGAAGCCCGCAACTGGCTGGGCAACACCGCCAAAGGTCCGCAACTGGAGCAATGGCAGTTGCTGCATCGCGAGCTGGAGCGCCTGCAACCGGATTCCGCACAACTGGATGAACGCGAGCAACTGCTGCTTTCCAACGCGCTGTATCGGCTGAGCGAATGGATCGACCTGTGGCTCGACTGCCGCACCTTGCAATACGCCATCGACACAGACGATCAATCGCCCTGGCGCGCTGTTTATCGGCACTGGCGTCTGGGTCGGCTTACGCCGTTTCTGGACCGTGGCCTGATGCTGTATTCGGTGGCATCGACGGTGCTGGCGATTATCGCCGCTTCGATGCTGTGGATACTGCTGGGCTGGAAAGACGGCGCCAGCGCGGTGGCTCTGGCCGCCGTGTCTTGCAGCTTCTTTGCTGCCATGGACGACCCGGCGCCGCAGATCTACCGGTTCTTTTTCTGGACCCTGCTGTCAGTGGTGTTCGCCAGCCTGTATCTGTTCGTGGTGCTGCCCAACCTGCATGATTTCCCGATGCTGGTACTGGCCTTTGCCGTGCCGTTCATTTGTGTAGGCACGCTGACGGTGCAACCGCGCTTCTTTCTCGGCACGCTGCTGACCATCGTCAACACCTCGTCCTTCATCAGCATCCAGAGTGCTTATGACGCCGACTTTCTGAACTTCCTCAACGCCAATCTGGCAGGGCCTGCCGGCCTGTTGTTCGCCTTTATCTGGACGCTGGTGTTCCGCCCGTTCGGTGTCGAGCTGGCGCTCAAGCGCCTGACCCGCTTCAGTTGGCGCGACATCGTGAGCCTGAGCAAACCGGCCACCCTGGCCGAACACCGGCACATGGGCGTGCAGATGCTCGACCGCCTCATGCAGCAACTGCCGCGCCTGACCGTTACCGCCCAGGATTCCGGCATTGCCCTGCGCGAATTGCGGGTCGCCCTCAACATCCTCGATCTGCGGGCTTATACGCCGCGTGCCACCGCCGTTGCCCAAGGCTTGCTGAATCAGGTGGTGGATGAAGTCGGCAGCTATTTCAAAGCCTGTATCAAGGCAGACGAACGCTTGCCAGCGCCCAAAGGCTTGCTGATGACCATGGACCGGGCGCGTCGCTCGCTGACCGATCAATGGATGGGCCAGGACCCGGCGCGCATTCACCTGCTGCATGCCTTGAGCGGCCTGCGCCTGGCGCTGTTGCCAGGCGTCGAGATCGTCAGCGTTGCCGGGGAAACGACCGAACAACCGCCCTATGGCATCGATGGAGCACCGTCATGATTGGTGATCTGGATATCAGCGGCATCTTCGTGCCCACCTTCCTGGCGCTGATGGGCATCGCCTATCTGCTGTTTCTCGGGGTGCATGCGTTGCTGTCGCGTGCCCACTTCTACCGCCTGGTATGGCACCGGGCTTTGTTCAACGTAGGTCTATACGCTTTGTTGCTCGGCGCCGTGGATACTCTCAGTCGATACCTGATGACATGAAAAAACCATTACTGACTTTGGGCCGTGTGGTCCTGACCCTGCTCGTTGTACTGCTGGCCACCGTCGTCGTCTGGCGCATGGTGATGTATTACATGTATGCACCCTGGACCCGTGACGGGCATATCCGCGCCGACATCGTGCAGATCGCCCCGGACGTGTCCGGCCTGATCCAGAAAGTCGACGTGGGCGACAACCAGCAGGTCAGCAAAGGCCAGGTGTTGTTCACCATCGATCAAGACCGCTTCCAGCTGGTCTTGCGTCAGGCGCAGGCAACGGTTGCCGAGCGCCAGGAAACCTGGGAGCAGGCGCGCCGCGAGAACAAGCGCAACCGTGGCCTGGGTAATCTGGTGGCCCGCGAGCAACTGGAAGAAAGCCAGTCCCGCGAAGCCCGCGCCCTGTCGGCCCTCAATGAAGCAAAGGTGGCAGTAGATGCCGCGCAGCTGAATCTGGATCGCTCGGTGATTCGCAGCCCGGTGGACGGCTATCTCAACGACCGCGCGCCGCGTCCCCATGAGTTCGTGACGGCAGGCCACGCCGTATTGTCGGTGGTGGATACCGCGTCCTTTCACATCGATGGCTACTTCGAGGAAACCAAGCTGGACGGCATTCATATCGGCCAGAGCGTGGACATCCGCGTGGTCGGCGACAACGCACGCCTGACTGGCCATGTGGTGAGCATCGTCGCCGGTATCGAAGACCGCGACCGCACCAGCGGCTCGAACCTGCTGCCCAACGTCAACCCGGCGTTCAGCTGGGTGCGTCTGGCGCAGCGCATTCCGGTGCGTATCGCCTTTGACGAGGTGCCTTCGGACTTCCGCATGATCGCCGGGCGCACCGCCACGGTATCGATCATCGACGACCGTCAGGGAGCGGCACAATGAAACACGCCACGCACATGGCCACGCTGGGGTTGGGTTTACTGTTGTCGGCCTGCCAGATGGTCGGGCCGAACTACGAGCTCCCCAAGGACGGCGCGATCAATCGCCCGGACCTGCAAGGTGAACTGGCGGGCCAGTCGGTCAATACCGTTTCGGCACCAGTGCCGGAACACTGGTGGCGTCTGTATAAGGACCCGCGACTCGATGAACTGGTGCAACAGGCCATGGCCTCCAACACCGACCTGCGGGTCGCCGCCGCCAACCTGCAGCGCGCCCGCTATCAAACGGCCGAAGCCCGGGCCGCCGGTGGTTTTACCAACAGCGCAACAGTCGGTGTCCAGCGCTTGCAGGAATCGGGTGAAGCCTTTCTGCTGGCCGACAAGGTACCGGTCGCCAATGTCGGCGATGTGGGGCTGACCACGTCCTATCAGTTCGACCTGTTCGGGACCTTGCAACGCGGTATCGAAGCCGCCCAGGCCAATATCGATGCCAGCCAGGCCGCCGCCGATACTGCACGCATCACCCTGGTGGCCGATGTCGTGCGGGCCTACACGCAGATCTGCGCCGCCAATGAAGAACATGACATCGCTCAGGAGTCGCTGAACCTGCAACAACAGAGCGTGACCCTCAACCAGCGCCTGCGCGATGCCGGGCGCGGCGACGAAACCCAGGTCACCCGCTCACAGACGCAATTCAAATCCCTGCGCGCCGAGCTGCCACGCTACGAAGCCATGCGTCAGGCCGGGTTGTTCCGCCTGTCGATGCTGTTGGCCCGACCAGTGGAAAAACTGCCTGCCGGGGTCAGCACCTGCAACGAGTTGCCACATATTGCGCAAGTCATGCCGGTAGGCGATGGTGCAGCACTGCTCAAACGCCGCCCGGATGTGCGTCAGGCAGAGCGGCATCTGGCCATGGCCACCGCGCAGATAGGCGTCGCCACAGGCGAGCTGTACCCGGACATCAGCATCGGCGCGACCATCGGCAGCATCGGCATCCTCGAAAACCTCGGTAAACCGGCGGCCAATCGCTGGGGTTTTGGCCCGCTGCTGAACTGGACCGTCCCGTCCAATGGCTCACGTGCCCGCATCCATCAAGCCGAAGCCTCGACCCAGGCAGCACTGGCGCGCTTCGATGGCGTGGTCCTCAATGCCATTCGCGAAACCCAGACCGGCCTTGCGCAATACACCGCCCTGCTGGACCGCCGCGATGCCTTGAAAGATGCCGAACAATCGGCACAGGAAGCCGCCGACCAGACCCACCGCTTCTACAAGGCCGGCCGTGCCTCGTTCCTGGCAGACCTTCAAGCCACCCGCACCTACACCGACGTCCGCGCACAACTGGCGGCGGCCAATACCCAGGTGGCCATGGGGCAGATTGATCTGTTTCTGGCATTGGGTGGGGGTTGGCAATAAGGTCAGTATCATTGTGCAGGGCCGAACTCATTCGGGAAGACCTGACATACGGCACGAATAGATGTCGTTTGAATCGTCTTCGCGAATGAACTCGTGCCCACCAAATCAAACGACATCAATACGTTACCCCCACTGCAAACCTTGGCGCCAGGCAATATAAAACCCTCCTCTTTAATAACTGCTCGAAAACAGGGCAGCACGCAGTGGCCTGCGGGTATCAGCGCCCTGTTTCAACCCACAAAAAATTTAACGGCGTTTGTGCTTGCGAGCAGATTTCAATAATGCTATTAAATAGCAGAGCCATCATATAGCCATTAATCTGAAAACTATAATCAAGGATGACCGCCATGCATGGCGTACTTCTCTTTCAGTAGATAACCATTCGGTTCTACGCCCCTTGTAGTTTGTCGAGAACACTGCCTTGCAGCGTCATCAGGCATGTCCTTCACACCCAATACCACACTGATAGAAAAGCGACTGGATGTTATTCCGGTCTTCACTTTGTTGTGCCTGTGTATATGTACTTATTGCACACAGGCAACAGAATTCTTACTGACTTCATCAACCTGAGGTAAACATCATGGGCTGGCCAGGCAAAGGTGTCGATTATTACGCTTACGTGGAAACCAACGACTTTACTACCCTCTTCCAGCAACCCACCGATTTGGGTGATAAAACGGCCTCCTATCAACTTGATACGCCGAACACGATGCAACATGGCAACCTTCAGATCTCGGAAAGCGATATCGGTATTCTCTCGCACACCGGACACTATAAATGGCAAATTTCAAAGAACCAGAAACCGATAGCGAACAGGTATGCAGATATTGCACCCTTTACCGGAAACCTTGGCGATACCACCATGGGCAACATGCTGCAGACCCCCTCCCTGTTCGGGCAGGGCTGGGCGATTTCCTATGGTTTTTACGACAGCGGAAGCGGAAGCGGCGGTCTTACCAACCAGGACCAGTCTTATGTATACGCCACAGGCGACATGTCAGGCTGGATGGGAGATCTCGCAAACAGCATGGGAGCGGCACTGAAAGAAAAGCCGTTTTCCACCTTTGTATTGCCGGGTGCCCATGACGCCGGCATGTTTGACCCGACACTGATCACAAAACTGTTGGATGACGCAGAGTTCGTATCCACCATCGCAAGCATGCTTCCTCCTCCCATCGGCCCCATTGCTTTCCTCGCTTCTCTGAGCAAACCCAATGCCTTGCGCGCAATCATCAACCTGGCGTTTACCCAGAAAGACAACATCACCGCACAACTCAACCTGGGGACCCGATACTTCGACTTCCGTCCGGGATATTGCTATCAGAACATTACGGACGGTATCTATCACCAGCACAACCTGATTCCAGGCTATTCGTATCAGAGCTTCCTGCAAGACATACTGAACTGGCTGGCTCAGCACCCGACGGAAATTGTCGTCATCAGCCCGAACTTCCAGGGGTTCGCGCAAGACACAATGAAACCAGCACCCGATGTACTCGACGGGGTGCTCAATACTGCACTGGCCAACACCAAGACACAGGGCAAGATCGTGCCCGGCTACAAAGGTGATCTTGCCTCAAGTTATGCAACGCTGCTCTCGCAATCGAAACGCCTGATCCTGCTACCGCAGACCAAATCTGGCAATGACGCCACAAAGTACGACTCCTACAACGGCAGTTACACCACAACAGACGTCAACAACATTCTGACTGCACTCAATGGCATGAACGCCTCCGTTCAAGCCAAAAACGACTACACCGTACTGCAACTTCAAGGAACAGCCAGTGGCGTGGACGGGGCAACCGGTCCCGCCATTGTGACCCTGAGCGATGCCTCTTCTCCGTTGATGTCAACCAAGCCGGGATTCGACTTCCATACCTATCCGTGGCTGGTCGAGAACGTCGCCAGCAATCTGAGCGCATCGGGACTTGTCGTCTTTCTCAACGACTTCTGTGACAACGCCCTGGCTTCCATTGCGAAACAGATCACACAGGTCAAAGCCGGAAAACTCTAGTTATCCGCCAATTCAAGCCTTTGTAACAAGCCTGATAATAACAGCCAACTCTTGTATGTAAGGGAAGTACCAGCATGGGCACAAAACACAACGCGACCATTTTCATTACCAATGACACCGGCGGGAACGCTGATATTGTCCTGTTTCACACAGACTCAAACGACCAAAGACAGTCTGGGCAATGGGCTGCACAGCCGGGACAAACTGTCGGCCCACTGGAAGTTACTTTTGAAACAGGGCTGGATGTCATTGATGTTCTGGATTACTGGTCCGTCATGGTCAACGTCAGGGATGGTGAATCGCCAGGCTACTACGCCAATACAGGCACAGCGGCAAACAATTACAAGAAGGAATGCCAACTGCAAAGCAAGGATGCAGGGCAAACCATTACCCTGTCTGTGAGCACCGCGAAGTTCAATATTGCATTGAAGTCAGGTGGATGCAGTGATGGTATGAAAAAGCTCGCACCCGCTGCCGCTGCCCCCATCACCCACGTATTTGTCGTCATGCTGGAAAACCATTCGTTCGACAATATATTCGCCATGTCCGGGATTCCAGGCATAACGGCAGCCACAATCAATGACTCGAACACTTACAAGGAAGACGTCTATAAAGTTCAGGCCAGCGCGCCCGTCAGCATGCCAAGCGATCCGGGGCACGAGTTCACTGATGTCTTGGAACAACTGACCGGGGGCACCCCTTTTGTCAAAGGTCAACCTTATCCCACTATCAACAATTCCGGGTTCGCTTCAAGCTACGCAACATCAACAACGGAATACCCGAAAAAAGCGCCATCGTCAGAAGACATTATCGATGTCATGTCGTGCTTCGACACGCGGACTCAACTGCCTGTCATCTATAACCTGGCGACCGAATTCGCTATATGTGATCACTGGCACTCTTCCATTCCGGGACCGACGTGGCCGAACCGCTTCTTCGTTCATGGCGCTTCTTCGGCCGGCTTCGACGACAGCCCGAAACAGGATCAGATGCTCACCTGGGAAACAACCGATGGTTTTGTATACCCCAACGGGTCCATTTTCCAACGGCTCAAAGATGCCAACATTCAATACAGGATCTACAACGACGCTCAGGTTCAGCCAAAAACCTATCTAAGCCTGTACAGCGATCAGCCTGAACGAGGAACACCACTGGGTGCGGTCCCACAGGTGGCCGCCCTTAAAGGCCTGTCAGTGTTTGATATTGAATCCCTTCAGCACTTTGCGGACGACCTGCAACAACCCTACCCGTTTTCCTACACGTTCATAGAGCCTCATTACGGGAGTGCCAGTACTGATTATGCAGGCGGCTCATCACAGCACCCGATGGATGACGTCTATGGTGGAGAGCACTTGCTGCAGGCCGTCTATGCCGCTATCCGCAACTCGCCTTACTGGAACACCAGTCTGTTGATCGTCACTTACGACGAACATGGCGGTCTCTATGACTCGGTCGCGCCAGGAACAATAACTGCGCCGGGTGATAAATTTCCCGCAGCCAACAACACCCATGGTTTCGACTTCACGACAGCAGGCGTTCGAGTGCCAGCCATCGTGGCATCTCCGCTGATTCCCAAAGGCACGGTGGACTCAACGCTTTACGACCATGCTTCGGTTCCTGCGCTGCTTGAAAGACTCTGGGGCCTGAACCCCATGACGCAGCGAGACGCCAATGCCAATAACCCTTTGCACCTGCTCTCACTGGCCACTCCACGCGATACACCAAGCGCACTGGCTAACCCGAAGGCTCCAGTGAAAGAAACCAGGGCGACACCGGGCGCAACCGAGAACGCTGCAACTCTGGCCAACCCTGTTCCCGTTTCCGGAAATCTGGCGGGCACCCTGGCCATTCTTCGCAAAATGGATGCAGAGTTGTCAGCAGGCAGACCTGCCGGACTGCTTCCCGAGCAAAACCTGGCTGCCGTCGGACTGCTTGCTGCCACAGGCCAGGTCGCCACCGTCAAGACGCTGGGTAACGCAGAGCAATATGCCGAACAGGTTCTGGATAAAGTACATCACGCAAAAGTACTGAAAGGGCTCGCAGAAGCTGACAGAAGCTGATCAAAAAAGGCTGGCGCTTGCGTACCGTGTTACGCAAGCGCCAAAAGAAAATGGATTCTTCGTGACGCAGGGCATTAAGCTTTCTCCATATTCATTGCGAGAGCCCTCATGAACACCACCCTCAGCCGCCGCGAGCGGCTGCACAGCATCATTTTCCAGACCGACACACCCGCCGGGCGGCGTTTTGACAAGATTCTGCTGGTTGTCATTCTGCTCAGCCTGCTGGTGACCATGGTCGACAGCATTCAGGACATCCACCGCGACTACGCCGCCCTGCTCACCTATATCGAGTGGGGCTTTACGCTGGTTTTCGCCATCGAGTACATCCTGCGCCTCTACTGTTCGCCAAGGCCGCTGAAATACGCTTTCAGCTTCTATGGCCTGGTGGACCTGCTGGCCATCGTGCCGGGTGTATTGGCGATCTACTACAGCGATGCCCAATACCTGCTGATCGTGCGGATCATCCGCATGCTGCGTATCTTCCGGGTACTCAAGCTGAGTCCTTATCTGAAGCAGGCCCACTATCTGGTGGAAGCCCTGCGTGGCAGCAAGCAGAAGATCATCGTGTTTCTGGTCAGCGTCTCGACTCTGGTCACCGTGTTCGGCACCCTGATGTACGTGATCGAAGGCCCGCAACATGGGTTCACCAGCATCCCCAAAGGCATTTACTGGGCTATCGTGACCCTGACCACCGTGGGCTTCGGCGATATCGTGCCCAAGACGCCGCTGGGGCAAATGGTGTCGTCGGTGGTGATGATCATCGGTTACTCGATCATTGCCGTACCCACCGGTATATTCACCGCCGAACTGGCCAATGCCATGCGCGGTGAACAGTTGAAACACGACTGCCCGGTCTGCGTGAAAAAGCACCATGAGCATGGCGCCGCGTTCTGTTCGCGGTGCGGCAATGCGCTGTTTCCCAAGGCGCAAGAGCAGGCATAAGCAAATACGTTTTTAATCTTTATGAGGCCAATGCTCAGCGGCTATAGTCGCGGCATTACGCCATCAGCCTATAACAATGACTGTCAACTCAAGGAATCCGCAGTGAAAAAAATCTTCGCCGCCTCGCTACTGGCCGCAGGCCTGGCTTTTGCCAGTGCCGCACAGGCCGCCCCGACTCTGCTCAACGTCTCCTACGACGTGATGCGTGACTTCTACAAGGACTACAACAGCGCCTTCCAGAAGCACTGGAAAGCCGAGCACAAGGAAGACGTCACGGTACAGATGTCCTTCGGTGGGTCGAGCAAGCAGGCGCGTTCCGTGATCGATGGCCTGCCGGCTGACGTCATCACCATGAACATGGCCACCGACATCAATGCCCTGGCCGATAATGGCGAGCTGGTGCCGAAGAACTGGGTAACACGCCTGCCGAACAACAGCGCGCCCTTCACTTCCGCCACTGTGTTCATCGTGCGCAAAGGCAACCCGAAAGCGCTGAAAGACTGGCCGGACCTGATCAAGGATGGCGTCGAAGTCATCGTGCCGAACCCGAAAACCTCGGGCAACGGCCGCTACACCTACCTGTCGGCCTGGGGTTACACCCTGAAGAACGGCGGCGATGAAGCGGCTGCCCGCAAGTTCGTCGGCCAGTTGTTCAAGCACGTGCCGGTACTGGACACCGGCGGTCGTGGCGCAACCACCACCTTCATGACCAACCAGATCGGCGACGTACTGGTGACCTTCGAGAACGAAGCGGAAATGATCGCCCGCGAGTTCGGTCGCGACCAGTTTGAAGTCGTCTACCCAAGCGTTTCCGCCGAAGCCGAGCCGCCTGTAAGCGTGGTCGACAAGGTCGTGGACAAGAAAGAGTCCCGCGCACTGGCCGAAGGCTACCTGAAATACCTGTGGTCCCCTGAAGCCCAGGAAATCGCCGCCAACAACTACCTGCGCCCACGCGACGCAACCGTGTTGGCCAAGTACAAGGATCGCTTCCCGAAAGTCGACTTCCTGTCCGTAGAGAAAACCTTCGGTGACTGGCGCACCGTGCAGAAGACCCACTTTGTTGACGGTGGCGTATTCGATCAGATTTATTCCGGCAAGTAAGTAAATACAGGCCTCACCGGCGTTATCGCGCTGGTGAGGCCTTTTCATTCGTAACAAAACGCTTGCACACCCCAGACATAATCGCTATAAACATGCCACACAAGCACGCTCAGTACTTGAATATGGATATGATCATGTCGACACAGGGAAGGTGTTCAATACCCAAGTGTATTCACACTTAGACCTCCACTTACTTAAATGCATGCGCCTGAACATGACCGCATAACTGCGTGTCAATCTTTCGACGCGCGCCTATTAAAGACAGAATAAAAACAATACCTTTTTTCAAAAAAGGGACACTGCTACGCCTGATTGAAAGTTTAAAACTTTAAAATCATTGCCAACACCAAAAGGATTTTTCCACATGTTCAAGAAGACCTGCCTGGCTCTCTTTGCAACTGCCGTACTGACCACGGGCAATGCCTATGCGGCTTGTGCCAACCTCAACGTCAACGGCAGTGGAGCCAATGTCCTCGCCCAAGGCGATGCCATTGTCTATGGCCCTTACAGCATTTCATGTGCCGGGCCACAGAGCTTCACCTTCCAGGATTTGTCGGCGACAAACAGCAATAACTCGATCAAGCATATTTTCGAGAAACAGAACGGTTCCACCTGGACCGTCGTTTCCAGCAGCACCAGCACCGGCGCAGCGTCCGTTACCAAAAGCTTTTTCATCAGCACTAACGGCACTTACCGTTATCGGATAGAAAACGTCGGCACCTCAAGAATCGCAAACTGGACAATGAGTGGCCGAGTCACCTTGTTCACCATTCCGGGCACGCTGTAACTCTATCGTTTATTAAAGCCCTTTACACATTCAACAAAAATAATACCTTTTTAAAAAAGGAATACTGCTACGCCTGATTGAAAGCTTAAAACCTTAAATCATTGCCAACACCAAAAGGATTTACACATGCTCAAGAAGACTTTCCTGGCCCTCTTTGCGACTGCCGTATTGGCCACGACCAATGCCTATGCCGCCTGTATCAACCTCAACATCAACCGCAGCGGTTCCGATGTTTACCCTCAGGGTGAGACCGTTGTCTATGGTCCCTACACCACTTCATGTGCGGCAACACAGACCTTCAGGTTGCAGGACTTGTCGTCACGATTTGTCACCAACAATATCAAGCACATTTTCGAGAAACAGAACGGTGCCACCTGGACCGTCATTTCCAGCACCACTAGCTATGGTGGCGCATCGCTGAGCTTTTACGCCCCCACTCCAGGCACCTACCGCTACCGGATCGAAAACGTAGGCACCACGCCTATCGCGAACTGGACAGCGAGTGGCAGAATCTCCATCTAACTGAACAGTCTGGCAGTGAGTACGGTGTACTCCTGCCAGGCTTCATGATCGGTTTGAACATCCTTCTATAGCGAATTCATTCGCGAAAAATGTCTTCGCGGATAAATCCGCTCCTACCCCATCGCCCACCGCAAGCTTATGAAATGCCGAAAATATAGGACGTTTCTTACAGTCTTATCCCTTTCATGCGCATGAACTTTCCTAGAAAATCCTACCCCCTTGCATGGGTGTTTTTGGCTCTCTAGGCTGTGTCGGTCACTGCATATCAGTGATCGGGTTTAGCAGCCCTCAGGACATAAATCACCATGCAAAAGTACCGCTTATGGCGGCTTTGCGTGGGGCACCTTCGGGTGCGCCGGTTTTTGGTGATTTTTCCCCGGTCTGCTAACCCGCGACAAAGCCGCCACCCTCAATCGTTTAGCAGCGAGTGAAAGGTGGCCTAACCAGGAAAGAAATCATCATGAAAAAAGTAACCCCCGATCCACCAGGCAATACACTCGAAGAATCCCTACTACATGTCTCCGATCTGCTGCGTTGCGCAGCCGCTACCGCCTACGAATCCGGCGACAGCCTCAACGGCCCGAAACGCGACCTGGCCTTTTCCGTCGTACATTTGATCGGCATGGCCCGAACCGAACTCGACCGCTCGCTGGAGCGGGTTGAGCCACGCTGACACAACCGCGGTAGGAGCGAATTCATTCGCGAGAGGCCCATACATCCGAAGAAAATGTATCGACTTCAAATGACGTCTCGCGGATAAATCCGCTCCTACAGACTAATCTATAGACCGTTGCTCTAAGTCACCGCAGGCAAGTCGATGTTCCGTTGACTATGCTTGCAGCGAAATCCCCTATGGATAAAGGGTAATCAGGATGATTTATGTACATACCCTCTGACCCAAAAACTATACAAGCTGTCGCCGAAGACGGGTTTGTGCGACGTTGGAGCTTTTGGCTACCGCTGGTTATAGCGACTCTTCTGGTTTATTTAGGCCCTGAGGAGTCTACATCTTCAGGCGGTGCCTTAAGGCTGTTTACATGGCTACCAGTTGTTATTTTCCCATCAATAGATGTTTGGGCCAGCAGATCCTCATTCCCTGAAAGTACAAGAGTTCTGTTTTCCTTTTTTGCCTATGTATCGATTTACTACGCCGTTCTGGTTGCGGGCTGGGAAAAATACAAACTGACATTTATAGGAGAGCGTAACTTTCCAAAAAGGCATCTCAAGCCTTTGATTGTCGCGTTGTATCTATTGCCGCCATTACTGCTGTTCAGTGTGGCCCTTCCCGCTGAGGAGAAATGCTTGAACCTGTGCATTTACGAATCAAGAGCTCTACAAATCATCTACTCATTTTTATTGTCTTTTTGGTTGGGCTTTGGCCTGGCGTCGCTGTATTGGTGGGTCAGGAATTTCTCAAGAATTCATTTTTAAAAAATAAGCTCCCACTTCACAGGCACAAACAAAACGTGTGGGAGGCAGCTTGCTGGCGACTTGAGCGTACAGACGCAGAATATCTGCCGGTTTCACAGACCTCTTCGCCAACAAGCTGCCTCTCACAAAGTGATCTATGTGACCTTTACTGATCGGCATTTCACCTACCCGCCGATCAGTCAATCAATTACCAAACTGCCTCCCCAACCCCGCCGGAACCCCACTGGCATCTGTCGCCTGCCATGGGCCATCAGGGCGAGTGGACCAGCTCCAGCCGTTGTTCCATTGGTAGTAGGTGCGCTGGCGGTAGAAGGTATTGGGCTGGTCGTCCATCACGTACACGCCCATGCGCGCATCCCAGTGGCTGTTGCCGCCCGGTGGCGGGGCGAAGCTGGCGGAGGTTTTCGGCGCAGGTGCCGGGGCCTTGGGCGGGGTTTTGGGGGTGGTCGGGCGTGGGCTGCCGGGTTGCTGGCTGCCCGGCAAGGACTGGATGGGTTCCTGGCCATGGGGTTCGGGTGGCTGAACCGCACAAGCACTCAAACCAAGAGCCAGACCCAATAAGGTAATGCGTGCGGTGCGGTACATAAGCGATTCTCTATTTGTCTGGACTGTCGATAGTTAACGCCTGCTGTGCCGTGATGCTACTGGCCAGTGGCTGGCTGCGGCCGATCCACTCACCGGTGGTTGGCTGCCCTGCACGGGACACCCGTGCAACCAGTTGGACTTGCGCAAAGTTCGACAGTTTCAGTTGCGGCATCATTGCGTCGGAATCACCCAGCTCGACCTGCGCCGGCAGGTCGGCCACGGTGATGCGCTTGACCGCCAGAGGTGCCGGCGGGCCGTTCACGGCACGGGCAAAGATGAATACGCTGTCGCCCGGCTGGACACTGGCCTTGAGCGCTGGTGCCAGGTCGACACGCACTTTGATACGCGCAGCATCGGCAACGGCCGGAGCCGCCTTTACCCCCAGGTTTTCGCGGGCACGGGCAATGCCGCCTTCCAGTGCTGAGCGGGACGGGTCCTGTGGGGGCAATACGCCCAGCAGACGGGTCCAGTAATCCACCGCGACCTGATAGCGCTCGCTTTCAAAGGCGGCGATACCCAAGAGCCCAAGGCTGGTGGCCTCTCGCGGATCGGCTGTGAGGGCTTCGTCGGTCAAAGCCTGGACCTGAGGTGTGAATCGCTTGTCGCTGGCGAAGTACAAGGCCTGCGCCCATTGCCCCAGCAGTTCCGGCTGACGCCCGGCCAGGGCCACGGCCCGCTCAAGCATTTTTGCGGCATCGCCCGGACGTTCCTGGGCCATGTAGCTGCGGGCCAGAAAGTAAAAGCCTTCGGCCGAATCCGGCTGAGCCTCGACCGTGCGTTCAAGACGCCGGGTCATGTCCGCCAGGGAAGTCGGCGGCTGGGAGAACTCGCGGGCCAGTTCGACCTTGTCGCTGGCCCCGTAATGCAGGTACAGGCCCAAGCCCAGAGCCGGCACCAATACCGCCGCCAGCAAAGGCAGGGACTTGCCCAGACGCGAGGTGCGCACAGGCCCGGTGTCTTCGGTATCGGCCAGCAGTTCCCGCGCCGCTTCCGCACGACCGCTCTGCATCTGCGCGGCAGACAACACGCCCTCCTCCTGCTGGCCTTGCAACTCGGCCACACGCTCTTGATACAACGCGACGTTGAGGGCGGTGCGATCCTCTTCCTGTTGCACATGACGACCGCGCAGGATCGGGATCAACAAGAAACTCAGAGCCACCAGTAGCAGCAAGCCGGCTGCCATCCAGAAATCGATCATTCTCGGTTTTTATCCAACAGATGGGCGAGGCGCTGACGCTCCTCCTCGGAAAGAACATCGGCCTCTTCGCGGCGTTCACCGCGGCGGCGACCAACAATCACGCCAATCACGACCAGCCCGAGAAGCAGCAACGCAGCCGGGCCGAACCAGAGCAGCCAGGTGCGCGAACTCAGTTGCGGGTTGTAGCGCACGAATTCGCCGTAACGATTGACCATGAACTCGACGATCTGCTGATTGCTCTGGCCTTCACCGAGCATGCGGTAGATTTCCTTGCGCAGGTCAGCAGCAATCGGTGCGTTGGAGTCGGCGAGGTCCTGGTTCTGGCATTTGGGGCAACGCAGCTCCTTGGTCAGCTCGCTGTAACGGGCACGCTCGGCTTCGTCGCGAAACTGATAGGCATCGATGGCCGCCTGGGCGAAACCGGCCAGACCAAGGCTCAGGAGAGCAGCAGTCAACCAGCGCTTCATGGCCTGCCCTCATCGACCAGCGCCTGATACAGGCCGGCCAGTTTTTCCCGCCAGACTGTCTCGTCGATCACGCCGACGTACTTGTGGCGGATGATGCCCTTGCTGTCGATCAGGAAGGTTTCAGGCGCGCCATAGACACCCAGGTTCACGCCCAGCGAGCCTGCTTCGTCGCGGATATTGAGCTGGTAGGGATCGTGGAAATCCTTGAGCCACTTGATCGCATCGGCGTTCACATCCTTGTAATTGATGCCATAGATCACAACGCCTTGCTGCATCAGCTTGTTGAGCACCGGATGCTCGACACGACAGGCGACACACCAGGTTCCCCACACATTCACCAGTGCCGGTTTGCCCAGCAGATCGGCGCGGGTCAATACCTTGTCGCTCTCGACCTGCGGCAGGGAGAACTCGGGGAATGGCTTGTCGATCAGCGCCGAAGGCAGCTCGGCGGGGTCCAGGTAAAGACCGCGATAGAGAAACACTGCGACAACCAGAAAGATTGCCAGTGGCAGCACCATGATCCAACGCTTCATACCGCCGCTCCCTCCATGCCCAGCGCTTCACTCACTTTATTCTTGACCTTGACCCGGTAACGCCTGTCCATCGCTGCAAGCACTCCACCCAGGCCGGTCAGCAGACCGCCGAACCAGATCCAGCGCACGAACGGTTTGACGTGGACCCGAACCGCCCAGGCGCCGTTGCCCAAGGGCTCGCCAAGGGCGACATACAGATCGCGTGTCACACCCGCGTCGATACCGGCCTCGGTCATCATCGATTGCTGCACGGTGTAGAGGCGTTTTTCCGGATGCAGCACCGAAATCACTTTGCCGTCCTGCAAGACCCGGACAGTGCCGCGATCGGAGGTGAAGTTCGGCCCTTCGTAGTGCCTGGCTCCCTCGAACACGAACTGATAGCCGCCCAGTTCGGTGGACTCGCCGGGGGCCAGGCGCAGATCGCGCTCGGCGCTGTTCTGGCTCGACAGCACAACGCCCAAGGCACAGACCGCAATCCCGATGTGCGCCAGCTGCATGCCCCAATAGCTGCGGCTCAGACCGCGAGCGCCCTTGAGCAGGCCTTTGTGGCGGGTCTTGTCCAGAAGGTCCCGAACACCCGCCAGCAGCACCCAGGCCGCCAGCATGAAGGTGGCCATCACCGCCCAGTGGAAATCCCCCAGTACGAAACCGGCGATAACCGCCAATACCGCACTGCCGATCAGCACTGGCGCCAGCATGCCCATCAGCCATTTCAGTGGCGTGTCTTTCCAGCGCACCAATACACCGACCGCCATCACCACCATCAACAACCCCATCAGCGGCACGAACAACGCATTGAAATACGGCGGGCCGACCGACATCTTGGCGCCGCTCACGGCATCGAGTACCAGCGGATAGAGCGTGCCGAGCAGAATCATGGAAGCCGCGACCACCAGCACCAGGTTATTGCCCAGCAACAGCGTCTCGCGGGACCACAGGCCAAAACCCACATGGCTTTTCACCACCGGGGCGCGGACGGCAAACAGTGTCAGCGAGCCGCCCACTACCATCAGCAGGAATATCAGGATGAACACGCCACGCTCCGGGTCGGAGGCGAAGGCATGCACGGAGGTCAGCACGCCGGAACGCACCAGGAACGTACCCAGCAGACTCAGGGAAAACGCCGCAATGGCCAGCAATACCGTCCAGCTTTTGAAGACACCGCGCTTTTCCGTGACCGCCAGCGAGTGGATCAGCGCCGTGCCCACCAGCCAGGGCATGAAGGACGCATTCTCTACCGGGTCCCAGAACCACCAGCCGCCCCAGCCCAGCTCGTAATAGGCCCACCAGGAACCCAGGGTGATGCCGATCCCCAGAAACGCCCAGGCGACGATGGTCCAGGGCCGCGACCAGCGCGCCCACGCCGCGTCCAGACGCCCGCCCAGCAAGGCAGCGATGGCAAAGGCAAAGGCCACCGAGAAACCGACATAGCCCATGTACAGCATCGGCGGATGCACGATCAGGCCAATGTCCTGCAACAGCGGGTTGAGATCACGGCCATTGGCCGGAACCTGCGGCAGGATGCGCGAGAACGGGTTGGAGGTCAGGATCAGGAACGACAGAAAGCCGACGCTGATCATGCCCATCACTGCCAGCACCCGAGCCAGCATGATCTGCGGCAATTGCCGGGAGAAGACCGATACGGCAAAGGTCCAGCCGCTGAGGATCAAGGCCCAGAGCAGCAAGGAACCTTCATGGGCGCCCCAGACGGCGCTGAACTTGTAATACCAGGGCAAGGCGCTGTTGGAATTCTGTGCGACGTAAGCCACCGAGAAGTCATCGACCATGAAAGCATGGGTCAGGCAACCGAACGCGAAGACCAGAAAGCTGAATTGCCCCCAGGCGGCGGGACGCGCCAACCCCATCCAGAGGCGGTCGCCTCGCCAGGCACCCAGCAGCGGCACGATGGCCTGCACGATAGACAGGCACAGCGCCAGAATCATGGCCAGATGGCCGAGTTCAGGAATCATGGCTCAACCCTGCTTCGATGGTGTGGGGGATGGAGCCGGAGCGGACTGACCGCTTTCCTGCAACGCCTTGGTCACTTCGGGCGGCATGTACTTCTCGTCATGCTTGGCCAGCACTTCATCAGCCACGACCACGCCCTCGGCATTGAGTTTGCCCAGCGCGACAATGCCCTGCCCTTCACGGAACAGATCCGGCAGGATGCCGCGATAGGTGATGGTTACGGATTTGCTGAAGTCGGTGACCACAAACCGGACATCCAGAGAGTCGGACGAGCGTTGCAACGACCCCTTCTCGACCATACCGCCCGCCCGGATGCGTGTGTCCAGCGGTGCTTCGCCGTTGGCGATCTGGGTCGGGGTGTAAAACAGGTTGATGTTTTCCTTCAGGGCACTGAGCGCCAGGGCCAGGGCAATGCCGACCCCGGCCAGTATTGCGAGGATGATCAACAGACGCTTCTTGCGCAGCGGATTCACTTCTTGCTCTCCCAGCGCAGACGACGCGCCTCTTGTTGCAGGTAACGCCGACGCGCCAGCAACGGCAGCGCCACATTGAGAATCAGCACGAACAGGCAGATACCGTAAGCCGACCAGACGAACAGGCCATGGCGACCCATGGCCAGAAAATCACTGAATGACTCGAAACTCACTGTGCGCCTCCACGTTTTGAAGATGCCGGGTCAGCGGGGTCATGGCCGAGGCTGATCAGGATTTCGGCTTTCACCCAGCTGGTACGCGACTC
The DNA here is from genome assembly GCF_030580745.1 of Pseudomonas serbiensis. NCBI lineage: Bacteria > Pseudomonadati > Pseudomonadota > Gammaproteobacteria > Pseudomonadales > Pseudomonadaceae > Pseudomonas > Pseudomonas serbiensis. Next base: position 243,085 of record NZ_JAUQOO010000003.1, read on the forward strand.
GCGCTTGAGCACTTCAAGGCGCATGCGCACCAGCAGGACCGCACCGAAGAAGCAGTAGAAGCCCAATGTCGTGAACAGCAGCGGCAGCCACATTTCAGCGGGCATTGCCGGTTTTTCCGTCAGCGTGAAGGTCGCGCCCTGATGCAGGGTGTTCCACCACTCCACCGAGTACTTGATGATCGGAATGTTCACGACCCCGACGATGGCCAGCACCGCACAGGCTTTGGCGGCACTGTCGCGGTTGGTGATGGCGTTGCCCAGGGCGATCAGCCCGAAGTACAGGAACAGCAGAATCAGCATGGACGTCAGGCGTGCATCCCACACCCACCATGAACCCCAGGTCGGCTTGCCCCAGATGGCTCCGGTAACCAGCGCCACGGCCGTCATCCAGGCGCCGATGGGCGCCGCGCTCTGCAATGCGACATCGGCCAGCTTCATCTTCCAGACCAGACCGACCACGCCACAGACTGCCAGCATCACGTAACAGGACTGGGCCAGCATGGCAGAGGGAACGTGGATGTAGATGATGCGAAAGCTGTTGCCCTGCTGGTAGTCAGGCGGCGCAAAGGCCAGGCCCCAGACCGTGCCGGTGCCGATCAGCAGCACGGCGGCAATGCTGAGCCAGGGCAACATGCGCCCACTGATGCCATAAAACCACTTCGGCGAACCGAGCTTGTGGAACCAGGCCCAACTGATGCTGTTTTTCATCACGCTGCTTTTCATCACGGTGTATCCCGGGTTTTTACTGATGGCCGGCATTTGCCAGCCTCAGAACCTCAATTATTCGCCGACGCTGATCTTCAGGCCGGCGGCTATTGCAAAGGGTGTCAGGGTTACAGCCAAAGCGGTCAGGCTGCCAAGCCAGAGTAGATAACCGGTTGCCGGCATGCCTTGCAGTGCGGCTTGCAATGCGCCACTGCCCAGGATCAGTACCGGGATATACAGCGGCAGGATCAACAAGGCGAGCAACAGGCCACCCCGCTTCAAACCGACTGTCAGTGCGGCTCCGACTGCCCCCAGCAAACTCAGCACTGGCGTTCCCAGTAGCAGGGAAAACAGCAGAACCGGCAAGCATTGGGTGGGCAGGCCGAGCATGAGCGCCAGCAACGGCGCCAACAATACCAGTGCCAGCCCGGAAAAAACCCAGTGTGCCAGCACTTTGGCCAGAACAAGAAGCGCCAGAGGGTGTGGCGAAAGGACCCATTGCTCCAGTGATCCGTCCTCGAAATCACTGCGGAACAGGCCGTCCAGCGAGAGCAGGACCGATAAAAGCGCAGCGACCCAGAGCAGCCCTGGCGACAAGGTTTGCAACAATTGAGTCTGCGGGCCGACCGCCAGTGGGAACAATGCAATCACGATAGCGAAAAAAACCAGTGGGTTGAGCAGCTCCGCCGGGCGACGCACAAGCAGACGCGCCTCACGGGCGAGCAGAAGGGTAAAGACATTGCTCATACCGACCACTGTCCCAGATCAATATCCCGATAACCCGCCGGAATGCAGGTCAGTGTGTGATGGGTGGTCATGACGATCATTCCGCCTTGTTCACAGTGTTGGGCCAGATGGTTTTCCAGTTGCGCGACACCCTGTTTGTCCAGGGCGGTGAAAGGCTCGTCGAGAATCCATATCGGTGGCGCCGCCAGATACAGACGCGCCAGCGCGACGCGCCGCTGCTGCCCGGCCGACAGGGTGTGGCACGGCACATCCTCGAAACCCCGCAAACCGACGGCGTCGAGTGCCTGCCAGATATCGCAGACCTGCACCGGCTGATGCAAGGCACAGAGCCAGCTGAGGTTTTCCACCGGTGTCAGCAGGTCCTTGATCCCGGCGGCATGGCCGATCCACAGCAGGTTACGCGCAAGCTCGGCGCGCTGGCCCTCAAGTGGCAGGCCATTGAGACGAACCTCCCCGCTCGTGGGCTGCATCAGCCCGGACAACAACCGCAGCAGGCTGGTCTTGCCACTGCCATTGGGGCCGCTGATCTGTACCATATCGCCCGTATCGAGGCGCAGCTCGAAATGCTCGAACAGCATGCGCCAGTCACGTTCACAAGACAGACTGTCAGCTTCCAGAAGGGGGGTCGCGAGGGTCATCGATGGCTTCCAGCATTGCGTTGACGTCGTGAGGCATAACGTACAGGGCGCAAACAGAGAAAGGGTGGTTCAAGTCGGCATTGAAACGGCCGTTACATTGGTGCAACTTTATTTCCGGGCCATGCGTGGCCGGCATTATACATGTGTGTCCTGATACCAAGAGGGCAACTTCCAAGGTCGAGATTCAATGACGGGCGATATCACCAGCGTTCCTGCCGCTACACCTGCTACAGCTCTGTTGAAGGCGGGAATTACCCAGGCGCAGGTCCTGACGTTGCTCAATGCGGCAGAAAACCTCGTGCCCGAAGGTGAAACCGCCGAAGCCGAGGTGCTGACCCTCAAACAGGTCAACCAGCAATTCCAGTTACTGCTCAGGCTGATGCTCAGCAATGGCAGTCAGACCAACCTGCCGGTCAACAGCAACCTGCCCTTCACACCGGGCACCACCCTGCAAGTAGCCCAAGCTTCGCCCAATGAACTGACGCTGACCTTGCAGCAGATCAACAATGCGTTGAAAAACTCGCAAACCAGCATAGATCTTAAACAGTTACCTGTGGGGACTCTGCTGCAAGGCAAGGTCATGACCAGCCAGGTCGTCAGCCAGTTGGCGGGGCAAGCCTTGGCAGGCGCAGGCAACCCGCAGGTCTATCGCTCGATCGTGATGCTGCTCAATACCGCTCAGGCGGGTGCCAGCCTGACCATCGAGAGCCCGCAGCCATTGACCGTCGGCAGCCTGCTCAGCGCCCAGGTGCAGGGCAACCAGTCCTTGAACTTCGTCCCCCTGCCCGGCCGTCTCGATCAACTGGCGGTCGCGCAGCAACTGGCCACTCAACAGAATCGTCAGGGCTCGCTGGAAAACCTGATTGCGGCTCTGCAAAACCTGCCGCGCGGCAATACAGCGATTCCCGCGCCATTGCAGGCCAGTATCAACCAGTTGCTGGCCGGCATTCCCGATATCGAGCAGATGAGAACATCGGGGAATGTAGCCCAGGCACTCAATGCCAGCGGCATGTTCATGGAGGCCAAGTTGCTGGCGGGCCTGAACCCGATGCAGGCACCGGACATGAAGGCCAACCTGATGCGCCTGATCGCCCAGATATTGCCCGAACTGCCGGGTAACGCCTCTTACAATGCGGCGGCTGCCTCCAACATGCTGACGCGAGTCATCCCCAGCACGATCCGCAACGCCCTGGGCACGCTGGGCCTGGTAGCACCGCGCCCGCAACCGACCAGCTTCCCCCTGCCCTCGCGCGATGTAAGCGGTGGTGACAAGGAAGAGGATCTGGAAATACTCCTCAAACTTGCAGCGGCGGCAGTGTCGCGCCTGCAAAGCCATCAACTGGGCGGCCTGGAGCAGACCCGTACCAATGCCGACGGCACGCAGGTCACCACCTGGCAGATGGAAGTGCCGATGCGCAACGCCCATGACATCGTGCCTTTGCAGGTCAAGATGCAGCGTGAGGACGCACCGGAACAGGAAACCGCCGAGGACCAGGACAGCAACGAAGTCAAAGGGCCTCGGGAAAAGCTCTGGCGCATAGAGCTGGCGTTCGATCTGGAGCCGTTGGGGCCTTTGCAGGTCAGTGCGCAGTTGATCAGTGGCACGCTGTCCAGCCATCTCTGGGCCGAGCGCCCCAACAGTGCAGCCTTGATCGGCCAGGAACTGGGTTATCTGCGTGAACGGCTGATCGCCTGTGGTCTGGCAGTAGGCGAACTGGCTTGCAGCCACGGAGCCCCACCCCAAGGCCCGCGCACCACTCTTGAACAACGCTGGATCGACGAGAACGCCTGATGAGCCTACCTGACCACATGCCTCGTCAGGCCATCGCCCTGACCTACGACGGCCAAAAGGCCCCGACACTGAGCGCCAAAGGCGACGATCAACTGGCGGAAGCGATTCTGGCGATTGCCCGGGAGCATGAAGTCCCGATCTACGAAAATGCCGAGCTGGTCAAATTGCTGGCGCGCATGGAGCTGGGTGACAGCATTCCCGAGCAGTTGTACCTGACCATCGCCGAAATCATCGCGTTTGCCTGGCACCTCAAAGGCAAGTTCCCCGCAGGCCAGGACCCGGATGCCCCACCCATCGAGCGGGATATCACGCCTCGGTAAACAACCTCAAGGATAGGCTGGACACAATCCGTGGGAGGGGGCTTGGCCGCGACAGCATTCTGAAGTGCGCTGAAAATGTGTTGCCTTCAAGCAGGTCGTCGCGGCCAAGGCCACTCCCACATCAGGCGCAATGACCATGTGAGAGGGAGCTTGCCTGCGACGAGGGCTTACAGACTGGTTACTGATCCGCAGTGTTGCGATGCAGCTTGCTCATCAATTGCGCTTCGGCCTGGGTCAGGCCGCAGGATTGAGTCAGCTCATCGACACTTGCACCCATGCCGACCAGGCGTGCAGCCTGGGCGAAGGACAGCGTGGAGGGATCGCGCTGTTCAAGGGCCGTGAGCTTGTCAGGCAGAGGTGCAACCATCGCACGCAATTCATGCAGGTCTTCCCCCATGCGCACCGTGCCGTTCTGGAAGGTGTCCACACGCTTGGCCAACTCCCGGAGCCGCTGGTCCCGCAAGGCACTGGCCGCATCACGTTCAGCATCAAGAAGCCGCTGACGCTTGGTATGGGCCAGGAACATTCCCAGGGTCACAACCCAGAGAATGCCCAGGAAGACAACTGCTGCCTCAAGAATCAATCAGATGTTCTCCAGCTCGGACCACTCTTCCTCGGACATCATCTTGTCCAGCTCAACCAGAATCAGCAGTTCGCCGTTCTTGTTGCAGACGCCCTGAATGAACTTGGCCGTTTCGTCGTTGCCCACGTTCGGCGCTGTTTCGACTTCAGACTGACGCAGGTAAACCACTTCAGCCACGCTGTCGACCAGAATACCGACGACTTGCTTGTCGGCTTCGATGATCACGATACGGGTGTTGTCGCTGACTTCCACCGGAGCCAGGCCGAAGCGCTGACGGGTGTCGATCACAGTCACAACGTTACCGCGCAGGTTGATGATGCCCAACACATAGCTTGGCGCACCCGGCACAGGAGCGATTTCGGTGTAACGCAGCACTTCCTGGACCTGCATCACATTGATGCCGTACGACTCGTTGTCCAGACGGAAAGTCACCCACTGCAGGATAGGATCTTCGGAACCTTGTGCAGACGTCTTATTCATACCCCTAACCCCTCACGTGTGTACTCTGCGGGCAACGCCTCTGGCGCCAACCCATGATTATTTCGATTTGTTCAACTGCTTGACCGCGCCACTGGCTATCAACTCGGCCAACTCTGCAACATCTACCAACGCGCACATATGCTCGATCACTGTCCCGGCCAGCCATGGACGCTGACCACGATGGCCTCGCCACTTGATCTCGGCCGGATCGAGGCGCAGTGAACGGCTGACCTGATGCACCGCCAGCCCCCACTCGTAGCCTTGAACCGAGATCACATACTGCAATCCCTGGCGAAAATCGTCGCGGTAGCGATCAGGCATGATCCAGCGCGCTGTATCCAATACTTTCAGGTTGCCTGCCTGACTGGGCAGGATCCCGAGAAACCAGTCCGGCTGACCGAACAACGGTGTCAATTCCTGGCCCGCCAGAGGATAGATCGACCCCAGGCATATCAGCGGTACGGCCAACGTCAAACCCGCTACATCAAACAACAGGCACTCGAAAGGCTCTTCAGCCCAGGCCGGACGACCCTCACGGGTTGGCGGCGGAGTCGGTGTGCGCTGCCCGACAGCAGTACTCAACTGCACGACAGGTTCGACCACTTCCACCGTCGGCACGGCAACAGGCACTGCCACTTCGGCAACCACAGCCTCGGCAACCACCACCGGCGCTGGCACCACAACAGGCGTCACGACCGGCGCGACAACCGGCGCAGCCACAGCCACGGGGACAGCCACCGGAGCAGGTGCCGCAACAGCGACAGCAACGGGCTTGACCTGTTGTTGTCTGCGCGCATCCAGTGCCTGCTCTTCGAGCACTGCAGCCTGGAACTCGTCAATGGTATTCGACGGTTCTTCCAGTTCTTCAGTGGCATCCTGAAGCAAGGCATCCAGATACGACTGCAATGCCAGTTTTGGTCGTGTAGCAACTTCTAAAGGGCGGTTCATACCGGGGCCCAACAAAAAATGGAGCGAGTGCCACCTGCTAAGGTTATCGGCCGCATTGAGGCCTGACTTGAGCGGGCTGCACAGAAAGAATAAGGGCGCACGTCAAGCCACCTGAGCCGTAAGCTGCTCGGAGAGCATGTGTTTGAGCAGTGCGCGGTAAGCCATGACACCGCGGCTCTTGCCGTCGTTCTGCGAAGGTGTGACACCCGCCCTGCTGGCATCGCGCAAACGGGTATCGACGGGCACGTAAGCTTTCCAGACATGGTCGGGGAAACTGTCGCGCAGCAGCTTGAGCGTGCCCATGGATGCCTGGGTCCGTCGGTCGAACAGGGTCGGCACGATGGTGTACGGCAACGGTGTCTTGCGTGAACGATTGATCATCGCCAGGGTGTTGACCATACGCTCCAGGCCTTTGACAGCCAGGAACTCGGTCTGGACGGGTATGGCAAGCTGCTGGCTGGCAGCCAGGGCATTGACCATCAACACGCCCAGCAACGGCGGGCTGTCGATCAAGGCATAGTCAAAATCCTGCCACAATTGCGCAAGGCTCTTGGCGATGACCAGCCCCAGGCCGCTCTGGCCGGGCGACTGGCGCTCCAGCGTGGCCAAAGCCGTGCTGGAAGGCAACAGGGAAATACGTTCATCGCTGGTCGGCAACAGCAACTGACCGGGCAAACCTTCAGGAACAGAGCCCTTGTGCAGGAACAGATCGAAGACGCTGTGCTCCAGCTCGTCGGGGTTGTGCCCGAAGTAACTGGTCATGGAGCCGTGGGGGTCCAGATCGACCACGACCACGCGCTTGCCCGCATCAGCCAGTAATCCGGCCAGGGCAATGGTCGTAGTGGTCTTGCCGACTCCACCTTTTTGATTGGCTACTGCCCAGACTCTCATTGATGTTTTTCCTTCCGCACAACGACGACCATATCGATAACGACTGCTAGAGGGCGGGTGACGGAGAATTGACGGAGTTCGCTCGTACCGGCGGCTTTGCTGGCACAGGTGCAGTTTGTGTGCCAGCACGCCTCAATGCCGCATCAGGTTGTGCATTGGCCGTTCCGGTACTGGTCAGACTACGCCGTACATCGAGATTACGCGAGATGACCAGCACCACGCGACGGTTCTTTGCACGCCCCGATGCTGTGCTGTTGGTGGCAATCGGCTGGAACTCGCCATACCCCACCGAAGCCAGCTTGGCAGGATTGACTCCATCCATGGCCAGCATGCGCACGATACTCGCGGAACGGGCCGAAGACAGCTCCCAGTTGGTCGGGTACTGAGCCGTGCTGATGGGCTGGTCGTCAGTGAAACCTTCTACGTGGATCGGGTTGTCGAAGCGTTTGACGATCCCGGCCACCTTTTCAATGATGGTGAAAGCCTTGTCGCTGGGCATTGCATCACCACTGCCAAACAACAGGCTCGAATTGAGTTCGATCTCGATCCACAGCTCGTTGCCGCGCACGGTCATCTGGTCGGACTTGATCAGATCGCCAAAGGCATCGCGCACATCGTTGGCGATGGTCTGTAGCGGGTCATCGGACTTCTGGCCGATACCGGCATCGGTCTGCTCGCTGTCCTTGATCAACGGCTCGGCAGGCGTGACGCTCTGCGGACGCTGCTCGCCGATTGGAATGGGTTTCATGGTGCGCTCGGCGTCGTTGAACACACCGACCAGCGCCTGGGACAGAATCTTGTACTTGCCTTCGTTGATCGACGAAATCGAGTACATCACCACGAAAAAGGCAAACAGCAGGGTAATGAAGTCGGCATAGGAAACCAGCCAACGCTCATGATTCTCGTGCTCTTCGGGCGGACGACGTCGAGCCATGAGGCATTACTCCATGAAGCCTTGCAGCTTGAGTTCGATGGAGCGCGGGTTCTCGCCCTCGGCAATGGAAAGCAGACCTTCGAGCAGCATTTCCCGGTAACGGGCCTGACGATGGGCAATGTTCTTGAGCTTGTTGGCCACCGGCAAGAGGATCAGGTTGGCAATCGCGACGCCATAGATGGTTGCAACGAAAGCCACGGCGATACCGCTGCCCAACTGGCTTGGATCAGCCAGGTTGCCCATCACATGGATCAGGCCCATGACCGCACCGATGATCCCCACAGTCGGCGCATAGCCGCCCATGCTTTCAAATACCTTGGCAGCATGGATATCGCGAGTTTCCTGGGTAATGAAGTCCACTTCCAGAATGCTGCGAATCGCTTCAGGCTCTGCACCGTCCACCAGCAATTGCAGGCCTTTGCGGGCATAGTTGTCGGGTTCGGTGTCGGCAACCGACTCCAGCCCCAGCAGACCTTCCTTGCGAGCAGTCAGGCTCCAGGCAATGACCCGGTCGATGCCGCCCGCCAGATCGATGCGTGGCGGGAACAGAATCCAGCCCACGATCTGCATGGCGCGCTTGAAAGAGCTCATCGGCGACTGCAACAGCGAAGCACCCAGAGTACCGCCCAGCACGATCAAGGCTGCCGGACCGTTGATCAGGGCACTCAGGTGTCCACCTTCGAGAAAGTTACCGCCGATGATCGCAACGAACGCCAGGATAAGACCGATAAGACTCAATACATCCATCAGATACAGGCCTCGACCAGATGCCTGCCGATATCGTCCAGGCTGTAGATCGCATCTGCCAGATCGGCTTTGACAATCGCCATTGGCATGCCGTAGATCACGCAGCTCGCCTCATCCTGCGCCCAGATGCTGCTGCCGCCCTGCTTGAGCAGGCGGGCACCTTCACGGCCATCGGCCCCCATGCCGGTCAACACTACGGCCAGCACCTTGTCACCATAGGACTTGGCAGCCGAACCGAACGTGATGTCCACGCAGGGTTTGTAATTGAGGCGTTCGTCACCCGGCAGGATTTTCACCGTGCCGCGGCCATCCACCATCATCTGCTTGCCACCGGGCGCCAGTAACGCCAGACCCGGACGCAGGATGTCGCCATCCTCGGCTTCCTTGACGCTGATGTTGCACAGCTTGTCCAGACGCTCGGCAAAAGCCTTGGTAAACGCTGCCGGCATATGCTGAATCAAGACCAGTGGTGCCGGGAAATTGGCAGGCAATTGAGTCAGGACTCGCTGCAACGCAACCGGGCCACCGGTCGAGGTACCGATTGCCACCAGCTTGTAGGCTTTGCGCTTGGGCGCGCCCGAATGAGCATGCGGCGCAGGCGCGTGATGAGCTGGCGCATGGGCAGCCGGAGCCGCGGCAGTGCGCGATGGCACGGTGCGAGCGGCGGGTGCGGGCGCAGAAGCACGACCTGGCGCAGCAGCCGGAGCCGGCGCTGCCGCAGCAGGTGCCGCTGGCGCACTTACACCACTGAAACGACGATTGCTGCGCGCGATGCTGTTGATCTTCTCGCACAGCAGTTGCTTGACCTTCGTCGGGTTACGCGAAATGTCTTCGAAATTCTTGGGCAGGAAGTCCACCGCACCGGCGTCCAGGGCATCCAGCGTAACGCGGGCACCTTCATGGGTCAGTGAAGAGAACATCAGGACCGGGGTCGGGATGCGCTGCATGATGTGTCGAACCGACGTAATGCCATCCATCATCGGCATTTCGTAGTCCATGGTGATCACGTCCGGCTTTAGTGCCAGAGCCTGTTCGATTGCTTCCTTGCCATTTGTCGCCGTACCGACGACCTGGATGTTGGGGTCCGAAGAGAGAATTTCCGATACGCGGCGGCGGAAGAAACCGGAATCATCCACCACCAGGACCTTGACTGCCATAAACACTCCAATAGGCGCAGCAGGCAGCATGTGCTGCCCGCTACCCCAGAATCAAATACGCCGTGCGGCGTAACGCTTGAGCATGCTCGGTACATCCAGAATCAAGGCGATGCGACCGTCACCGGTAATGGTGGCGCCCGACATACCCGGCGTGCCTTGCAACATCTTGCCCAGCGGTTTGATAACCACTTCTTCCTGACCGACCAGTTGATCGACCACGAAGCCGATACGCTGGGTGCCAACCGAAAGGATCACCACATGGCCTTCATGCTGTTCTTCGTAAGCGGCAGAGCTGATCAGCCAGCGCTTGAGGTAGAACAGTGGCAAGGCCTTGTCACGCACGATCACGACTTCCTGACCATCGACGACGTTGGTAGTCGACAGGTCCAGGTGGAAGATTTCGTTGACGTTGACCAACGGGAAGGCAAAGGCCTGGTTGCCCAGCATCACCATCAGGGTCGGCATGATTGCCAGGGTCAAAGGCACCTTGATGACAATCTTGGAGCCCTGGCCCTTGGTGGAGTAGATGTTGATCGTACCGTTGAGCTGGGCAATCTTGGTTTTCACCACGTCCATGCCCACACCGCGTCCGGAGATATCGGAAATCTCGGATTTGGTCGAAAAACCTGGAGCAAAGATCAGGTTGTAGCAATCGGTGTCGCTCAGGCGGTCGGCAGCATCCTTGTCCATCACGCCACGCTTCACAGCGATGCCGCGCAGAACGTTAGGGTCCATCCCCTTGCCGTCGTCGGAGATCGACAACAGGATATGGTCACCTTCCTGTTCGGCCGAAAGAATCACACGACCGCCACGGGACTTGCCTGAGGCTTCGCGCTCTTCGGGAGTTTCGATACCGTGGTCGACCGCGTTGCGCACCAAGTGGACCAACGGGTCGGCAAGCGCCTCTACGAGGTTCTTGTCCAGGTCGGTTTCTTCACCAACCAGCTCCAGGTTGATCTCTTTCTTGAGCTGACGCGCCAGGTCGCGAACCAGTCGCGGGAAGCGACCGAAGACTTTCTTGATCGGCTGCATGCGGGTTTTCATCACCGCAGTCTGCAGGTCGGCCGTCACCACATCCAGGTTCGACACAGCCTTGGACATGGCTTCGTCGCCACTGTTGAGACCCAGGCGAACCAGACGGTTACGCACCAGCACCAGTTCGCCGACCATGTTCATGATCTCGTCCAGGCGCGCAGTATCGACCCGCACGGTGGTTTCCGCTTCGGACGCAACAGGCTTTTCAGCAGCGCCGCCAGCAGCAGGAGCACGAGCCGGTGCCGCAGCAGCAGGTGCTGCTGGTTTGGCGGCTGGTGCCGGGGCCGGAGCTGGAGCCGGCTTGGCTGCAGCAGGTGGCGGAGGCGGTGGAGGCGCAGTTGCTGCCGCATTACCGGCAACAGCCTGAGGCTCGAACTTGCCCTTGCCATGCAGCTCATCGAGCAGGTTCTCGAACTCGCTATCCGTGATTTCATCGCTGGCCGCCGCAGCAGGAGCTGCTGGTGCCTTGGCAGGTGCAGCCGCTGCTGCAACCGGAGCCGCAGCGACACCGCCATCGAACGAACCCTTGCCATGCAACTGATCGAGCAAGGCTTCAAATTCGTCGTCGGTAATTTCATCGCTGGCAGGTGCAGCGCCACTGGCCGGGGCAGCCGCTACTGGAGCGGGTGCAGGCGCAGCCACGGCATCAGGCGCAAACTGGCCCTTGCCATGCAACTGATCGAGCAGCGACTCGAATTCCTGATCGGTGATTTCATCGCTGGCCGCAGGCGCTGCCGCAGTTGCAGCAGGCGCTGCATCAGCCTTGGCCGCGCTCATGGTGTCGAGCAGGTGCTCGAACTCGGCGTCGGTGATGTCATCGCTTGCAGCTGGCTCGACGGGAGCCGCCTCGACCACAGGAGGTGGTGGAGGTGGAGCCGCCTCGGCCTGCTGAGCCGACTGTGGCTCTGCAAGACGCGACAGCGCAGCCAGCAGTTCTGGAGTCGCAGGCGTAAGATCGGTCCGCTCGCGCACCTGACCGAACATGCTGTTGACTGTATCCAGAGCTTCAAGGACCACGTCCATCAATTCGGCGTCAACGCGGCGCTCACCCTTGCGAAGGATGTCGAACACGTTTTCGGCGATGTGGCAGCACTCCACCAGCTCATGGAGCTGGAGGAAGCCGGCGCCCCCTTTTACAGTGTGAAAACCGCGAAAAATTGCATTGAGCAGATCCGCATCATCTGGTCGGCTTTCCAGCTCGACCAACTGTTCAGACAACTGCTCCAGAATTTCGCCGGCCTCTACCAGAAAATCCTGAAGGATCTCTTCATCGGCGCCGAAGCTCATTGGGGTGCTCCCTAAAATTAACCGTCAACAGACCTAGAAGCCAAGGCTCGATAGCAGATCGTCTACATCATCCTGTCCGGATACGACGTCTTCACGTTTATCGGCATGAATCTGCGGACCTTCACCCTGCGTGATATGTTTTTTAGGATCTTTTTCAGCAAGGATCGCTTTTTCGTCATGTTCGATGCCCGCAAAGCGGTCGACATGACTGGCCATGAGGACCAGTTTGAGCAGATTGCTTTCGACTTCAGTGACCAGCTGCGTAACGCGCTTGATCACCTGACCGGTAAGATCCTGATAATCCTGGGCCAGCAGAATGTCATTGAGATGGCTGGCAACGGTATGAGCTTCGGATTCGGTACGGGACAGGAAACCGTCGACACGCTTGGCCAGATCACGAAACTCTTCAGCACCGATTTCCCGACGCATGAAACGCCCCCAGTCCGCGCTCAGCGACTTGGCATCTTCGCTCAGCCCGTTCATCAGCGGCGTGCTCTGCTCTACCAGGTCCATCGTGCGGTTGGCCGCATTCTCGGTCAGTCGTACAACATACGACAGACGATCGGCGGCATCAGTGATCTGCGACACTTCTTCGGCTTGCGGCATGTTCGGGTCAATATGAAAATTGACGATCGCACTATGCAGTTCGCGAGTCAGCTTGCCGACTTCCTGATACAGGCCACGGTCACGAGCCTGGTTGAGCTCATGGATCAATTGCACGGCATCACCGAAGCGGCCTTTTTCAAGGCTGGCAACCAGTTCCTGCGCGTGTTTCTTCAGGGTTGACTCGAAGTCACCCAGTGAATCGTTGTTGTCCATAGCGCCCTCGCGGCATGCATCAGCTGTTGACGCGTTCAAAGATCTTTTCGATCTTCTCTTGCAGCACTTGGGCCGTGAACGGTTTCACGACGTAACCGTTCACACCAGCCTGGGCAGCCTCAATGATCTGCTCACGCTTGGCTTCAGCGGTCACCATCAGTACCGGGAGACTTTTGAGACGCTCATCCTGACGCACCTGACGCAACAGATCGATACCGGTCATGCCAGGCATGTTCCAGTCAGTCACCAGAAAGTCAAAGGAACCGCTTTGAAGCATCGGCAAGGCAGTGATGCCGTCGTCCGCTTCGGATGTGTTGGTGAACCCCAGGTCACGCAACAGATTTTTTATGATCCGCCGCATCGTTGAGAAGTCATCAACGATGAGGATTTTCATGTTCTTGTCCAATTCGACCTCCAAGCAGTCTTTAACGCATTCAGCACCTGAACACGCTGTTCACTCAATACTGGCACAGCACACCCCCGGCTGTACGAAAACGACGACGGGCTTGGCAAAACAACAAAACAGAAACCTGAACCAGCAGGCCATAGGCTCTGTCCGAACAGGCTCCTGCCTTGTCTATCCTGATACCACGTAACGCTCTGCACAGCCGGCTTGCGACAACCTGAGACTCTTGCAAGTCACAAATCGCCCATCAACGCGCTCGCCACTCCCCCAAACGCCCTCGCAAACGAGCTGCGCACTGGCTGTGTAACTGGCTGACCCGCGACTCGCTGACCCCAAGCACCTCACCGATTTCCTTGAGGTTCAGCTCTTCGTTATAGTACAGCGCCAATACCAGCCGCTCACGCTCCGGCAAGTTGGCGATTGCATCTGCCAGCGCTGCCTGGAAACGCTCATCTTCCAGGTCACGCGACGGTTCGAGCGAGCCGCTTGCGCCGTCCTCATGCAACCCTTCATGGTCGCCGTCCTGCAAAAGGTCGTCGAAGCTGAAGAGACGGCTGCCTAAGGTATCATTCAAAATCCCATAATAATCATCGAGACTTAACTGGAGTTCGGCAGCAACCTCATGATCTTTAGCGTCACGACCGGTTTTTGCTTCAATTGCGCGAATTGCGTCACTCACCATGCGCGTATTGCGATGCACCGAACGTGGCGCCCAGTCACCCTTGCGCACTTCATCGAGCATGGCACCGCGGATACGAATCCCGGCATAAGTCTCGAAACTCGCACCCTTGGTGGAGTCGTACTTGGTAGAAACTTCCAGCAAGCCGATCATGCCGGCCTGGATCAGATCTTCAACCTGCACACTGGCAGGCAGACGCGCCAGCAAGTGGTAGGCAATACGCTTGACCAACGGCGCGTAACGCTCGATGAGTTCGTACTGCGAATTCCTGGAAGCCTTGCTGTACATTTGAAAGCCGCTCGCTGTCATTGAACAGGCCCCGCACTGGTCTGGTGAACAAGTCGTTCGACGAAGAACTCCAGATGACCACGCGGGTTGGCCGGCAACGGCCAGGTATCAACCTTCTGGGCAATGGCCTTGAAAGCCAGTGCGCATTTGGAGCGTGGAAACGCCTCGTAAACAGCGCGCTGCTTCTGAACCGCCTTGCGAACACACTCGTCGTAAGGAACGGCACCGACATATTGCAGAGCCACATCAAGGAAGCGATCAGTCACTTTCGTCAGTTTGGCGAACAGATTGCGCCCTTCCTGTGGGCTCTGGGCCATATTGGCCAGAACACGAAAACGGTTCATGCCGTAGTCGCGGTTAAGCAGCTTGATAAGCGCGTAGGCGTCGGTAATCGAGGTAGGCTCATCGCAGACCACCAGCAATACTTCCTGCGCTGCGCGCACGAAGCTGACAACCGACTCGCCGATACCGGCAGCGGTGTCGATCACCAGCACATCGAGGTTGTCGCCAATCTCGCTGAACGCCTGGATAAGGCCGGCATGCTGGGCTGCTGAAAGATGGACCATGCTCTGGGTGCCGGACGCCGCAGGCACGATGCGCACACCGCCCGGCCCCTGCAACAGGACATCGCGCAGGTCGCAACGGCCCTCGATGACGTCAGCCAGCGTGCGCTTGGGCGTCAGGCCCAGCAGAACATCGACATTGGCCAGACCAAGGTCGGCATCGAGCAGCATGACGCGCCGGCCGAGTTCGGCCAGGGCCAGTGAAAGGTTCACTGACACGTTAGTCTTACCGACGCCACCTTTGCCACCGGTCACTGCGATAACCTGTACGGGATGCATGCTGCCCATGTTATTTCTTTACCTTGTCTTGCGTAGACCGAAACCACATTACGGGCTGCACGTTCGCGAACGAACAATGCCTGGCAGACCATTGATGCAGGGACATTCCAGTAATATCCATCAGTTACCCCACTCTCTTGCCAGGGGTGTGATAGAGGTCGGCAAACATATCGGCCATCGCTTCCTCGCTCGGCTCATCCTGCATTTGCACGCTGACTGCGCGGCTCACCAACTGGTGGCGACGCGGCAGGTGCAAGTCATCAGGAATACGTGGTCCATCCGTCAAATAAGCCACAGGTAATTCATGGCCAATCGCAAGGCTCAACACTTCTCCGAGGCTTGCGGTTTCATCAAGCTTGGTCAGGATGCAACCTGCCAAACCACAACGCTTGTAACTGTGATAGGCCGCAGTCAGTACCTGCTTCTGGCTGGTTGTCGCCAGCACCAGGTAGTTGCGGGCACGTATGCCACGTCCGGCGAGGCTTTCCAGCTGCATGCGCAAGGCCGGATCACTGGCCTGCAGGCCGGCGGTATCGATCAGCACCACGCGCTTGCGCAGCAGCGGCTCCAGCGCCTGGGCCAATGACTGGCCCGGATCGACGTGGGTAACCGGAACATTGAGGATGCGCCCCAGAGTCTTGAGCTGCTCCTGGGCACCGATACGGAAACTGTCCATGCTGACCAGCGCGATATTCTGCGGGCCGTACTTGAGAACATAACGAGCCGCCAGCTTGGCGAGGGTCGTGGTCTTGCCCATGCCGGCAGGGCCGACCATGGCGATCACGCCACCTTCTTCGAGCGGTTCGACGTCAGGCACGGCAATCATTCGCGCCAGGTGAGCCAGCAACATGCGCCAGGCCTGACGTGGTTCGTCGATTTCCGGGATCATCGCCAGCAGGTCACGCGACAGCGGGCCGGACAGACCGACGCGCTGCAGACGACGCCACAGGCTGGCCTGCTGCGGACGGCTGCCTTGCAGTTGATTCCAGGCCAGGGAGCCGAGCTGGACTTCCAGCAGCTCGCGCAGACCATTCAATTCGTGACGCATGGAGTCGTAGGCGCGTTGACCGACTGCCGGCTCTACAGCGGGTGCTGGTGCCTGGGCAAACGGGCGCGGCGGCTCTTCGAGCGTCGGTTCGATATGTTTATCGAGAGCGTTGAGCGGCATGCCGGAGAACAGCTGGCGATTGATCGAAGCATCACTGTCACCGCGGTTGTCCAGTTCGGCCTGAGCGGAAACGATGCGCGACTGAGTCTTGCGCAGTTCGTCCTCAAGCTCCATGTTCGGCACACGAGGCGCCAACGCGGACAGCTTGTAGTCCAGAGCGGCAGTCAGCTCGACACCACCGGCGATGCGGCGATTGCCAATGATGGCTGCCTCGGCGCCCAGCTCATCGCGAACCAACTTCATGGCTTGACGCATATCGGCGGCGAAAAAACGCTTAACTTGCATGACTCACTACCTCAGCCGTTAGGCCCGACAGTCGCTACGATGGTGACTTGCTTATTGTCAGGAATTTCCTGATACGCCAGAACATGCATGTTCGGTACAGCCAATCGTCCAAATCGTGACAGCATGGCCCGGATGGGGCCCGCTACCAACAGAATTACCGGCGACCCTTGCATCTCCTGACGCTGGGCGGCCTCAATCAACGAACGCTGAAGCTTTTCAGCCATGCTCGGTTCAAGAAGAACGCCTTCTTCCTGACCCTGACCAGCCTTCTGCAAACTATTGAGCAATATTTGTTCCAACCTTGGCTCCAGTGTGATCACAGGCAGCTCCGGCTCAATCCCTACAATGCTTTGCACGATTGCGCGGCTCAAACCGACCCGCACGGCCGCCACCAAAGCGGCGGTATCTTGACTCTTGCCAGCGTTGTTCGCGATGGCTTCGGCAATGCTGCGGATATCACGCACAGGTACGTGTTCAGCCAGCAGCGCCTGCAACACATTGAGCAACGCCGACAGCGAAAGAACGCCAGGCACCAGCTCTTCAGCGAGTTTGGGTGAGCTTTTGGCCAGCAATTGCATCAATTGCTGCACTTCTTCGTGCCCGATCAGCTCGTGGGAGTGCTTGTAGAGAATCTGGTTGAGGTGCGTTGCCACCACAGTACTGGCATCCACCACCGTATAACCCAGTGACTGAGCCTGGCTGCGCTGGCTGATTTCGATCCAGACCGCCTCAAGACCGAATGCCGGATCTCTGGCAGTAATGCCGTTGAGCGTGCCAAACACCTGACCCGGGTTGATCGCCAGTTCGCGATCAGGATAAATCTCGGCTTCGGCCAGAATTACGCCCATGAGCGTCAAACGATAGGCGCTGGGCGCCAGATCCAGGTTGTCGCGAATGTGTACGGTCGGCATCAGGAAGCCCAGTTCCTGAGAGAGCTTCTTGCGCACACCCTTGATACGCGCCAGCAGTTGACCACCCTGGTTGCGATCCACCAGCGGAATCAGGCGATACCCGACTTCCAGACCGATGATGTCGATAGGGGTCACATCATCCCAGCCAAGCTCCTTGGAGTCCTGAACGCGGGTTGGCGACGGCAGCAGTTCCTGCTGGCGCTGAACCTCAGCCAAGGCCTCGACCTTTGCCATGTTCTGCTTCTTCCACAGCCAGTAGGCTGCACCGCCCGCCACCAGACCCAGGCTGATGAAGGAGAAGTGCGGCATGCCCGGCACCAGACCCATGACAATCATGATCGCTGCCGATACGGCCAGGGCCTTGTGAGAGGTGAACATCTGGCGATTGATCATCTTGCCCATTTCTTCCGAACCGGAAGCACGGGTCACCATGATCGCCGCAGCAGTGGACAACAGCAGTGATGGCAATTGCGCCACCAAACCGTCACCGATGGTCAACAGCGTGTACACACGCCCCGCATCGGCAAAAGTCATGTTGTGCTGGAAGATACCCACCAGCATGCCGCCGATAAGGTTGATGAACAGAATCAGCAGACCCGCAATCGCATCACCGCGCACGAATTTGCTGGCACCGTCCATGGAGCCGTAGAACTCGGCTTCCTGGGCCACTTCGGCACGACGGCGCTTGGCTTCTGGCTGATCGATCAGACCGGCGTTGAGGTCGGCGTCGATTGCCATCTGCTTGCCCGGCATCGCATCGAGGGTGAACCGCGCACTGACTTCGGAGATACGCCCGGCACCCTTGGTGATTACCACGAAGTTGATGATCATCAGGATCGCGAACACCACGATACCAACCACGTAGTTACCACCGATGACCACTTCACCGAAGGCCTGGATCACCTTGCCCGCAGCAGCATGACCATCCTGACCATGGAGCATGACCACACGGGTGGACGCCACGTTCAGTGCCAGACGCAGCAATGTGGCGACCAGCAGAATGGTCGGGAAAACCGAGAAATCCAGTGGTCGCAAGGCGTAGACGCAGACCAGCAGAACGACGATGGACAATGCAATGTTGAACGTGAAGAACACGTCCAGCAGGAAAGGCGGTATGGGCAACATCATCATTGCCATCATGACCAGCAACAACAGCGGGACGCCCAGTTGCCCACGACCAAAGCCGGCAAGGTTGCTACGTGCGCTACTGATTATCTGAGAGCGATCCACTGTTCTTTACCTGCGCACTAAATCAAAACTTTGACGCCCAAGGCGACCTGAATCGACCTATTGCAAAAAGCCGTCCAACTTTAGCAGCGAGTAGCCAGCACAAAGCTGCAAGCTGATGACAACTTGTTGCCCTGCTTGGAGATATGGGGCTTTCGCGAATAAATTCGCTCCTACAGAGAATCAATCTGCAGATGTCATTCGCGAATGAATTTGCGCCTACGCAGGTGTGAACTTTCGCGATCAGGCGTCGCGTTGCAGATCCGGCGGAATAGGCAGAACACCCAGCGGATCGGGGCGTTTGCCTCGGCCAGAGTGGTACTGGCGGATCTGATAGACATAGGCCAACACCTGGGCCACGGCCAGGTAAAGCCCGGCCGGGATCTCCTGCTCAAGCTCGGTGCTGTAGTAGATAGAGCGAGCCAGGGCGGCCGACTCCAGTATCAGAATCTGGTTGTGGGCACCGATTTCGCGAATCTTCATGGCGACAAGATCGGCACCCTTAGCCAGCAGCATCGGCGCCCCGCCCTTCTCGGGATCGTACTTGAGCGCCACGGCAAAGTGAGTCGGGTTGGTGATGATGACATCGGCTTCGGGAATCGCCGCCATCATCCGGCGATGGGACATCTCGCGCTGCAACTGGCGAATGCGCTGCTTGACCTCAGGGCTACCTTCGCTGTTCTTGTGCTCGTCACGCACTTCCTGCTTGGTCATCAACAGCTTCTTGTGCGCCTCATACAACTGGAAGGGCACATCGGCCGCCGCAATGAAAAACAATCCGCACGCCATCCAGAAGCTGCTCCACCCCACCACCAGCAGGCTGTGGATGATGGCCTGTTCCAACGGCTCATGGGCAATGGAGACCAGATCGTTACGCTCCTTGCTGAGCACCACCAGCGCCACCGCCAGAATGATCAAAAATTTGGCGAAAGACTTGAGCAACTCCACCAATGCATGAGGCGAAAACATGCGCTTGAGCCCGGAAGCCGGGTTCATGCGACTGAATTTGGGGGCCAGCGACTTGGTCGCAAACAACCAGCCACCCAGCATGATCGGCCCTACCAATGCCGCCACCAGCATGGCAATCAGAAACGGCAACACCACAATCAGCGCATGCTCACCGGAGCTGAGCAGCAGCTTGCCCATGTAGGTGGTGTCCATCAGGGTTTCGCGGCTGATCGTGAAGTTGTTGCGCATCAACTCCACCATCATTTGCGCAATATCACTGCCGAACATCAGCAGCCCGCCCGCCCCCATCAGCATCACGACGAGGGTGGTCAGCTCCTTGGAGCGGGCAATCTGCCCTTCGGCCCGGGAGTCCCGGACCTTTTTCTCCGTGGGGTCTTCTGTCTTGTCCTGACCATTCTCGTTCTCAGCCATTTCAGCGAGCCCTCACCATGTCACGCAAGGCCTGCAAAGCCTGAACGGCGATGGGCTGATACTGATTGAGAATGTCAGCCATGGTCATCCACAGGATGACCATGCCAAGCACCAGAGTCAGGGGAAAACCGATGGAGAAGATATTGAGCTGCGGTGCCGCACGAGTCATGACACCAAACGCGATGTTGATGATCAGCAATGCCGTAATGGCCGGCAACACCAGCCTCAGCCCTGAACTCATCACCCAGCCGAGCCCCGTGGCCAGCTCCCAGAAATTGCTGACCAGCAAACCGCTGCCCACCGGCATGGTGGTGAAACTCTCGACCAGGATCTCAAGGACTACGAGATGCCCGTTCATGGCCAGAAACAACAGCGTGACCAGCATGGTGAAGAACTGGCCAATGACCGCCGACGACACACCGTTGGTGGGGTCGACCATCGAGGCAAAGCCCATACCCATCTGGGTGGCGATGATCTGCCCTGCCACGACGAATATATGGAAGAACAACTGAAGCGAAAGCCCTATGCCTGCACCGATGAGAACCTGCTCACCAATCAATAACAGCGCGCTGAGATCAAGGGCTTCGACGGGAGGCATGGCCGGCAGCACGGGAGCGACCACCACCGTGACCGCCACCGCGAAATACAGTCGCACGCGACGCGGCACCAGCGTCGTGCCAATGATCGGCATGGTCATCAGGACCGCGACGATGCGGAACAGAGGCAGCATGAAGCTGGCGACCCAGGTACTGATCTGGGTATCGGTCAGCGCAAGCAAAGGTTGCATGCGGTATTAGCCGATCAAGGTCGGAATACTGCCGTACAACGACAGGATGTATTCCATGAAGATTTTCAACAGCCACGGCCCCACGACAATCAGGGTCACAAGCATCACGATCAAGCGCGGGAGAAAGCTCAAGGTCTGTTCGTTGATCTGGGTGGCCGCCTGGAACATAGCAACCAGAAGGCCGCAGATCAGGCTCGGCACCACCAGAATCGCAACCAGCACAGTGGTCAGCCACAACGCTTCACGAAACAGATCGACCGCTACTTCTGGCGTCATTGGGCAGCCTCCTCGTCAAAACGACTCATACACCACCAAAACTTCCCGCCAGCGTACCGACGATCAACGCCCAGCCATCCACCAGCACGAACAGCATGATCTTGAACGGCAAGGAAATGATCAGCGGCGACAGCATCATCATACCCATGGCCATCAGCACACTGGCGACGACCAGGTCGATGATCAGGAACGGGATAAAGATCATGAAGCCGATCTGGAAGGCCGTCTTGAGTTCGGAAATAACGAAGGCCGGGACCAGAATGGTCAAGGGTGCAGCGTCAGGCGTCTGAATATCGGTACGCTTGGACAGGCGCATGAACAGGTCCAGATCGCTGGTGCGGGTCTGGGCCAGCATGAAGTCCTTGATCGGCACCTGCGCCTTGGCCACTGCGTCCTGCGCACTGAGCGTTTCTGCCAGATAAGGCTGCAAGGCATCCTGATTCACCCGATCGAACACCGGCGCCATGATGAACATGGTCAGAAACAGCGCCATGCCGGTCAGAATCTGGTTGGACGGTGTCTGCTGCAAGCCAAGGGCCTGACGCAGGATAGAGAAGACGATGATGATCCGCGTAAAGCTGGTCATCAGCATGACGAACGCCGGGATGAAACTCAGCGCCGTCATGATCAGCAGTATTTGCAGGCTGACCGAATACTCCTGCTGACCGGCAGGATTGTTGGACAGTGTGATCGCCGGTATCGACAACGGATCGGCAGCGAACGCGACAGGTGCTGCCATCGTCAACAGCAGCAATATCAGGAAACGCAAGGCACCCATCACTTCTTGTCCTTATCCTTGCCCATCAACTCCAGAAGCCGCTGGGCGAACTCAGGGGTTGCCTGCTCGCGAACCGGAACCTGCACCGGCTCCTTGAGCACATGCAAAGGCGTGATATGCCCCGGCGTGACACCCAGCAGAATCTGCTCGTTACCCACCTGAACCAGCAACAGGCGATCACGTGTCCCGAGCGCCCGGGAGCCAAGCAGTTCGATCACCTGACCACTGTTTGGCCCAACGCTCTGGACACGACGCATGACCCAGGCCAGAACGAAAATCAGGCCGACCACTACCAGCAGACCGAGCAGCAGTTGCAACACTTGCCCGCCCATTCCGCCAGAAACCGTGTTGGCGACCTGCGGGGCGGCAGCAGCCTGAGCCACAGGCTCGGCCGCCCACGCCAGCGAAGGCAGCGTCAGCAGAACACCCAGCAAGCGCCTCACTTAGCGCAACTTCTTGATGCGTTCACTCGGACTAATGACATCCGTCAGACGAATGCCGAACTTCTCGTTGACCACCACCACCTCGCCATGAGCAATCAAGGTGCCGTTGACCAACACGTCCAGCGGCTCGCCAGCCAGACGATCCAACTCGATCACCGAACCCTGGTTGAGCTGCAACAGGTTACGGATGTTGATATCCGTGCTGCCCACTTCCATGGAAATCGACACCGGAATATCCAGAATCACATCCAGGTTAGGACCGTCCAGAGTGACGGGCGCATTGCTCTTGGGTACGCTGCCGAACTCTTCCATCGCCATGCGCGACGAAGAATTGCCTTCATCGGCCGCCAACAATGCGTCGATATCAGCCTGCCCTCCCTCACCGGCTTCACCCAGTGCCGCGGCCCATTCATCGGCCAACGCCTGATCTTCAGCAGACGTCATTTCGTTTTCATCAGCCATCGGTTGTCCTCAGCGGGCATTTATTCAGTTACGCAACAATTCCGGCATCGACCTGACAGATCAACGCCGCTCTATGGGTTCGATTACTTGCAGGGCAAGGTTGCCCTTGTGCGAGCCGAGCTTGACCTTGAAAGAAGGCACGCCATTGGCACGCATGACCAGCGTTTCGGGCAACTCGACCGGAATCACATCGCCAGGCTGCATGTGCAGGATGTCGCGCAGCAACAGCTGACGCTGAACGATGGTCGTGCTCAGCGGAACATTGACGTCGAGAACGTCTTCCTTGAGCGCCTTGATCCAGCGCTCGTCCTGATCGTCGAGGTCCGACTGGAAACCGGCGTCGAGCATTTCGCGGATCGGCTCGATCATCGAATACGGCATGGTCACGTGCAAATCACCGCCACCACCATCGAGTTCGATGTGGAAAGTGGAAATCACTACCGCCTCGCTCGGGCCGACAATGTTGGCCATGGCCGGGTTCACTTCCGAGTTGATGTACTCGAAGTTCACCTCCATGATCGCCTGCCAGGCTTCCTTGAGGTCGATGAACGCCTGATCCAGAACGATACGCACCACGCGCAGTTCGGTCGGCGTGAATTCGCGCCCTTCGATCTTGGCGTGACGACCGTCACCACCAAAGAAGTTGTCCACCAGCTTGAACACCAGCTTGAACACCAGCTTGGCATCGAGGATGAACAGGGCCGTACCACGCAGCGGCTTGATCTTGGCCAGGTTGAGACTGGTCGGCACGTACAGCGAGTGAACATACTCACCGAACTTCATGACCTGGACACCGCCCACCGCCACATCAGCCGAGCGACGCAACAGGTTGAACATGCTGATGCGGGTGTAACGGGCAAAACGTTCGTTGATCATTTCCAGGGTCGGCATCCGACCCCGCACGATCCGGTCCTGGCTGGTCAGGTCGTAACTCTTGATGCTGCCAGGCTCATTGTTACTTTCGGTCTGGACCATCCCATCGTCAACGCCATGCAGCAGCGCATCGATTTCGTCCTGGGACAGCAGGTCTTGAACGGCCATGTCAGAGTCCTACTGCAATACGAAGTTAGTGAAGAGCAACTGTTCGATCACGGTCTTGCCGAGCTCTTTCTGTGCCACTTCCTGAATGCTGGCAGTCGCTTTCTGACGCAGCATTTCCTGGCCGATTGGCGTGGCCAGCGACTCGAAAGGAATCGCAGCGAACAACATCACCAGATTGTTGCGAATGACCGGCATATGAACCTTCAAGGCCTCCATGTCCGCAGCATTGCGCGCCAGCATGGTGATGCTGACCTGCATGTAACGCTGACGACCATTGGAATTGAAGTTGACCACGAACGCCGGAGTCAGGGCTTCAAAGACTGCCACTGGCTTGACGTTGGCTGCCGCCGCTACCGCCGCCGGATCAGGCGCGCTCGCAGACTTGTGCATGATGAACCAGGTCGCGCCTACCGAGAGGCCTACAGCAAGCAATAAAGCCACGACTGCGACGATGATGAGCTTGAGTTTGCCTTTGGAAGCGGGGTCTTTAACTTCTTCGCTCTTCGCCATGCCAATAATCCGTCACTATTCAAGGGGTTCGCTGATGCGTGAGAGAGGCAGAGCAAGTGTTATGCCAGAGTTGCGAAGAGGAAGGCGTGAGCGTGAATGAATTCGTTACATATGCGGAGGTTTATCGCGAATGAATTCGCTCCTGCGGGCGCAGGAGCGAATTCATTTGAGAAAAGATCAATCAAGCGTAGAAATCGATCTCGCTGGAGCCGATCACGCGAGCCGCTGGCTGGCTGACCGGAGTGGCGGCATCGGCAACAGCGGTATCGTCCTGCCCGTCACCGGAACCCGAACCACCGCTACGGCCACCGCGCTGTGCGCGACTGGCCTGTTCCTGCGCCTGCTGCTGGGCTTGCTGCTGAGACTGGTCGGATACGTTGACATCCACCTGACCAAGCCCCTGCTGCACAAACGACTCACGCAAGCGTGACATCTGGCTTTCCAGCGCTTCGCGCACACCCATATGGGCGCTCATGAAGGTCACCTGGGTCTGTTGCTCCGGCGCCATATTGACGCGAATGTCCAGACGACCAAGCTCGGCAGGTTCCAGCTTGATTTCAGCCGACTTCAGGTTCTGGCTCGACAGGTACATCACGCGATCAACGATCCCTTCGCTCCAGCCGCTCTGGTTCATGGCCAGAGGCTGGTTGATCAGAGGCGCAGGCGAAGCCGCAGTCCTGGCAGGCTGCGCAGCCTGACTCAAGGCCGCCAGACGCTCGGCGAAGTTATCGACCCGCGTATCGCCAGTGACGCTCTTGGTGTCTTTCAGGCCGTCGCTGATCAGGTTGCTGAACGACTTGTCGCTGCTTTCGGTGCTGCTCTCGTCCGACGGCAACTGCTCGCTCAAGGCCGCCAGGTTATTGGCAACATTTTGACTCGGGTCATTATCGGCATTGTTTGTCCGACCCGACGCATGAGCCTGTTGCGCCGCCTGCGCCTTGGAGTTGGCGTTTTCCAGCGCAAGCTGCACCGCATGCAAGCCGTCCAGCGGATCGGCCTCAGGGTCGAACGAATCATCTTCAGCAACAGGCGCCGCCACGGACAACGCCGCCACGACCGGCAATGCCTGGACCGCATCGACGTCAGCCTTTGCCGCCGAAGTAACAGGCGTCTGGGCAGCAGCGAGCTGCAATGCCGGATCAAGCGCGGGATCGGTGACCACAGGCGTCACCACCTCGGCGACCGCTTCACCCTCGGCATGAGACTTGTCATCGGTGCTGGCACTGGCCGAGTCGGCAGGCAAGCCCTTGCCGCTTTCGGCAACGGTCGAGTCATCAGCGGCAGTTGCCGTGTCAGTGTCGGTCTTGTCCTTGCCAGCGACCGTCTTGTCCTTTTCAGGAACGGACTTGTCACGCGCAGGCTTGACCGCAGTATCGTTGCGATCAGCGACCTTGTCCTTGGCCTGCTTGGCGTAGACATTGGAAAAGCTGGAAGCATCGCCCTTGCCGCTGTCAGCAGACTTGATCGCATTATTGGCCGCACTGGACTTTGACGCCGCAGTCACATTGGCCTGAAGAAGCACGTTAGGGGCAAGGGGCATTTCGATCTCCGCACATAAGCAGCTGGTTACCCGAATGACAGCAAGATACGGGCCAGTTTTGCCAGAAAGCGGAGACAGGGGAAATCAGGTTTGTCCGATGAACAATTGGCGCTCGGCGTCGAATAACCGGCGGATGGTCAGGTACTCGCTGTCGATCCTGCCAATCAGCTCTTCGAGGCCTGCGCGCTGCTGCTGACGAGCACGCTCTTCAAGCTGGCGACACAGATCCGACAAGAGCAAGGCGCCCATATTGCTGCTGCTGCCCTTGAAGCTATGAGCCGTCAGGCTCAACTCCTGCAGGTCCAGCATCTCGGTATCGACAGCCCGACGCAATTGAGTCACGCGCTGCTCGGAATCCTTGAGGAAAACATCGAGCAACGTTGGATATTCGTCTTCCATGACTTCCTGCAAAACGCTTAACACGCTGTAATCCAGATGAATCGACACTTGCTCACTCCTTGATCAAGACTCTGCAGGCGATTATGCCATTGCTCTCCAGAAAAATTCCACGCAAGCAACCCGGCCGTCCTTAGACCATTGCGCCTGCTGGCTCAACTCACGAATCAACTTCAGACCACGACCATGCAGCCCATCCAGCGAAGGCGGCATGGCAAGCACCTCCTGCACATCGAACCCCTGGCCACTGTCTTCGACACGAACAGTCAGCCGACCACCCTGCTCTACAGGCTCGACCTGCAGATGCACGCGAATGAAGCCCGACTGCAACGCCTCCAGACGCTCCGTCCGCTCTTTATAATAGCGGGCAAATCCGGTGGCATCCTGCTTGAGTGCCGAATCCAGCCCCAACACACCATGCTCCAGCGCATTGCTGTACAGCTCGGTGAGAACGCTATGCAGCGCAGCACTCTGCGCCTGAAGCGCTGGCACCTCAAGCAATAACTGCATCAGATAGGGCAAAGGATTGAATCGGCGCAGAGTCGAAGCCCGAAACTCGAAGCTGACCGACCAGTCCAGAGGGCGCGACGCCGCACTCTCGAAATAATTCGATACCGCCGGTGTGTCCTGCGCCTCATCGATGATACTGATTTCCAGCATGCTGACGTCATCACGGGCACGTCCGCCAAAATCGTTCAGCGCCTGAAGAATCTCCTCAATCAACAAGGGCGGCTGACGGTTTGCCGTCAGGACTTCACGCAGGCGCTGCACACCAAACAACTCTTCGCGATTGTTGCTGGTATCCAGCACGCCATCGGACAGCAGAAAAATGCGATCCCCCGTCGACAGCGGATAAACCTCCGTCCGGTCATCGAAAGAACTGGCACTCAGTATCCCAAGCGGCAAATGCCGCGACACCATCGGCAAGTGACTGCCATCGGTCACTCGCAACAGATAAGCATCCGGCAACCCGCCATTCCATATCTCGACTTGTTGCTGCTTGAGATCGACCGAGAGCAGCGCTGCACAGCAGAACATGTCCACCGGCAGGATGCGCTTGAGCTTGGCATTCATTTCCCGAAGCATTTCAGACACGCCGTAGCCCTTGGCGGTCATGCCGTAAAACACTTCGGCCAAGGGCATCGCTCCCACTGCCGCAGGCAGGCCATGGCCGGTGAAATCACCGAGCAATACATGCATATTCCCGGCCGGCGTGTAGGCAGCAAGCATCAGGTCGCCATTGAACAGCGCGTAAGGCGATTGCAGATAGCGGATATTGTCCGCCCCCAGACACCCCGAATGCGCTACCTGATCGAATACGGCCTTGGCGACGCGCTGTTCGTTGAGCAGGTAGTCATGATGCCTGGCGATCAGGTCGCGCTGATGCAGGACGGTTTCCTGCAACAGCCTCAGCCGGTTCATGGCATTGATCTTGGCAGCCAGAACCAGCGGGTTATAGGGCTTGGAAATGAAGTCATCACCACCGGCATCCAGGCAGCGCGCCAAGGCTTCGCCTTCAGTGAGAGACGTCAGAAAGATGATCGGGACCAGCGACTCGCCGGACAGGCTCTTGATACGCCGCGCCGCCTCGAAACCATCCATGACCGGCATCATCGCGTCCATCAGGATCAACTGCGGCCGCTCGGTCTCGAATATCGCCAATGCTTCGATGCCATTGGCCGCACTCAGGACTCTATGGCCCAGCCGCCCGATGATGGTCGACAGCAGCAGACGATCACTGGCGCTGTCATCGGCGATCAGTATGCACACCCCCCTGAATGCCGAGGACAAGGGCGTCAACTCAGCTGGAACAGCTTCGAGAAATTGGAAATGGTGAGAATCTTGACGATATCGGGTGTGCAATTGGCCAGCCGCACCACGGCATCATCACCGCCGGCGTGATCACGCAGCAGCAACAGCATGCCCAGTGCCGAACTGTCCAGATAGTGAGTTCCCCCCAGATCCACCACGTAACTCAGGCTGCCAGCATGCCCTTCATAAGCACCGCGAAAATCTTGATGAGTGGAAAAATCGAAACGCCCCTCAATGAATACGGTCAGTTGCTGACCGTCTTGAGAAAGCCCGGAAGTGATCTTCGCCATAAGGATTCCTGAAGTACGCCATCACACCTCTCGCAAGCGTAGCCGAGAGAATCGACATATCAATACTGCTCATGGCGCGGCAGGCGCTGGGACAACTCATCGAGCAGCTTCTGCTCGCGCTTGTCTTCAAGTTGACGCGCTTCGTCGATATAGCGCTGCACCAGCTTGCGCAGCCCCTCGACTCGCGCATAACACTCCTGCCAGGCACCACGAGCCTTTTCGAGGTTGACCTTGTGCCACTCCAGGCTCTTGTTCTGCTGGCCGACGGCAGTCTCCAACTGATTGAGAAAGCGCTGGTAGTTGGTCAGCCATTGGCCGGACACACCGTTACTGCCCTGGTTGATCCATTGTTCCTGATAACTCAGGCGGAACCGCTCCAGCTCTTCAAGCTTGCTGTAGGCCAGGTTGACCTGCCCCTGAAAGTGCCCCAGACGCTGGGCCGCCGTACGCTCGGCGGCCTCTGCCATCTCGACCACGGGCGCCAGACGCGCCGCACGACTCTGGGCCATGATCTATCAGCCGCCAGGAGCCGGAGCGAACACGGCCGCCAGTGCATCGCTGCTGGCCTGCATGCTTTCGTTGTCGCGCAAACCCTGGCGCAGGTAACGCGCAAGGGCGGGTTGCAGGGCAATGGCCGTGTCGGTTTCCCGGTCGCCACCTGCCACATAGGCACCCACGCTGATCAAATCGCGACTCTGCTGATAACGGGACCACAGCTGTTTGAAGAACTGCGCACGCCCCATGTGATCAGGGCTGACAACCGCCGGCATGACCCGGCTGATGGAAGCTTCAATATCGATGGCCGGGTAATGCCCCTCCTCGGCCAGACGCCGGGACAACACGATATGACCGTCAAGCACACCCCGCGCGGAGTCGGCAATCGGGTCCTGTTGATCGTCACCTTCGGACAGCACCGTATAGAACGCGGTGATGGAACCGCCACCGGCCTCGGCATTACCGGCACGCTCGACCAGCTTGGGCAAACGGGCAAATACCGAAGGCGGATAACCCTTGGTTGCAGGCGGCTCACCGATGGCCAGGGCGATTTCCCGCTGGGCCTGGGCAAAACGGGTCAGAGAGTCCATCAGCAGCAGAACATTCTTGCCCCGGTCACGGAAATACTCGGCAATGCGCGTGCAATACATGGCAGCGCGCAGACGCATGAGTGGTGCATCGTCAGCAGGCGAAGCCACGACGACAGAGCGTTTGAGCCCCTCTTCTCCGAGGATATGCTCGATGAACTCCTTGACCTCACGACCCCGCTCACCGATCAGGCCGACGATAATAATGTCCGCCTCGGTAAAGCGCGTCATCATGCCCAGGAGCACACTCTTGCCCACGCCAGTACCGGCAAACAGGCCGAGACGCTGGCCGCGACCGACCGTCAATAATCCGTTGATACAGCGAATCCCCACATCCAGCGGCTGGCTGATGGGGTCACGCTTGAGCGGGTTGATGGCCGGGCCGTCCATGGGTACCCAGTCTTCGGCCTTGATGGGCGGACGTCCGTCCAGCGGTCGACCGGCACCATCGAGTACACGACCCAGCATGCTCATGCCCATCGGCAGGCGTCCGGTATCGGCAAGCGGTACAACCCGCGCACCCGGCGCGATACCCGCCACACTGCCCACAGGCATCAGGAATACCTTGTTACCCGAAAAGCCCATCACCTCGGCATCGACTTCGACCGGATGATGGCTGTCATCGTTGATCACCACACAGCGACTGCCCATGGCTGCACGCAACCCTTCGGCTTCGAGGGTCAGGCCGACCATGCGCAGCAGGCGCCCTTCCACCACCGGCTGGGCAGGCAAGGTGATGGAGTCGGCATACGAGCCCAGGCGCTTGCCGAAGCTGGTGCGATCAAGGCGCATCGTTTTTCTCGATATCGACTGCACTGGCAGGAGTGCCGGTCAGTTCGATATTCAGATCGGCTGCGCCGGGGTGTGCGACCTGCTCATGCAATTGGTCGTACATTTTGGAGATGGCCAGGGAAATGCGCGTCTCGACACTGGCATCGATACGACTATGTTCGGTTTCGATCCGGCAGCCGCCGGGCAACAGGCTATCGTCCTCAAGGATTTTCCAGCTTTCCTCATGGCGCTCACGCAACGCCTTGACGAGCCCGAAGTCTTGCGGATTGATAAAGATGCGCAGGTTCTGCGCGCCCATCGGCAGCAGTTTCAAGGAGTCACGCAAGACATGGGCGATCTGCTGCGAGTCAGTCTGCAACTCGCGCTGAATCACCTGCCGGGCAATGTGCTCGACAAGGTGGATAACCGCCTTTTCGATCTGCGTGTCCTGCTCGGCAACCGGCTCCAGCAGATTGAGCATCAACTGCTCAAGGCTGGCGATCTTGGCCGCCAGCGCCACTTCCGCTTCCTGACGAACCTTGAGTTGTGTGCTGTGAAAGCCTTCTTTTTCGCCCGTGGCGAACCCTTCGTTCCAGGCTTCCTGGCGAATGCTTTCCAGCTCTTCCAGGGTCAGCGGCTGAACCTCCTCCAATGGAACTTCTTCCATTTCGGCAGGTTCTTCCTCCACTGGCTCCGGCTCGGGTTCCGGCTCAGGTTCTTTATGTGGGTCAAAGCTGGGCAATGACCACATGTCGAAACCAACGACATCCTTGGCGCGAATAAGATCGCTAACCGATTCTTTACTGGAGCTGGACATGAGTCAGGGCAATCCTTAGATCATTTCCTCGCCACCTTTGCCACCGAGCACGATCTCGCCGGCCTCGGCCATACGACGTGCAATGGTGAGGATTTCTTTCTGTGCGGTTTCCACGTCGCTGACACGCACCGGACCCTTGGCTTCCAGGTCGTCGCGCAACAGTTCGGCAGCACGCTTGGACATGTTCTTGAAGATCTTTTCCTTGATCGCCTCGTCCGACCCCTTGAGCGCAAGCACCAGTACGTCCGAAGACACTTCGCGCAGCAGCGCCTGGATACCACGGTCGTCCACGTCGGACAGGTTGTTGAACACGAACATGAGGTCTTCGATCTGCACCGACAGGTCTTCATCGACCTCGCGGATCGAATCCATGAGCGCGCCTTCGATAGAGCTGTCGAGGAAGTTCATGATGTCGGCAGCGCGCTTGATACCACCCAGGGTAGTACGCGAAGTGTTTGCGTTGCCGGAGAACTGCTTCTCGAGAATCTGGTTGAGCTCCTTGAGAGCTGCCGGTTGTACGGTATTGAGCGATGAAACGCGCAGGATGATGTCCAGACGCACCTTATGGTCGAAATGCCCAAGCACTTCACCCGCCTGGTCGGCATCCAGATACGCCACCACAATCGCCTGGATCTGCGGGTGCTCGAAACGGATCACATCGGCGACCGCACGCGGCTCCATCCACTTGAGGCTGTCCAGGCCGCTGGTGTTGCCACCCAGCAGAATACGGTCGATCAGGCCGTTGGCCTTGTCTTCGCCCAGGGCCTGGGTGAGCATCTTGCGGATATAGCCATCGGAACCAACGCCAAGGCTGGTCTGGTCGCCGACGATATCGACGAACTCGCTCATGACCTCTTCGACCTGCTCGCGATGCACGTTGCGCATCTGAGCCATGGCCACACCCACTTTCTGGACTTCCTTTGGTCCCATGTGCCGAAGCACCTGGGCCGCATCGGTTTCACCCAGAGAAAGCAGCAGCACGGCTGCCTTCTCCACCCTGCTCAGTTTGGCTACGACGGCTCGATCATTCATCAGTGTTAATCCACTCTTTCACAACCTGGGCCACACGACCCGGGTCTTCGGCCACCAAACTCTTGATTGCATTCAACTGTGCGTCATAACCCTCGGTCGGGCTAGGCAGCAGGATACTTTGCGGACCACCCAGGCTGACGCGGTCATTGGACAGTTCGCCATCCATGCCACCGCCGCCCATACCACCGAAGCCACCCAGCTCCGAGTCGCCGAACCCGCCCAGCTCCTTGCCCTTGCCGCTGGTGATGTTGTTCAGCACTGGACGCAGAACACCGAAAACCAGAATCAGGATGAAGATCACACCCACGGCCTGCTTGAGAATGTCCCAGAACCATGGCTGCGAGTAGAACGGAATTTCCGGAATCACTTCACCGCGCTCAGTAGAGAACGGCACGTTGATCACACTGACACTGTCACCACGGCTGGCATCGAAACCGACGGCATCCTGAACCAGGCGCGTGAAGCGGGCCAGATCAGTAGCACTCCATGGCGCACGGGTCACTTCGCCATTGGCCGGGTTGGTCTTGACCATGTCATCGACGACCACCGCCACCGACAGACGAGTCAGACGACCCTGCTGTTGCTTGGTGTGGCTGATAGAGCGATCCAGCTCGAAGTTCTTGGTCGACTGCACACGCTTGTCGGCCGGGTACGGAGCCAGAGCTGGCTGACCAGTGGCCGGGTCCATGATCTGCTGGCCATTGGCATCGAGCAGCGGCTGGCCGGGCGCGATAGCCGCTGCGGCACCGGCAGCACCGCCACCGGCAGTCTGAGGTGCGGTCGCAGGGCCTGGAGGCTGGTTGCTCAAGGCACCCGGCACACCTTGCGGGCCGGAACTGCTGGAGCGCTGCTCATTGACCGACTGCTCGCTGCGCAGAGCAGGCTGGTCAGGATTGAAGCTTTCGGCTGTCGATTCGACGGCGCTGAAATCCACCACTGCCGAGACTTCGGCCTTGTAGCGGTCACTGCCCAGAATAGGTTGCAGGATATTCTGCACGCGCTGGGTCAGCATGCCTTCCATACGACGGCTGTAGTCGAACTGCTTGCCAGCCATGGTCAGCTCGGAGTTTTCGGCCTGATCGGAAAGCAGGTGGCCCTTCTGATCAACAACCGTGATCTGCGATTTGCTCAGTTCGGGAACACTGGTCGCAACCAGGTTCACGATAGCCACGACCTGACTTGGCTCCAGAGTGCGCCCGGCGTACAACTCGACCAGAACCGAAGCACTTGGCTTGCGATCGTCGCGTACAAAGACCGAACTCTTTGGAATCGCCAGATGCACACGCGCAGCCTTGACGTTGTTCAAGGACGAAATGGTGCGAGCCAGCTCACCTTCCAGGCCACGACGGTAGCGTGTGGCTTCCATGAACTGGCTGGTACCCAGGCCCTGGTCCTTGTCCAGAATCTCGAAACCGATGTTGGAGTCGTTCTGTACCACACCTGCCTGAGCCAGCTGGATACGCGCACGCTGCACGTCATCGGCCTTCACCAGCAAGGCACCGGAGTTGGGCTCGACGGTATAGGAGATGTTCGCGGCAGTCAGGGTTTCCATGATCTGCTTGCTGTCCATCCCCGCCAGGCTGCCGTAAAGCGGCCGGTAATCGGGTTGCTGGGACCAGAGCACCACGGCAAAGCCAATGGCCACGCTGGCAGCCAGACCGACCATGAGGCCAATCTGACGCAGCATGGTCATTTCAGAAAGATTTTCCAGAAAAGACAGACCAAACAATGGCTTCTTGTCTGGAGAGCCCGCTCTTGCCGGAACGGTTTCGGCTGTTGCTTCGGCCATGACTCAGTACGTCCTTTAAACCGGCATCTGCATGATGTCTTGATAGGCTTGAACCAGCTTGTTACGAACCTGGGTCAAAGCCTGAAACGAGACGCTGGCTTTTTGTGAGGAAATCATGACGTCAGTCAAATCGACACCACTCTTGCCGATTTCAAATGCGTTAGCCAACTGACCTGCAGCCTGCTGGGTTTCGGAAACCTTGTTGACGGCCTGGCCAAGCATATCGGCAAAGCTGCTGGTGCCGACTTCCGGCGTAGCGGTCACTGGTTTGGAGGCCGCCATGGCATCCATCTGCATGGCCCGCATATCCAACATCAAGCGATTAAATTCAACACCTTGGCTCATGGACATTTTCTCTCGTAAGGCCCGCAATTTTTTGACACTGATTCAGCGGATAGTTAAGACATAGCAACAAGAGTGCCAAATAGATAACGACATCTCGTTTCGCCCTGCTCTCACCCGCGACCCAGACCTTCTGGGTGAACCCCTTCCCTTGCACCAATGACGTCAATATGCCATTGAATTACATCATTCATACGACAAAGCCAAAAGAAAGGATCACCCTCCCCGACCCGCCTGAACCACTCAAGTCGCGAACAGATAACCCTCGACATCCATGCCCGCATCACGCATCTGCGCCAGCTTGTAGCGCAAAGTCCTTGGGCTGATCCCCAATCGCTCGGCCGCCTCCTTTCGACGCCCACGCTCAGTACGCAGCGTGTCAATAATCACTTGAAACTCACGACGCCTGAGATCATCCCCCAGCGCACCAGCCGACTCGGCACTCGCGCCTGCCTGCACAGCGTCGACCGCAGCCACAGGCGCCGACGGCAGCGAAGCTACAGACTGCACGGCCCCCGTGACAGGTCCCGCCAGACAGAAATCCTCGGCCTCGATCACGCCGCCCTGCTGCAGGATCAAGGCCCGCTGCACGGCATTATCCAGTTCCCGCACGTTGCCCGGCCACGAATATCCCACCAGACACGCCTGCGCCTGGGCAGACAACCGCACAGGCGCATGCTTCATTTTATTGACGTGCTTGGCCAACAGACGCTCAGCCAACGGCAGAATATCGGCAGTCCTTTGACGCAGCGCCTGCCATGCCAATGGAAATACCGATAACCGATAAAACAGATCCTCACGAAACCGCCCTGCCGACACTTCACCCGCCAGATCACGGTTGGTGGTCGCCAGCACCCGAATATCCAGACTGATCGGTTTACGGGCACCCACACGCTCTACTTCCCGCTCCTGAAGCACTCGCAACAGTTTGGCTTGCAAGCCCATGGGCATCTCAGAAATCTCATCAAGCAGGATCGTACCGCCATCAGCCTGCTCGAACTTGCCTGCCTGCGCCGCAATGGCGCCGGTAAACGAGCCCTTCTCATGACCGAACAGCGTCGCTTCCAGCATGTTGTCCGGAATCGCCGCGCAGTTGATCGCGATAAAAGGCTTATCGGCACGCGGAGAATTTTGATGAATGAATCGCGCCAATACTTCTTTGCCGGTCCCGGACTCGCCTGAAATCAGCACGGTGGAATCGCTTTTCGCCACCCGGCTTGCCAGATTAAGAAGCTGAATACTGGCGGGCTCCACAGCAATTGGCCCATCGCTTTCAACAGGCCCCAGGCGCCCAAGCGCATGCCTGGCAACCAACGCCAGCAAGGCTCGCGGCTCGAACGGCTTGACCAGATAATCCGCCGCCCCCTGACGCATGGCATCGACGGCACGCTCGACAGCCCCATGAGCGGTCATCAGCAGAACAGGCAATTGCGGATGGCGAGTGCGCAACAGCGCCAGCAATTGATGCCCATCCATGCCCGGCATGTTCACATCACTGATGACCAGACTGAACGGCTCCTGATCCACCGCGAGCAAGGCATCTTCAGCCGAACCCACCGCACGGTAGCCGTATCCGGCCAACTCAAGAGTCTCACCCAGCGCCTCGCGCAATGAACGGTCGTCTTCGACCAACAGCACCTTGATCGACATCAGCTATTACTCACTGAGGCGCAGACCGGAATCAACGGCAAACTGACGATTGCACAAGTCCCGCGATTGACAGTGGAACGGTACTGCACACCACCCTGGTGAGCCCGTGTTACCGCCGTGACCACCGCAAGACCAAGGCCGGTGCCGGTCGTCTTGGTAGTGAAAAACGGCTCACCAATACGCGATAGCGCTGACTTGTCCATGCCGCCGCCGTTATCACTGAAGCACAGGCGCAAGGTATTGCCACGGCTGTAGGCATGAATTTTCAGGCGGGTCCTGCCCACACTGGCCTGCACTGCGTTTTCCACCAGATTGAGCAACGCACCCACCAGCGTGTCGCGATTGCACAGCAACTCACCATCAATCGAATCGCACTGCCAGCGCACCGCCACATCCTGGACATGAGTCTGCGCCGCAGACTGCAAAGCCTGGAACAACTCGCCCGGCGTCAGGCGATCGGTCAACGGCAGTTCGCCACGCGCAAAGACCAGCATGTCGCGCACTTGATGCTCAAGCTCATGCAAGCGCTCCTTGAGCCGCGAAGCAAAACGCTGCTGGGTTTCGACCGGCAACTCCTGCTCGGTCAAATGACTGGCATAGATCATGGCTGCCGACAGAGGTGTGCGGATCTGATGCGCCAGAGAAGCGACCATTCGCCCCAGAGAAGACAAACGCTCATGGCGCGCCAGTTGCTCCTGAAGATGACGGGTTTCAGTCAGATCGTTGAGCAATACCAGTTGCCCTGGCTCTGCATCCAGCGAGCGAGTGGCAATGGACAGACGACGCCCGTCCCGCAGAGAGATTTCGTGCCCGTCATCTTCACGAGGGGCAAAGCAGCGACTGATAACGTGACGCCACAACATGCCCAGCAAAGGCTGACCCAACATTTCGATGGCCGCCGGATTAGCCTCGCGCACAACCCCCATGCCGTCTATGACGATCACGCCACCGGGCAGCAGGTCCAGAAGATTCTGCAAACGGTTGGCCAGGCGCTCTTTCTCTGCCAACTCCTGCATACGCTGAACACCAGCCTCGGCCAGCTCTCCTTTCAACTCCGCGACGCGAGTTTCCAGCAGGCCGTAGGAATCAGACAGTTGTGCTGACATCTGGTTAAACAACGAGAACGCCTGCTCAAGCCCCTGGCGACTTTCCAATTCCAGGGAAGGTTGAGCTTGGCTGGGCAAGTCAGAAGACATTTGGGCGGCCTTGGACATAAATCATCTCTCGCATGGCGAACCGTCATTAAACGGTATGTTGAGAGTGACTTAGCAATCCTCGTGCCTAAAAAAAACCCCTGAAAATTCAGAGGTTTGATTTTTGGCACCCGGAAGAAGCGTCAATCATCCGCCTGATCATCACCTTCCCGGCGACTCATGCCATATTTGCGCATCTTTTCCACAAGCGTTGTACGACGAATCCGCAAACGTTCTGCAGCACGGGCCACGATGCCGTTTGCATCATCCAGCGCCTGCTGAATCAGACCTTGCTCCAGACCACCCAGGTAGTCCTTGAGGTCCAGACCTTCCGGTGGGAGCACAGCGCCGGAAGCGAAGTTCGGCGTATGGCCATTGATAGCCACACGCTCTTCCAGATCACTGCGCAGGCTGTCGACCATCTGCTCGTCTTCATCGTCGACATAGCGGAATTTCTTCGGCAGTTCCGCAACACCGATAACACCATATGGATGCATGATCGCCATGCGCTCCACAAGGTTGGCCAGCTCGCGAACGTTACCCGGCCAGGCATGGCGACACAGCGACATGATGGCGGCCGAATTGAAACGGATCGAACCGCGCTTTTCGTGCTCCATGCGCGAGATAAGCTCGTTCATCAGCAACGGAATGTCTTCGACGCGCTCACGCAGCGGTGCCATCTCGATCGGGAAAACGTTCAGACGGTAATAGAGGTCTTCACGGAAACTGCCGATCTCGATCATGTTTTCGAGATTCTTGTGAGTCGCAGCAATGATTCGCACATCGATACTTTGAGTCTTGTTGCTGCCGACCCGCTCGAAAGTGCGCTCCTGCAGGACACGCAGCAGCTTGACCTGCATCGGCAACGGCATGTCACCGATCTCATCGAGGAACAGAGTACCGCCATTAGCCAGTTCAAAGCGCCCGGCACGACTGGTGATCGCCCCGGTAAATGCGCCCTTCTCATGACCGAACAATTCGCTTTCCAGCAACTCGGCCGGAATCGCCCCGCAGTTCACCGGAACAAAAGGCGCGTCGCGACGCTTGGAGTGATAGTGCAGGTTGCGAGCGACCACTTCCTTGCCCGTACCCGACTCACCCAGAATCAGCACGCTGGCATCAGTATCGGCAACCTGCTGCATCATCTGCCGCACGTGCTGAATGGCACGGCTGGTACCTACCAGGCTGCGGAACAGATTGGGCTCGCGATGCCGACCACGCTCGCGGGCCTGATCGTACATTTCACGATAAACCTGGGCACGATGCAGAGCATCCAGCAGCTTGCTGTAGCTGGGAGGCATTTCGAGGGTGGAAAGCACACGCCGACGCAGGTCTTCGGGAAGGTCGACAGCAGAATTTTCGCCCATCAACAGAACGGGAAGGAACTCATCCCATGCAGCGACTGTCTTAAGGAGTCCTTGCAGGCTACCTGGAGCGCTCACACTCCCCACGAGGACGCAGAGAACTTCGCGAGTGGAGGCCAATGAACCGACAACCTGCTGCCAGTCCTGGCTGGAACAGGATAAATTTTCTTCGCCCAGAAAATTCAGGATAACCGCCAGATCCCGGCGGCGCTGGCTATCGTCATCGATTAGCAGAATCTTGATTTCACGCCACATGCAATAGCAACTTCCCTAGTCAACTCAATGCCCGAGATCGGGGGCAGCTTGGCATCTCAGCCGTAATATCCGATAAGACGCCAGAAAATAGTGAACATCACTAGTTAAGTCAAAAAAACATACACAGTCAAATTTATGGCGAAACTATTGTCGAACAATCAAACCGACAATTAAAAGCTAGCCAAACAGATGGTATACCTTCGCGGCATTTTTGGCATTGCGGATTTGTGTCATTTCATCGGCGATTGCCTGACGCTCATCTGTAGCAACGTCAATCAATTGTCGATATACACCCAGCAGCTCTTCGAGATTGCTACGCAAACCCGGCTCATCGGCAGGCGCTTCGCTGACAACTGCTTCAACACATTCACGGCACGCCAGATCAAGCTTGACGATTGCTTCCCAGTCACGCTCGGCCAAGGCCCCGACCAACGCTTCACGGGTTTCTTCGATACGCTTGAGCGCAGCACTCATGGTGTTTTTCTCCAGAAGACAGCGAACTTATTGTTGTACAGCGCCGATTGCATCCCAGCCTTCCTTGACGGTAATCAGCAGACCAGCGACTTCATCGAGCATTTTTTCATCGTTCTTGGCATTGGCTTCAGCCAGACGCTTCATCATGTAGTGATAAAGGCTGTCCTGGCGGACCAGCGTCGGGTCACTTTCAAGATCCAGACCTTCACGCAACCCACCCACAATGCCAATGGCCTTGCCGATGAAAACACATTTATTGGGGATATCCTTACGCGCCATGGCGCCCTTGGCCTGGGCGATGCGGTCAAGGCCACCCTCCATCAACATCTGAACCAGACGGTGAGGGCTGGCTTCAGAGGTCTGTGCCTGGGAGCCAATCTTCTGATACTGACGCAGTGCTAACATCGGGTTCATAGGGGGCCTCGTAGCAGATCCATATTACGTATACCCAAGCTATCGACGTACGGTCAAAAAACTTTAGCCCAAAAGCAAAAACCCGACACGGGGTCGGGTTCTTGGCATCATCTTTAATTTACGAAGCGTTTTTCTGTGCATTCATCGCCTCGAAAATCGAGGTGATACTACTGGCCGTTGCCTTGAGCTTACCTACCGCCAAGTCCATCGCGTTGTACTTTTTGGTCAGCGTATCAGTCAGCGTATCAATACGACGATCAAGAGCCTCTTGCTCAGCAGTGAGTCGAGTCTGAACCTGAGTCAGCATGGTTTTCTTGGAAGCAAGAACCCCTCCCGACCTCGTGTAGGGTTCGAGGGCTTTTTCCATACGCTCGATCAAGCCACCACTACCGGTGAATAACTGCTGAATATCACCGCCAAACTTCTTTTCATTCAGAGCAGCAGTAAATTCAGTGGTATTCAAAAACAGCGTACCGTCGTTTTGCTGAGTCGTGATACCCAACTGAGCCAGAGACCCAAGACCACTGCTGGAGGTCGCCGTAGCAATCTGGTTACGAACAACCGCGAGCAAGGCACGAGGCGTCGAATCACCCGTCATGGCAGCTGCAGTGAAGCTTTTCCCATCGGCAGATACAGTGCCTTTGGTCAGCGTCGTTACAAGCTTGGCCAAGGTGTTGTAGGAGTCGACAAAAGTCTGCAGCGAGGTTTTCAAACCCTCAGTGTTGGTCGCGACCGTGATCGCAGTGTTCGTGTTGGCGTCGACGCTCTTGGCCACCAGCTCGAACGTCAGACCGGATACAGCGTTGCTGACCGTATTGGTCGCACTGGTAATCTTCAGCCCGTCGATAGTGAACTCGGCATCCATGGCCAAGGCCGAAATCGCGCCGGCGCCTGGAATAGGATTGCCATTGGCGTCGTTCGAGGTACTGGTGGTGCTCATCAACTTGGTGCCATCAACACTCAGCATGCTGAGGTCTGTACCACCATCCACTGAAATATCACTGCCCTTGCCGGTAGTCGTCGAGCTATACACCAACCGAGAGCCGTTGCTGTCGGTAATGATGTTCGCCGTAATACCCTTACCCTGGAGCGTGGAGTTGATCGTGTCACGCACCTGCTGCAGCGTAGAAGTCGAAGTAATCTTGACTTCGTAAGGAGTGCCATTTTGAGTGATTTTCAGGGTACCACTCGGAATAGCACTGATTTGAGACGAATTGAGTGCAGCCGTCGCAACCTTGGAGCTGGTCGCCAACTGGCTCACGTTAAGAGAATAAGTACCACTGACAGCCGTATTACCCGCAGTTGCCTT
This sequence comes from Pseudomonas serbiensis, assembly GCF_030580745.1. NCBI lineage: Bacteria > Pseudomonadati > Pseudomonadota > Gammaproteobacteria > Pseudomonadales > Pseudomonadaceae > Pseudomonas > Pseudomonas serbiensis. Next base: position 284,181 of record NZ_JAUQOO010000003.1, read on the forward strand.
GACCACAGACTCATTGGCCGAAGTGGCGGCAAAACCCTGAAAGGCAGGTGTTGTGGTGCTCTTGAGAGCGGTCATCGCCGTCTGGAAGGCACTCAATGCAGCAGTCAGCTGATCGACACCACCAGAAGCCGCAGTATTGACACTTGTCTGCCTGGTGATCTGGTTTTGCTTGGCAGCCTTCTCGACCCCAACCAGACCATCAACGATATCTTTGATATTCAGACCAGAGTTGATGCCTGTACTTGCTGTAATTGTAGCCATGATGCTTACCCCTCAAGAATGTCGCCGATCTTTTGACCCTTTCCAAGGAATCGGAAAACCTGCAACAAGTTTCGTGCCAGTAGTCAGGCCTTGACGTGAAACAACAAGCTATGCGCGTTGTTCAAGCTATCGGCCAGTTTCAGGATTTCCGCATTGGGAATCTGTCGAACCACCTCACCGGAGTCACTCGCAATCACTTTGACAATGACTTTTCCAGAATCTTCGTCAATCGAAAATTCGAGGTTACGCTTGAACGACTGAAAGAACTTCTGAATGTCTTCCGCCGCAGCTTTCACCTTCTCCTCATCCTGTGAGTCGTCCTTTTGCAAGTCGGAACCCTTACTTTCGGACGTCGGAGCCACTCGCTCGACGGAAGGCTTATCAACTGGCTTATCCGTTGCTACAACAGGACTTGCCGGTTGAGCGGGTGGATAAGACACGTTCAGCTTTACACTCATATCCATGACCATCACCTCCGAAAGTAAAAAAGCGAGAGAGCACTGTTAAGCACTCCCCCGCCAAACTCATTCCGATATTACTGAAGCAGTTTCAGTACAGCGGAAGGCAGCTGGTTAGCCTGAGCCAGAACAGAGGTGGAAGCCTGTTGCAGGGTCTGTTGCTTGGTCAGCTGTGCAGTTTCAGCAGCGAAGTCGGTATCTTGTACACGACCCAGTGCAGCACTGGCGTTTTCGTTGATGTTCTGCAGGTTGGAGATGGTGCTGGTCAGACGGTTTTGTGCAGCACCGAGGTCAGCACGAGTGGCGTTGATGGTCGACAGAGCGGAGTCGATAGCGTCCATTGCAGCAGAGAATTTCAACTCTGCATCAGCGCTGTCGGAACCGGCGATGCTGATAGTCGAACCAACACCCAGGGTGCTCGCATCAAAGCTGGAGCTCAGAGTCAGAGTGATCTGGTTCGAAGCGCCAGTGTTGGAGCCGACCTGGAAGGTCATGGTGCTGGCAGTACCGTCGATCAGGTTCTTGCCGTTCAGGTTGGTGCTGTTTGCGATACGAGTCAGTTCTTCACTCATCGCGGTGAATTCTTTGTTCAGAGCGTCACGGTCAGTAGCGCTGTTGCTGTCGTTTCGCGACTGGACAGCCAGTTCACGCATACGCTGCAGAATGTTGGTGGACTCTTGCAGAGCACCTTCAGCGGTCTGAGCCAGGGACATACCGTCGTAGGCGTTCTTGATGGCCATGGTCTGGCCTTTGATCTGCGAGTTGATACGGGTGGAGATTTGCAGACCGGCAGCGTCGTCTTTGGCGCTGTTGATTTTCAGACCGGAAGACAGACGAGTCATCGAAGTCGACAGTGCGTCAGAGGCGCGACCCAGGTTCTTCTGAACGTTCAACGATGCAACGTTGGTGTTTACTGTTAAAGCCATGATGAATTCCTCGTTGGTTGGGTACTACGTGGCTTCCGGCCCCTGCAAGCGCCGGGTGTGCCTAGAGAACCTTCGTAATAGTTATCGTCGCGGTGGCAGGTTGCTTGAGCATTTTTTTGAAAATTTTTGCCAGCAATCTGCCAGCCCTTATAAAACAAGGGCTTGGCCCTCTACCCACAAGGAAATAACACCGGTAAACGGTCTTGCATAAAGGAACTTGCAAGTATGGAAAAAGCAGAAACTCAAAACTGCTGCTATTACGCAACCACTCTTTTTCATGAAAAAAGCGCTTGAGGGAGGCCCCGCAAGCGCTTTTTTTGAACAGGCCGGGATCAGGCCCTGTAGATGATCGCCGATCCCCAGGACAGTCCGACACCAAAACCGCTCAGTGCAACGCGCTTCCAGGAAGAGTCGAGCACATGTTTTTCAATCAGCAGCGGAATGCTCGAAGACACCGTATTGCCGGTTTCGACCATGTCCTTGAGAAACTTCTCGGGCTTGTCTTCAAAACGACGCGCCACGGCATCAACGATGGCTGCGCTTCCCTGGTGAATACAGAAGGCATCGATATCGTCAGGCTGCAGACCGGAATCACCCAGCAATTCATGCAGGTGCGCAGGCACTTTAAGCAATGCGAAGTTGAAGACCTGACGACCATTCATGAAGAACACGCCATTGCTGACCTTCAAGTGCGGCGCACCGGAACCGTCAGTACCGAACTTGGCCTTGCCCAACTGCCAGGGAGCATCTTCACCCATCCAGGTCGCAGTGGCGGCATCGCCAAACAGCATGGTGGTGTTGCGATCTTCAGGGTCGACGATCTTCGAGTAAGGGTCGGCAGTCACCAGCAGGCCGTTCTTCAGGCCCGCGGCTTCCATGAAGCCCTTGATCGCATAGATGCCGTACACATAACCGGAGCAACCCAGGGAGATATCGAACGCAGCGACACTGGTCGGCAGGCCCAGCTTGTCCTGCACGATGGCAGCAGTATGCGGCAGCCCTTCTTCGTCACCGTTCTGAGTGACAACGATGAGCACATCGATGCTTTCGCGCGTCAGCTGAGGATTGTTGGCCAGCAGTTTATTGACCGCTTCCACGCACAGATCCGACGTCTCCTGTGCGGAATCCTTGCGCGGGAGAAATGTGGAGCCTATTTTCCCAAAGATGAACTCTTCATCCTTGCCGAATCTGGCACCTTGAGCGTAGTTATCCACGCCATCTGTGGGCACGTAACTCGCTATGCTTTTTATGCCAATCATCATGGCTTCCCGATTAGTAAACAGGTAAATGTTCGTCCCAAAGAAATCAGGGCGCTACCGAATAGAGGCGATTTGCGGGCATTTTCAGGGGGCGGTGCATGCTTACGCAAGTCGAACGCACGTCGCTCCCTGTAACACGATACAGTGGAGATGCACTTTATGACCCGCAGGTCACTCCGAGATGCGTGCTTTACGGTTTGTGGAGCATGGAAAAACAGAAAAAAGCGTCTCCCCTGACCTTGCCAGGGAAAGGTGATCCGCCTGCGTTACAGACGGATCACCTGATCAGGCAGGATTAACGCGCAGCCAGCGTGAAGCCCGGGCCATTGAGGTCAAGATTGCGACTGTAAGCTTCATCATGCGCGAACTGTGCCGACCATTTGTCGATCAGTGCCGCAAGCGCCTCGTCAGGAGCATTCACCACGCCGGAATGCACGACCTGGACATGGGGCGTCCAGACCGTCAGATAACCGGCCTGGGAAGCCTTGAGGCACAAATCGACATCGGACAGGGCCTCGGCAAAATCACCTTCATCCAGACCGCCTACCGACTCAAACAACGACTTCTCGATCATCAGGCAAGCCGAGGACACAGCCGAGTAATTCTGCTCGACCACCAGACGGTGCATGTAGCCTCTGGATTTTTTCGACTCGCCCACGAAGCCTGAACCGACACCGCCATTCAAGCCCAGAATCAGGCCCGCCTGCGTCACGGTACCTTCGCGATCCACCAGCCTGACACCAACGATACCGACTTCCGGACGCTGAGCCTGGTTGAGCAACGACTCGATCCAGCCAACGTTGACGATCTGGCTCTGGGCATCAAGCAGAATCAGGTACTCGCCCTTGGCTTCCTGGCTGACGAGGTTATTCAAGACCGCCGGGCTCAAACGCTGGTCAGACCTGAACACACGAACCCGATTGGACAACTTCTCTTGCTGATCGAGCCAGGTCGACAGCTCAGGCGAACTGCTGTTGTTATCGGCAATCAACACCTCAAAGCGCTGATAACGGGTGCGCTGCAGAATGCTTTGCAGGCAGCGTTGCAACTGCGGCAGGTTGTCCTGGCTTTGCAGCAGGATCGAGACCATCGGCCGATGAGTGTGGCGGTAGTCGATCTTGTAGGTGCCCGGCAGTATCGAACTGACTTCAGCCTGATAGCCGCGCTTGCCAAGATGGCGAGTCAGCACCTTTTTCTCGTCTTCATTCTCCACAAGCTCGGGCGCTTCACAGATCAGAACCGGCTCACTCAGGTGTGCCAATCCGCTCATGCCACCCTGCTCGATCAAGCGCAGCAGCAGATCGAACTCCAGCGCTTTCGGGAATTCACGGGAGTAACCACCGGACTCGACCAGCAAGTCACGGCGGATCAGCCAGTGAGGCGCCATCAGCGCAGGCAGGCTTTGCAGCAGATCCAGGTTGAAGCCCGGACGGAACAGAGGTGCCAGCGTACCGTTAGGCTGACGATGGATTTCATCTACCGCCACCGCCCGGCATTGGGATGCGTCGATCAGTTCGATGCTGGCCTGGAGCAAACCGCTTTGGGTGAACTCTTCACCGGCACGCGCCAGCATCAACCAGTCACTGGGGGACTGTTTGACGACCTGATTGATCTTGTCGACATAGTTGCTTTCGGTGACTTTCACGAAATGCAGGGTATTTTGCAGCGTGGTGGTCGCTGGCAGCTCACCCGTGGTGAAAACAATGACCTTGAACGCTCGATAATGACCATTGATCAAGCTATCGAAAGTGGCCTGCAATTTGAAAATATCGGCGTCAAGATCAAGCAGCAGAATGCCGACCTGCGAGCCCGTCGGCTTTTTCTCCAGCCGGGCATTGAGCTTCTTCAGCTCTAAAGGGCTCGGGCTGCGCGCACCCAGCCACTTGAGCAGGCGACCGGAAGCCATGCCGTCGAGCAGTTTGCCGTTGTCATTGCCGGAAACAGCCTGCAGGCGCTTGCCCCAGGCCACGAGCCGCTCTGCCTCTTCCTCATCGTCTGCAGACTTGCCCAGCTCCTGAGCCAGTTTCTGCACAACGCCATGACTGAAGGCGTAGGTTCCATACGCCTGCCAGAGTCGGCTGACCAGCGTCTCGGCATCGGGGTTGCTTTGTGGGCGCAGCAGCTCGCTCTGCTTGAGCAGCGCAGCTTCCAGACCTTCCAGTTGCTGACGACCGGCCGGCAGGATATGGATCAGAAATTCGATACGGGCCAGTTCGTCGAAAAAGGGCTGGTTGTAAAATGGCATTTCAACGAACTGCTGGGGCTCGAAACGCGGCTCGGAACGCTCGAAGGCAACGTTCCATACCGCACTGACAATCTTTTCCTTGCCTTGAAAGCTCTGAGTGCTCAGAGATTCGCCCATGACTTCAAGACCGGCCAGAACCTGCTTTTTACCCTCCTCGCCCGCAAAGCCCGAAGCCGAGCCCAGGATAGCCAGCAACATCTCGGCAAAACCTTCGCGCCCGGCCCTGGCCTTGGGGTCGATATGCGTAAGCGCAGCATTGATAGCAGCACCATGGCGCGACTGCACTTCTTCACTTTCAATGAAGTGCAACCCATAAGGAACAGGCAGGATGCGCAGCTTGGCAGTCGCTACCAGATAGGCCATGTGGCCGATTTCCTGCCAGTGCAGATCCGTATTTTCGGGTACAGCGGCGAACCACTGCCGGGCCAGTTCGGTTCGGGTGACGGCGTTGAGCAAGGAAATGCTCTGCCCCAGAAAACCGACAAGACGCTCGCTCGCCTGATCCGATGAGTGATCCTCCACGACCTTGCGGTCGCGACGCAAATAATCCACCTGAGCGACGTGTGCCTGATAGCTCAGGCTGTAGCCCTGGCTCGCACCGTATTGGTCATTCTCTTCAAGAAAGCGCAATGCCTCGGTCAGCGCGTCCGGCAACAGGAAACTGCTGGCATCCAGGTACGCAACAAAAGGCGTGGCGACACGCTTGATGCCTTCGGCAATCCGGGCACTCAAACCGGCCTCGGCGAGTGCCGCATCGTGCCAGTACTCAAGACCCGGGGTCTTGGCGATTTCGGTATCGGGCACCCGAGATGTATCCACAACCACCAGAGCACAGGGATAGTCGCTGTAGTACTTCAAGGCTCGACGCAGAAAGTCCGGCTGATCCTGAGCCAGCAATACCAGTGTCAGACGCTGATTCAACGGCGTAGCTTCATTCCCGAAATTGCTTTGCATAGTCTTTCCCATAGCGAACCGATGACTCTCTCAACAGAGGGGACTGCTCGGCCCGCTGTTGAAGCAAGAGCAAAAACATAGCATCTCCAGCACAAGTCCTGCGCTGGAGAATATTCATTTTGTGCGGATCAATCCGGCAACCAGCCGTTGGCCCAGTACTGCAGATTCTCGCCGCGCAGCATGAAGTCACGCAGCACGGCTTCGCGCAGCTCGTCACCCATGCGATAGCTGGCATTGGGGTCGGACAGGTGCATGCGGATCGCCTGCAACCACTCATCCGAACTGTTGGTGTGGATGCGCGTGGCTGGCAAGTGACCGCGATAGGCCTCGGTATCCGAACAGATTACCGGGTAGCCGCAAGCCCCGTACTCCAGCAGACGCAGGTTACTCTTGCAGTCGTTGAAGATATGGAACTCCAGCGGTGCCAGAGCCAGGTCCAGATTCAGGCTCGCCAGTTTGGCCGGGTACGTGCTCAGGTTTACAGCCGAATGGAATTCATGGATGTAAGGCCTTAGCAAATCAGGACACATGCCGAAGAAAACCCATTCCACTTCATCGGCCAGCTCGCGTATCACATCGACGATCAGCTCCAGATCACCCCGGTGGCTGGTTCCGCCGCCCCAACCGACCCGCGGCTTGCCGGAGCTGCGACGCAAACTCCTGAGGTTGCTCCACAGATGGGGTGCCAGCATGTTGGGCACCACGCGAATATCGCTGTGCATGCTGGACAAGGCCTGAGCCAGTGGATGAGTCGACACCACGACCCGGTCACAGAGCCCGATCCCCTTGCGCAACATGGCCGCAATATTGTCCGGCATATTACGTCGATGCTCGTTCTTCTCCGGAACATCGGCGATGTAGTCATCCAGCTCGAAAATACGCATCGCACTGGAGTAATTCTTCGCCAGGACAATATCCGGCACCTTGGCCTCGGTATAACGCCCCTGAAAGACGATGACATCCGGGGACTGACGCTCGATTTCGATGATCGAAGGCGACTCGTAGGTCATTCTCCCGAGTACCCGCCCGGCAGCCACCAGTTCGAGCATAGGCTGGCTGACCCGATAATGCCCCACGGCCGACGAATTGACGGCCATGCCCAGAATCGAGGGCAGATGGCGAGTGCAGAACGGGTTCCAGCCAGCCAGCAACCCGGTTTCCAGATTGAAGGAGGAGACCTCGCCCAGGCACAGGTTCGGGTTATAGGCCGGATCCCTGGCCATTTTCGGCAGCCATTTCAGGTAAAAGGACTTCTGCTCGTTATCAAGCTTCTCGCGAGAAGACTCCGAACGCTGAGCAGCGGCGGGCTCGGCCAGGACTACAGAGGAACATGGTGTTCCGACAATCAGATAACCTTCGCCACCAACGCGCATACACAGGTCAAGATCATGCAGCCCCAATGAGAATGAGGCCGCATCCATCCCGCCAACACTGTCAAATACCTCTTTGCGCACCATCAGACAGTTGCCGCTGACAGCACTCCAGTTTTGCGTCAGTTGCAGCCGATGCATGTAACCACTCGCCCCTGCGGGCAAGTTGATGAACGGCCTGCCTGCCAGCCCTTCCAACCCCAGCACCATACCGGCGTACAGGATATTGCCCTGCGGGTTGAGGATCCGCGAGCCGACAATACCGACCTCCGGACGCTGGGCATGATTAAGCAACTCGTCAAGCCACTCGGCCTGATGAATCAGCGCGTGAGGGCTGAGAGTAACCAGATACTGGCCGCGGGCATGGGAAGCCGCAAAGTTCTGCGTGGCCGCTTCATTACCAGCATCGGGCGAAACGAAAATCCGCAGTTTCTCGCTACCCAGTTCACCCATGGCAGCAAACCAGGCCCGGGCCTCGTCGCTCTCGCTGGCCTTGTCGACAATCAATACTTCGTAATTCGGATACCGGGTCTTGCTAAGCAAGCTGTCGAGGCAGCGTTCCAGATCGGCCAATTGATCACGGGTGCTGATGATGATCGAGACCAGAGGACTGGACGCATGCAGATACTCGATACGGTTGAGCAGCGGCAACTGGTCATGATGGATGACATGCTCCAGGCCGATACGCTGCAGATGAGTCGACACCAGAGGCTCGCTACGCTCGATCACTTCAGGCAGTGAGAGCCATTGAGCAAACGACAGGCTGGACTCAACCTGTATTTCAGCAATGTGTTCGATGGTTTGCGGGCCAGCACTTTCCACCAGACGCCAGATCACATCATGGGGCGCCAGCTCGCCATGGGCCGAGTCAAAACCGCCCATTGTCAGCAGGTGTCGACGCTCGAACGCCAGCGTACGGCCCACATAAGGGTAACCTCGCATCAGATCGAGGTTGAAGTCCGGCTTGAACACCGGCTCCTGCGACTCGTCATCAACGATTGCGCCTTCATCACTGTAGACACACAACAGACCTGAAATCTGGGCGACACGCTCGGCCAGAACCAGCAGTGCAGGCTGGGTCAGACGGTCACCGGCACGCAGCAGGTACACCCAGTCGGCGTGCTCCAGCAGCGGCAGCACATCGTTCAGTTGCTGCGACCAATCGGCCTGTAGCGGGAAACGCAATACCTGCTGATCCTCAAGGCTGGCCGCATTGGTCAAGACCACAACGGACTCAGCCGGGTAATCCTGATCGGCAATGCTCTTGAGGGTCATTTCCAGCGCGTCGGGGTCATTCTGCGCATCGATCACCACAGGCACAATGCGTGGATTCCATGCCCAGCGCGCGATACGCTGCTCCAGTAGCTTTTTCTGAGGCTCAGTGAAGAGACGGCATGACAACCACTCGGCATAGAGCTCGGCGTAACTTTGACTGCCACTGCCGACCCGGCTGCGCATGATGCCTTGCCGGCTGGCCATGACGCCGTTCATGTCAACCTCATCCCACTCCCTTGGAGACTCCAGAGCCTTGTGCAAGGCCATGAAGCGCACCCAACCCTTGGCCGGTGCCTGCTCGCCGCTACGCGCCTTGAGCATCTCGTTCAGCCAACCCCATTCCGTGGTTGCAATGTGGTACATGTCCGGCTGACTGCTGAGGCGAGCTGGATGCAAGCGTTCAAGACATTCAAGACTGTTCAGCGCAATCAGGTTGCCGCGTCGCAAAAGGCAGTTGAACAACGCGAAGTCGAGCAGTGCAACAAAACCCTGCCCCGGCTGCGCCAATGATGGCAAATACTCCAGAACATCGGCTCTGCGCATCAGAGCGCTACTGAAACAACCCAGAGTATTGCGTGAAGTACGCTCGAAAATCGCCAGCATGTCCTCACCCTTGAACAGGGCATCGTAGGGAACAAGACCAACGTTCTCCATACGGGTCGGCAGCACATAATCATCGACATCGACCAGATGTCGCTTGCCGACCACCAACTGGACATCAGGGCACATATCCAGTGCCTGAGCCTGGCGTGCGATGCAGTACGTGTACAGACGATCGTCATCACACAGGAACTTGATGTACTCGCCCTTCGATTCTTCAAGACACTTGAGCAAATTGCCTTGAAAGCCCAGGCGATAAGGATTGCCTACGTAGCGTGCAATGCCATCCGATGAGGTCACCAGCTCGTCGAAGATCTCTTTGATTTCACCAGTCTGACAGTCATCGCAAACTATGATCTCAAGATTGTCGTAGCTCTGAACCAGAGCACTTTGCAGCGCTTCGCGGAAGAACCGTGGATTGAGGGCGGGAATGACAATGCTGACGAGAGGAGTTTGATTCACAGTACGAACTCATGAGCGGCGGGAAACCAGCCAGTCGAATGGCTTCCCTCACCGCTGAAAAAAGACGGCGGATGCTCAATGCCAGGAATCAGATCTGGCTGAACAGGTTCAACTTGGACAGTTGGACAAAAACTGCCTGGGATGCGTCCAGCATAGTCTTCTGCAACGTCAGCCGGGTGGTTGCCTCAACCATGTCCGAGTTGACGAACGTACCCTGCTCAACCTCGTTATTGCCCTTGAGCAAGTCGTTGGTCACGCCTTGCGCAGTGGCAGCGACCTGACGCGCACCGCCAGCCGAGCGCGCAGTGGAAGCCTGCTCCATGCTGCTGACTATGTTGCCCAATGCCGAAGACAGAGCAGAATCAAGCTTTTGCGAAGCAACCAGATCGCCGTCGGTAGGTGTGGTCAACGCCTTGATCGCTGCCGACAAGGTGTTCAGCACGTTTTCGGTCTGATGCGTGGAAGATTGCACCACGAACTGGTCACCGTTGGCCGGCGTGCCGCTGATGGTGAAGTTGACGCCCGCCGCATTGGCAGTTGTTCCGGTCAGCGTGCCTGTGGACACCGGCGTACTGCTACTGGTGACGGGCGAGGCATACAGTTCGTAATTCGTGGCACTGGTGAACTTGAGAATCGCACCCGTGGTAGGGAATGTATTGTTGAACGCGGTCAGGTCCGCAGCGCTGGCCCCCACGACCGAACTGCTGATGTTCGCAGTCGAAGGGTTGCCCGGGCTACGGGAGGTGGTCACGCTGTCCGGCGTAGAAGCCAACTGATAGGTACGGTTGGTCAGGACCGCATCCGCAGCCGCAGTCGTGGCCCTTTCCGCCGCCGTCAGGTTGACGTTCATGGTCAGCTCTACGCCACGGAAAGTGAATGACTGATCATTGAAGCTGCCGTGGGTAAAATTACCCGCCGTCGAAGCATCGGCGGTCACATCATTGCCCGAACCATCCGTGATCTTGAACTGGGTGCTGCTCAGGAAGGTCAGCGTGTAAGGCTCGCCTGCCTGATAGTTGTTGTTATAGGCGTTGCTGGACTTCACCAGACCACCGGTCAACGAGACCTTGCCATCTTCCACAGCAGGGGAAGTCAATGTCGCCGAAGTACGGGAGGTGTTGACGGCCTGCTCGAACGCCTCGAAACCGGTGGTATTGCTTGCCAGGACCAGGCCATCACCCACCGCGAGGTTCACGTGGGTCTGGTCACCGTTGTAGCTGTAGGTGCCGTCGGCATTCTGCGAGTACGGAGGAATCGACGACTTTGAACCCGAGAACATGTACTGCCCGTTGGAGTCCTGGCTGTTCATCAGGCCCAGAATCTGGCTTTGCAACTGCTTGAGTTCATCTGCCGTGGAGATACGGTCCTTGTCGGTATACGAACCGTTACCGGCCTTGACGATCAGTTCCTGAGCAGTCTGCATGGCATCAATGATGCTGCTCAGCGCAGTTTCAGAGTTGGTGGTGTTGGTATTGATCGTGCCGATGTTCGACGAGTACTGGGTCAGCATGGAGTTCTGCTGTGCCAGTTGCAGCACACGCGACGCGCCCACCGGGTTATCACTGGCGGTATTGAGCTTGATCCCGCTGGAGACCTCTTCGCCAGTCTTGATCATGTTCGAATAGTTGCGCTGATAGTTTGAAGTCGTGGCTTCGTAGAACTGGGAAGTTGAAATACGCATGGTTCACGACTCCTTAAAGGCTGTTGATCAGCGTGCTGAAAATGGTTTGTGCCGCCTTGATGATCTGCGAAGAGGCGGTGTAGTACTGCTGATACTTGATCAGGTTGGCCGCTTCTTCATCCAGGGACACGCCCGATACCGAATCACGCGCTGACTTGGCCTGAGCCAGAACGGCATCGGTGGCCGTCACATCACTCTTGCCCTGACTGGCGCGAGTACCGATCTTGGCGACCAGATCCCCGTAGGCGCCCGACAGGCTGGTGCCGACACTGCCACCGGTCACGTCAACACTCTTGGCGGTCTGCAAGGCCACACCGGCCAGGGCGTTACGGTTGTCGGAAGAACCGGCACCTGTAAGATCGATGCTGAAGGTATCGTTGAGCATTGGAGAACCCGAGAGCGTCATCTCGATCTCGAATGCGGTCTGGGTGCTTGGCGTAGTACGGGTATCGGTGTAGCCCACGCTGAGCTTGATATTATTGCTCTGCCCCTGAACGATGGAACCGCCCACGGCATTGCCATTCTGGTCGAGCACAGCTGCACCGGTGGAATCCACCAGCGTATAGCTCTGCACGCCTGTGCTGCTGACCGAGCCCATCACCAGTTTCATCGGGGTGGAGTTTTGCAGCGCATTGCGCAGATCACTGGTCTGGGTCGAATCGTAGATGTCGGCCTTGGTATTGAGGACCGGCTGGGTAAAGCCACCAGTACCGGAGTTGCTGACACCCGCCTTGGCGGTCAGTGGCGCAGCAGCGGCAATGTCCTTGGCATCGGTCAGGGCAACAGCGATCCCCGAAGCACCGTTACGTGTTGGCGATACCTTGAAAGAATCACCTGCGGCCAACGTATTGCCGTTGAGGCTTACAGTGAAGCCCTCGAACTGGGTCGGCGGGTTATCCGTCAACGAACCGGTGCCGACGCTTTCGCCATTGGGCAGGCGGCGTACGGTGAAGTTGTTCGCATCGCTGAAGGTGACTTCGTAATCGTCGGCCGTCAGTTTGCTGGTGTCCTTGATCGTGACATCCAGATTGCCCGAACCAGCACTGTTACCCACCTTGCCGGTGCTGCGCTGTGTGATCAGATCAGCGCTGTTGATATTGGTGAACAGGCCCGAGCCGAAATTGCCCTTGCTGTCGATACCCTGACTCATCTGGCTGTTCATCTGATCAGCCAGCACCAGCGCCACCCGACCCAACTCGTTGGATGCAGGCGTCAATACTTCGGAGCGATAACGCAACAGACCACCGATGGCGCCACCTGTCACTACCGAGGTAACGTCGGTGCTGGTCTGGCCTATCTTGATCTGCAGGTTGTACTGCAAAGGGTCGGTCTTGCTTGGACCAGCCGAAAGGGTCGCCGCTGTAGAACCACTCACCAGGGACTGCCCGGTACCAGTCATGACATCATAGTTGCCATTACTGCTTTCAAGCACCTTGACACCGATCAGCTCGTTGAGTTTGCGCACGGTTTCGTTGCGCGTATCAAGCAATGTGTTGGGTGTGGTATTTCCGGCAGAAGCTGCAGTGATCTGCTTGTTCAGGCTGGCAATCGTACTCGTCAGTTCGTTGACCTGAGCGGTCAATGTAGTCAGCTGTGCATTGACGTTCTCGTTCTGCGACGACAACTGTGAAGCAATCGAATTGAAACGGGCGCTCAACGCGCTTGCCTGGGTCAGGAAAGTCGAACGCTCTGCCGACTGGGTCGCATTGGAGGCAACGGATTGCAGGTCGGTAAAGAACTTCGACATCTGCGCCGCAACACCCGTGGTGCTGTCCGACAGCAAGGTATCGGTCTTGCTCGCCTGACCAGAGTAAGCCACTGCATCGGCACTGAGCGCCGTGCTGGTTTGCAATTGGGCGTCGAGATAGCCGTTGTAGATACGACGCACATCGGACAACGTGGTACCGGTACCGATGTAGCCGATACCCAGGCCAATGTTGATCTGCGCCGAAGCCGTGGTCATTACCTGCTGACGCGAATACCCGGCAGTGTCCACGTTGGCCGTGTTGTTACCGATGGTATTGATCGCGGCACTGCTGGCGGTAATACCCGAGAGCCCAATTGAAATCAGCGACATGATTCAAACCTTATAAAGTCGTGGAAGAGCCCGTTGCGGCGGCGTAGTTCTGGTAACTCTTCATCTGTTTCGCAATCTGCGAAATCTTGCTTGCGTAGGCCGGGTCCGTGGCGTAACCGGCCTTCTGCAATTCTTTTACATACTGTTCAGAGTTATCGGCGGAGTTGATGACTTCTTTATAACGATTGTTGTTCTGCAGCAGACTGACCAGGTCATGGAAGCTGTCAGCGTAGGAATCGTAGGAACGGAAGTCCGCCGTTTCCTTGACCATCTTGCCGTCACGGAACTCGCTGGTAATCGCACGAGCCTGCGCGCCCTGCCAACTGCCGGTTGCCTTGATGCCAAACAGGTTGTGGCTGCTACTGCCATCCTGTTGACGCATGATGGATTTACCCCAGCCGGTTTCCAGCGCAGCCTGCGCCACCAGCATGACGGGATCGACCCCGATACGCGCTGCCGCCTCCTTGGCCAGAGGCAACATGGTCGCCACAAACTGGTCGGAGTTGCTGAAGGCGCGCTTGGCAGGAGCCAATGGCGGCTGAGCCATGGTACGAACATATTGTGGCTCGGCAAGATTGGGGTCCAGCGTCCAGTCACCATTGCTGCCAGTCGCCGTCGCGCGCTGCGCAGACAATGGGCTATTGGTGTTGGCCGTTGCCGTCGAAGGCACAATCCCCAGCAACAATCGGTCAGTAAGCTTGCTGGGCAATGCCAGACGACGCGAATTGAGCAGCGCCATGTCATTGCGCCCCTCGACAGAGCCTGTAGCGCCCACCTTGTCTGCTGCCGCCGAGCGCGTCGCCCACAACGGACGCTGATAGACACTGGTGGCCAATCCCGTCTTGGCGGCATCCGCAGCGGCAGCCGGGCTTTCAGTCGTCGCAGCCGCGTGATTGACACCCTTGTCCTTGGACAACTGACGCATCAGCACATCCTGCAAGCCGATACCATTGGCGCGGGTCGACAAGGTCACTGCCAACTGCTGGTCATACATGTCCTGATACTGCCGTGTTGCCGCAGTATTCAGCGGATTGTCCTTGGCCAGGACTTCGTTGGCCGAACGCATGGCCTTGAGCATCTGGCTGACGAACAGCGACTCGAACTCCCGGGCAACCTTCTTCAGGTTTTCCGGGCTGTCCTTGTCGCCATTCTTCAAAGCGGCCAGACGATTGACGTCGGTATAGGCACCCGAATCGACCGTCGTGGAAATTCCGCTCTTGGGCATATCCATGCTCGATTCCTCAGATCACGATCAGGTCGGCTTGCAACGCGCCAGCCTGCTTCAATGCTTCAAGAATGGCCATCAAGTCGCCAGGAGCAGCGCCCACCTGGTTCACCGCACGGACGATCTCATCCAGCGTGGTGCCCGGGCCGAACTTGAACATCGGGTGCATTTCCTGCTGGGCGTTGAGCCTTGAACGCGGCACGACAGCCGTCTGCCCGTTGGAAAGCGCGCCGGGCTGACTGACGATCGGATCTTCAGTGATGGTCACGGTCAGGCTGCCGTGAGTCACGGCGGCTGGCGATACCTTGACGTTCTGACCGATCACGATAGTGCCGGTACGCGAGTTGATGATGACCTTGGCGGCGGTCTGGCCCGGATCGATTTCCAGGTTTTCCAGAATCGACAGGTAATCCACACGCTGCCCCGGATCCAGAGGCGCGGTCACACGAACCGAACCACCGTCCAGAGCCTGGGCGACGCCTGGGCCAAGCATGTCGTTGATCTTGTCCACAATGCGCTTGGCAGTGGTGAAGTCGGAGCGATTGAGGTTCAGCGTCAGGCTGTTGCCCTGATTGAAACCGCTCGGCACTGCACGCTCAACCGATGCACCACCCGGAATACGACCAGACGAAGGAACGTTGACAGTAATCTTCGAGCCGTCGCGACCTTCAGCATCGAAACCACCGACCACCAGGTTGCCCTGGGCAATGGCGTAGACGTTGCCATCGACACCTTTGAGCGGAGTCATCAACAGGCTGCCGCCGCGCAGGCTTTTGGAGTTACCGATGGACGACACACTGATATCCACCACCTGACCTGGCTTGGCGAATGGCGGCAGGTCCGCATAGACCGCTACTGCAGCAACGTTTTTCAACTGCACGGTGCCGGAACCGCTCGGCACCTTGATACCGAACTGCGACAACATGTTGTTGAAGGTTTGCAGAGTAAACGGCGTCTGAGTGGTCTGGTCACCCGTACCATTGAGGCCCACGACCAGACCATAACCGATCAATTGGTTGGCCCGGACGCCCGAGATACTGGCGATGTCCTTCAGGCGTTCGGCCTGAACACCGAAGGCGGTGGACAGCAGCAGGGTTGCCGCAATCAGTTGCTTGAACTTGATCATGTCTATCCCGCTATCAGAAAGGGAACAACGGGCTGAGGAAGAACCGGTCGAACCAGCCTGGCTGGTTGGAGTCGGCAAATGCACCAGTACCTGAATACGTAATACGCGCATCAGCCACTCGCGTGGATGACACAGTGTTATCGGTGGCAATGTCGTCGGCACGAATCAAACCGGCAATACGGACCAGCTCGTCACCGGTATTGAGGGTCAGCCATTTTTCGCCACGCACTGCCAGAATTCCGTTAGGCATCACATCAGCTACCGTCACCGTCACCGAACCGGTCAGGCTGTTGCTCTGGGCGGCCTGCCCCTGACCTGCGGTAGAACGTGCGCCCGTGTAGCCGGCATTGAGACTCAGGTCGTTACTGCCGATCGGGTTATTGGTCGTCAACCCGGAACCGAACAACGAAGTCAGACCCAGGTTGGCAGTGCTGTCCTTGGTAATGGCAGAACTGGCAGCCTTGCTGGAAGCCATACGCTCGGAAAGCGTGATGGTGATGATGTCACCCACCCGGAAGGCCTTGCGGTCGCCGTACAGGTTCTGCTCGAAACCGGCCTGATAGATCGCGCCATTGTTGGCAGCGGCAGACATGGGCGTGCGCGGCAACACCGGCGCGTAATAAGGGTCATTAGGCTTGGCAGAAGGCGCCACACAGCCTGACAGCAAAGCGATCCCGCACAAAGGGGCGATCAATACTGAAAAACGCAGAACACTAAGGCGTTTCATGACACTTGAAACCTCGCGGTGTAGCAGGCGCCGATCGGGCGCCCTGTCGATTTGAGCAGATACATCAGGGTCTTACAGATTCTGAGTCAGGTTCTGCAACATCTGGTCGGCAGTGGAGATCACTTTGGAGTTCATCTCGTAGGCGCGCTGAGTGGTGATCATGTTGACCAGCTCTTCAACCGTGCTCACGTTGGAGTTTTCGAGAGTGTTCTGCAGGGTCGTACCCAGACCGTTCAAGCCAGGAGTACCCACTTGAGGCGCGCCGCTGGAACCGGTTTCCAGGTACAGGTTGCCGCCAATGGCCTGCAGACCGGCCGGGTTGATGAACTCGGCAGTCTGAATATTGCCGATGACCTGCGGCGTTGCAGTAGCACCCGCCACAGTGATCGAAACAGTACCGTCCTGACCGACCGTGAAGGTCTGGGCGTTTTGTGGAACGACAATCGCAGGCTCCAGGGCATAGCCATTGGCAGTCACGATCTGGCCGTTGGCATCCAGGTGGAAAGTACCGTCGCGGCTGTAGGCGATGGTGCCGTCAGGCTGCGAGATCTGGAAGAAACCGCGACCATTGATTGCCAGGTCCAGAGGGTTTTCCGTGGTTTGCAGGCTGCCTGCGGTGAAGTTCTTTTGCGTGCCGACAATGCGCACACCGGTACCCAGTTGCAGACCGGACGGCAGTTCGCTGTCCTGGGTCGACTGAGCACCTGGCTGACGCTTGATCTGATAGAGCAAATCCTGGAATTCGGCACGATCACTCTTGAAACCTGTGGTCGAAACGTTCGCCAGGTTGTTGGAGATTGTGGTCAGGTTGGTGTCCTGAGCAGCGAGGCCGGTTTTCGCAACATATAGTGCAGGAAGCATTCGTTTTCTCCTCAAGCGCCGGATTGTCGACGCAAGCTGTCAATGGTTAGCCAAGTTGCAAGACGCGAGCCATCGCCTGATCATCTTCTTCAGCTGTTTTCATCATTTTGACGTGCAATTCAAACTGCCGGGCCAAGGCCAGTACCGAGGTCATTTCCTCCACGGCATTGACGTTGCTCGCCTGCAGAAAGCCGGACTCGACACGCACATTGGCGTCGACCGGCGCAGCCTGGCCACTCTTGGTGTGGATCAAACCGTCAGGGCCTTTTTCCATGGTGCTCAGGTCAGGGTTGACCAGCTTGATACGGTCAACTTCCGCCATGACCTGCGGGCTTTCACCCATCGAGCGAATACTGATCGTGCCGTCGGCACCGATTTCGATCTGCTGCTCAGGCGGCACGGCAATCGGCCCGCCGTTGCCCATGACCGGCAAACCACTGCCGTTGCGCAGCACACCCAGAGCATCGATATTCATGCCGGCACTGCGGGTATAGGCCTCACCACCATCGGCAGTCTGAACCGCAATCCAGCCATCACCCTTGACGGCGACATCCAGCTCACGACCGGTCTGGACCAGCGCGCCACCGGAAAAGTCAGTACCCGGACGTTCGCCCATCGCATAGGCACGCGAAGGCATGACCTCGCCAAATACCGGCATCGAACGGGCCTGTTGCAGGTCGCGCATGAAGCCATTGGTCGATACGTTAGCCAGGTTGTTGGCATGAACCTTTTGCGACTGAGCGTTTTCAGACGCCCCGCTCATTGCGACATAAAGCAACTTGTCCACAGTCTTCCTCCTCCGACAGACGCTTGCCGCCTGTAGCTGTTCTGCATGGGAGAAAGCAATTTTTGAACCAACTTTTCAGAATGGATACAAACGCCTGATTCTCTTGTAAAAACCGGAGCATGCCGGACAACCTTCGGCACCGCGCCACACAAGAGCGGCGGTAGATTGCCGCCACCCAGCCAACCCGCCTGACACACCGCCAAAAAAACTTCGCTCACCCTGACCGATACGCCTGACGAGGGTGATAATCTTGCCGGGAACCCACATAACGGGAATCGTCATGCACTTTCGAGCGCGTCTTCTCGCCAGCATTGCAGCCCTGCTGATGACCAGCCCCCTCCTCGCCCAGGCCGCTCCTGCGCCTTATTACAGATGGCAGGGCGACAGCAGGATCGTCTGCGCCCAGACCAGCCCGGGACCGGGATGGAAACGACTGAACGGCTCGTTTATCAAGTCCGACTGCTCGGTCTGAACAGCACCCCGAAAAGCGCTCCCTGCATCGGATTTCACAACCGCCACAAACAAGAAAGCCCCTCGCAAGGGGCTTTCTTCAACACTTCATCAAACCTGATTATCAGGTCATCTGAATAGTGGTCTGCATGATGGTGCTTTCAGTCGAAATGGTTTTCGCATTCGCCTGATAGTTGCTTTGCGCCTTGATCAGGTTGACCAGCTCCAGTGTCAGATCGACGTTGGAGTCTTCCAGCGCCTGGCCCGTGATGTAACCCAGAGTGCCTGACTGCGGAACACCGGTCACAGGCAAACCAGAGGCGAAGGTTTCACGCCAGTTAGTACCACCCGCCGGAGAGAGCCCCTGCACGTTGGCGAATGTCGTCAGAGAAACCTGACCAATCACCTTCGACTGACCATTTGTGTAGGACGCAAACAGGTTGCCACTGGCATCCACGCTCATATCCTTGATCTGTCCGGCTGCATAACCATTCTGGGTCTGAGTGATAGGACCCGAAACAGAAGCCGTCTGGGTAGCCTGAGTCATGTCCAGCCTGATACCCGAAGTGACGCCAACAGCACCGTTGGCAACCCAGGTCGCCGAGGTACCCGTACCGGTTTGCATGGCAGGGACCCAATTGTTGACCTGGAAAGTACCATCGGCATTGACTGCAACGTTGGTACTGGCCGACGGAACAGACGGGGTTGCCGCCGTATTGATGACCATGTTGCCGGACGTGTCGAAAGTCAGGTCGTTACGGTCAGCTGTGGTACTGGCCGGGTTGCTGATACTGCGACCATCGATCAGCGAATACATGGCCCAGGTGTTGGTACCTGTTTTAGCCAGGTAAGTTTCCAGAGAGTGCTCGTTACCCTGAGAATCGAAGACCTTGGTGCTATAGGTAAAGTTATAGCTATTGGTATTCGTCGCATCGAAAGGCGTGATAGTCGGAACTGTAGAGGTCGAATTAAGGTTGGCGACGTTGGTGATAATGCTGGTCGGACTCGCCGCCTGATTTGAACTGTCAACCCTCAGGTTGCCCGAGACACCAACAGCAACATTGCCGTTCGCATCAACGTTGTAACCCTGAAGATTCATACCCGCACTATTGACGACGAAGCCATCCTTGTCGGTACGGAATGCACCGGCACGGGTATAGAGCGTCTCGCCGCTGTTGCTGAGCATGAAGAAGCCATTACCGTTGATTGCCAGGTCCAGACTGTTACCCGTCCCAGTGGTAAGACCGCCTTGGGCAAACTGCTGAGAAACGGCAGCCGTGGTCACGCCACTACCAATACTGGTGCCGCCGGAAGTGCCACGAATCGACTGAGCATACTGATCAGCAAACTCGATACGCGATTGTTTGAAGCCTGTTGTCGCCACGTTGGCAATGTTGTTGCCGGTAACGTCGAGACTTTTGTTTGCCGCATAGAGCCCACTAAGGCCGATATTGAATGACATGTACCACTCCTACGCCGTCTAGTCGGCTCTATATTCCGATTGATTGCACTTTGGACAAAGCGATCGAACTGCCGCCAGCCAGGTTTAGAGTCATTTCCCCGCCACTCACAGCCGTGGTCACACTGTTGACCGTTGCTGGAAGATAAGTCGAGAGACCATTGTTTGTGCCGTTGATAGTGCCATTTGCAATAAAACTGTAGGTACCGGACGGCATGGCGGTGCCCTCACTATTGAGGCCATCCCAGGTGAAACTTGCATTGCCTGCACTTCTGGAACCCAAATCGATGGTATCGACCAGATTATTGCTGGCGTCGTAGACCTTGACCGTCGTCGCTGACGTTGAAGCAGGCACTACAACAGAACCAGTCAAACCTTTACTGGTATCCACCTGAGCGGTACCGGTTTCGACAATCACCGAACGACCCACCAGCGAAGAAGCCTGCAATGCCTGCGAGGACTTGTAGCTGGTCGCAATCGAGTCAACGGTCGACGTCAGGTTCTGCATGCTTTCCAGACTACTGAACTGCGCCAACTGCGCAACGAATTGCGTGTTGTCCTGCGGATCCAGCGGGTTCTGGTTCTTCATCTGCGTGACGAGCAACTGCAGGAACGCATCCTTGCCCAGCGCTTCGCCCGAACTGCTCGCACTGGCTTTGGGGTTCTGCAGCGAACTTATAAAATTCGTCGAGACATCGTTTTCAACGGCCATAACTTTCGCCCTTTATCACTGACCGAGGGTCAGAACCTTCTGCATCATGGATTTTGCGGTGTTCATGATTTCGGCGTTCGTCTGGAACGAACGGCTGGCGGAAATCATGTCGGCCATTTCTTCCACGACATTGACGTTGGGGTAATAGACATACCCGTTCTTGTCGGCAGAAGGGTGATTAGGCTCGAAGCGCGCCTCAAGGTTGGAACTGTCTTCAATGATGCCGCTGACCTGAACGCCCTGACCGGCATCGCCCTGATCCTGAAACAGCGAGCCACCGTTGGACTGCTGACCCTGCAACACGGTCGCAAATACCGGGTGACGGGCACGGTAAGTCTGATCCATGCTCGATGAAACAGTCTCGGCGTTGGCGATGTTACTGGCCGTGGTGTTCAGACGTGTGGTCTGGGCACTCATGGCGCTGCCGGCAATGTTGAACACATTGGCTAGTGACATGAATTATTCTCCGCGCAGGGCTGAAACCAGCCCTTTGAACTTGCTGTTAAGCAGGGTGAAACTGGCCTGGAAACCCATGGCGTTATCGGTGTAGCTGGCCTGCTCGACCTGCGAATCAACGGTGTTCTGGTCCAGCGAAGGCTGAGACGGAGTGCGGTACATCAACGTACCGTCGCCACTGCTCATGCCCTCGGCTTCGATATGACGGCTATTGGTCATGTTCAGCGCAAAACGACCGTTCTGAGCCTTCTCGCTTTCGGCGGCCAGCACCGAGGAGAAATCCAGATCACGGGCCTTGAAGTTCGGGGTATCGGCGTTGGAAATGTTGTTGGCCAACACCTCTGCACGCTGAGCCCGGAAGTTAAGGGCCTTTTCGTGTATGCCTAATGCTTTATCGAAGCTGATGCTCATTTCGGGAAACCTTTGCCGGTTGACCTGATTCTCGTATCACTGAGAAAGCAATCAGCGTGCCAAATCCACAAAACCAGTGTTTACGGGGGTTGTAGCGACGGCCAGAGCGGCAATGCCAGAAAAGCGGCAAGGCATTTCCGCTATGAGAGGGTAAAGCGGCAAGGGATGTGTCGTTTTTTTGCCATGTCAGCGGCAGGCATGGCCGGCCGCTGACAGCAGAAATCCCCGAGCCCGTCACTGTGCAGTGGCAGGCAACTCGACATAACCGGGTTTCAAGCCCGAAACTTCGACACCCTGAGGCATCGCACGGCCGACAGTGACAATGACCTGCTGCGGCGCATCGGCCATTTCCTGTCGATAGACAACAAAGGTCCTGCCTTCAGCATCCTGGCGCAAGGCTTCAGGAGCAAGTACGAAACCGTTTTCAGCGCGGTAAGTCACGATAGCCAGCCGCGCACTCATGCCAAGACGCACTTTCGATTGCTGAGCAGCGGTCAAGGAAGCGATGTTTATGACAACCTCATAAGTCGTACCGCCACCGAACATATCGGAGGCCACACCCTGAGCAGCAATGGAAGAAATAGCGCCATCGAGGGTAATACCATCGAAACCATCACCCGTGACCTGCACAGGCATACCCTCAGCCAACTGATGCAGGTCCGCCTCTTCGACACGAGCAACCGCCCTGATCTGCTCCAGGCTGGCCAACTCAAAAAGCGGCACCCCTTGAGCCATGCGCATTCCTTGCTGGACCAAAGGAGAGGCGCCCCCTTCAGGCCTTTGGGGACGCAATACAATGCCGGCAAACGGAGCCTCGATTGTGCGCCGGGCATGCAGCGCCTGCAAAGCCTGATAGCGCGACTGGGCATTGGCCAGCTCCATTTCAGCTATCTGCCGGTTTTCCCCTTTCCCCTTCTCCATCACGGTGCGTAACTCCGCCTGAGAGGCAACCATATCAAGCTGCTGCATTCTGGCTTGTTGCTCAAGCGCCTCCACATCCATGCGAGCCACAATACCGCGCTCAAACAAGCGGCGAGTGTCAGCCAGTTTTCGCTCGGTATCACTCAAACCATATTGCGCAGTGGTCACGGTACGCCGCGCCCGTGCCATTTCCTCGCCCTGCGCCCAGTTCTGCATGTCCTTTACTGACCGCTGAAGCTTCAATTGAGCGGCAAGCGCCTCACGCAACTGAATATCCAGTTGTGCCGTATCCAGCGTCAGCAAATGCTTGCCACGCTCCACTTGCTGCCCTTCGACAACAGTAACCTCCTGCACAACACCCTCAAAGGGAGCCGCCAGAGTCGAGCGGCTGGCAGCTTCGATTCGCCCAACCAGCCCCAACTGGTTTTCCAGCAACTGCGGCTGCACAGGAACCCAGCTGACACCCGGAGATATCGGCTCAAGCCGCGATTGATAGCCATAGACAATGCCCACAAAAAGCCCGGCCGCAACAACACCCGCGACAACAGCCCGGCCACTGACGCGAGATATGCGTAATCGCGCCAGATACTTAGTCATTGAGATCAATCTCCCAGCTCTCCAGGGTCGTACCCAGCCTCTGATCCAGGTCAGTCTGAGCATTAAGATAGGCAATCAATGCATTAAGGCGAGCATTCTCCGCGTTACGCAGATCCGCCTCGAAACTCAAGACCTGGAAGTTACTGGAACGACCGGCCTGTAACTTTTCCCGTTCGATATTCAGCTTGCGCAACGACAATTCACGGGCGCGCTGGGAAATCTCATACTGCCGCCAGCGTGTCCCCAGATCGCGTACCCCGTCACCGACATCACGCGCCAGGGACTGATTGGCCTCAGCCAGAAGCAGATCCTGATTTTCCACATCGACCCTTGCCCGAACCTCGGCTTGCCGCCGACTTAAATCACCAATCGGAATGTCGACCTGAATACCGGCATAGCCTTCCCAGGTGCGTGTAGTGCCCGGACCAAAGTCATTCTGAATGCGATCACGGATCTGAGAAGCACCGCCGATCAATGACACATCCCACAGCCGATCATTGCGGGCGACAGCGAGGTTGATTTCCGCCTGCTTGGTGGCGATCAACCGCGTGAGATAGGCAGGCTGTCGCTCTTGGGCCGTTGCAAGCGCCTGCGTCAGCCCCACCTCTATGCGGCGAGCCTCAAGCACCTCCGCCGCTCGCACTCGCGTCCCAAGGTCCAGAGCCAGAAGACGCAGCAACTCAAGACGACTGGCATCCAACTGATTGGAAGCCTCTTCGATGG
Organism: Pseudomonas serbiensis; assembly: GCF_030580745.1. Classification (NCBI taxonomy): domain Bacteria; kingdom Pseudomonadati; phylum Pseudomonadota; class Gammaproteobacteria; order Pseudomonadales; family Pseudomonadaceae; genus Pseudomonas; species Pseudomonas serbiensis. The sequence continues at coordinate 308,204 of NZ_JAUQOO010000003.1, forward strand.
CCAGCTCCTGAGTGGCGACATCGGCTTCAGTCTGAACGATATCGAACTCAGCCATCTGCCCTGCAGAAATCATGGCCCTGTTAGCGTCAAGCAACTGGCGTGATCGCTCCAGAGCATCGCGCGCGATACGCACCTGCTCCTGAGCGCGCAGCAACTCACGATAACCCGTGATGATCTGGGTGATAGTGTCCGAAACCGTCGACTTCAGAGCCAGGCGGTTGACCTTTTCTGCCAGCACAGCCAGACGCACGGGAGCGGTGGCGATATCTTTCCCGGCACCGCGCAACAAAGGCTGGATGATGGTCAGGGTTGCACCATCATTACGACTGCGGCCGGTACTGTCGGCAAGCGTCAACTGGTTAGTCCAGGCCAGACTGAGCTGGGTACCGTACTCACCCAGCATTGTGGTTTGCGGGATAACCTGAGTCTGGCGATAGCTATCACTCTGACTGCGGTTGGCCAGATAACGACTGCTCAGAACGAGCTTGGGCGTAAAGCGGTCCTTGGCAACCCGCAAGTCGAATTTCTGCGCAATACGCTCCAGATAAGCACTGCGGATGGAACGGTTTGCGCGCAACCCCAAAAATACGGCATCAGCCAGAGAAAGGTCGATCGTCTGCTCATTCAGCGAAACAGTCCTGGCCGGCATGCTCGGGGCATCAGGAGCCAAAGGCGCAGCAAGAGAAGGCTGGACACTGTAAAAAACCAGGCAGATCACTGCCGCGAAACGATAAAGATCAGTCATCGCGCAACGCCTGTACCGGCTCAAGCCGGGCCGCCATGAGGGCCGGGTTCAAACCGAAGAAAAGCCCCACCAGCAGCGAGCTGGCAATGCCAAGGGGAAGAGAAGGAATAGACAATGTAAAGCCCCAGCCCGACACCACCGAAAACAGCCATGCTGCCAGTAAACCGATACATGCACCCACCGACGCTCCAGCGATGGACAGCACAGCAGCCTCCAGCAAGAACAGCCGACCGATATCCAGTGGCCTTGCACCCAGCGCCATGCGAACACCGATTTCCCGTCGGCGCTCGGAGACATTCATCACCATCACGTTCATGACCCCGACCCCGCCGACAAGCAGGGAAATACCGCCAAGGCCTGCCAGCAGATAGGAAAAGGTGCGGGACTGTTGGGCCAGGCCATCAATCAATTGCTGGGGAATCTGCACCTGAACATCTCGTCCCGGTGCCAATGGCTGCAGAAAGTCCGTCAGGGCTTTGCCATCCTGCTCAAGGGTTTCGCCTCCTCTCCCTCTGGCGACGATATTACTGATTTCAGGTTTTGAACTGATCCGCCGCATGCCCTCTATCGGCACGACAATAGCCTGATCGACAGCCACGGGAATAAGTGGATTCTGCCCGTGATCGGCCAGTATCCCGACCACTTCGAAGAGATAACTGTCGACCTGTATATGCCTGCCTGCCACATCCTGAATATTCAGGATGCCCAGATCCCTGGCCACTTGTGCGCCCAGCACGGCATAAGTACTTCTAGCATCATGGCGAGAAAGAAACCGGCCTTGAGTTACCCGAAGCCCCAGGACCGCCTTCAAATCACTGGATGTCCCGACAACACTTGCATTGTGCGCACGACCATCAAAACGAACCCTGGTCGAAAGCACTATGAGGGGCGCGATATCAAGGATTCCGGGGACTGCATCCATGACAGCCTGGTTATCCAGCGTAGAGGGCGCCGGACGCATCTTGACCCCAGGCATTGCCGCAAAGCTGACGACCAGCATATCGCTGCCGAGCCCCTTGAATGCACTGATTGCCTCGTTGGCCGCGTTCTGACCGATATTCAGCAAGGCAACTACGGAGGCGCACCCCACAGCGATCCCCAACAAGGCAAGCAACGACCTGCGCCCCAAAAGACGCAAACTGTTCAAGGGCTCCATGAATATCTGCCCAAGCGATGGGCCGTAACGCACAGACTTATTCTCAGGCATGTGCAATCCCGACAGACGACACATGCTCTTCAAGGCAACCGTCTTTTACATTCAGGCATCGCTGCATGTGCCGGGCCATGGCGTTATCGTGAGTTACCACGATCAACGTGACGCCCTGCTCCCGATTCAGCGAAAGCAGCAAGGCAAGAATCTCGGCGGCGGTCGTGCTGTCGAGGTTTCCGGTGGGCTCGTCGGCAAGAATCAAAGCAGGCTGCCCGACCAGAGCGCGAGCAATCGCAACCCTCTGACGCTGCCCGCCCGACAGTTCGGCAGGCCGGTGGTGAGCCCTGTCGGCCAGGCCAACGCGCTCTATTTCACGCTGCGCCGCCACTCGCGCGGCATGACGGGAATAACCGCGATACAGCAGCGGCAAGGCTACGTTATCAAGAGCATTGAGGCGCGGCAGCAGGTTGAAGCTTTGAAAGACAAACCCGATAAGCTGATTGCGAACCCTGGCTCGCTGCTCTGCCGAGGCGCTCCCCATATCCAGGCCATCAAGAAACAGACCGCCAGAGGTTGGACGATCAAGGAGACCGAGGATATTAAGCAGTGTGCTCTTGCCTGAGCCGGAGCTTCCGACGATGGCGCAGCTCTGGCCGCGCTCGATAGAGAGAGAGACATTGCGCAGGACCGAATGCATCACGGCCCCAGCCTGATAGGAATGGCAAATACGCTCCAGTTGAATCAGGTTCATGCACGGCGCCAGCGCAGCCTTTTCGCTTTCATCCTGAATGACCTGCCCTTCCATTGCGCCTCGCCTGCTCCATGACTTCATATTCGCCCGCCCTTATATCATCTCGACAAAGGGTGTTGGAGCGTTTTTTTTGCGTGAAAGAAAATCATACTGTCATTTAACGCATGGCCCCAAAAAAACTTTAGCCCCCCCGTTCAACAGGTGAATAGAAATAATACAGAAAATTACAAGACAAACAATAAAGCCTTGTAGAAAACTATAAAAACCTCAGGCAATACAGCGATTAACCACCACTACCGCCAAAACACAATTCAAAACATTACAAACCCCAAGCCCTACAAATAAAGACCAAATCATTCAGCACAAATGAGTGATAAAAAAGAGCCAACACTGCTTAAAATTATTTTTTCACGTCACTATCTTGCTTCAGAAAAAACGAGAAGGTATAAATCTCCCGCCACCTGCCAAGACGGCAGGGGCTTCGTAAAAAATGCGAAATCATGGATTAGAAGGAATCTTAAAAATGAAAAGAAAAGGTATTCTTGGGTGCACAGCAGCATTGGTACTGGCAACGTTTGGCAGCAATGCCTTTGCAGTAGGGGGTGGATACGCTCAAACAGCCAACATTAAACCCACCTATTCTACGAATCAGTGGAATACTACAACCGTCCCCATTATAGGCACCACCCCTGCAAGCGGAAAAATAACATTTATCAGCTGGAACTATACAATCGGCGCGATCCCCGCCAATGCAACTTTCAATGCACTCCTATGTCACGGAGATACGAGTTCCTGCATTGACGTAACATCCCTAAAAAGCGGGTCAACCACCTTTTTTGCAAATAAATCACCAAGCAAAAATTTCTTCCTATACCACCGCATTTATCGCTCAAGCTCATTTGCGCCGGTTACAGGCGGCCCACTCCAAGTTATCGTTAACTGGGAAAATTAATATCCACTAGACGTGCTTGCCGATTCATTAAAATGTAACACTTGACTCGGCAAGTACTCCTCCTGCGCGCTCGAAGTCAGTACGCCAGAGTACGGCCCCTCCCATGAAAACCACCACCAACTCTCAAAACATCCCGCCCACAAAAAAGAGACCCGAAGGTCTCTTTCATGTTCATACAAAACCCACCATCACTTGGCCTTGTAGATAATCCCCGGACTGCACTGAACCATCTGATAATGATCCGGCAGGCCGTTGAGCGCTTCGGAGGCACCCAGGAACAGGTAGCCACCCGGCTTGAGCGTACCGTGGATGCGCAACAGAATGTCTTTCTTCACTTCGGCCGAGAAGTAGATCAACACGTTGCGGCAGAACACGATGTCGAACTTGCCAAGGCTCGCGTAGCTGTCGAGCAGGTTGAATGAACGAAACTCGACACGGCTCTTGATCGGCGCCTTCACAACCCAGCGACCCGGACTTTTCACGTCGAAGTAGCGCTGCAGGCGATCCGGCGACAGGCCGCGGCCGATTGCCAGGCTGTCGTACTCACCGGTCTTGCAGTTGGTGAGCATCAAGCCGGACAAGTCGGTAGCAACGATCTGCGCGCCAGCCTTGAGCTGGCCCGGATTGCTGCGCTCGAACTCGTCGATGGACATCGACAGCGAATACGGTTCCTGGCCGGATGAACAGGCGGCCGACCAGATGCGCAAACGCTGACCGGGGCTGGCCTTGATCTGCTCGGGCAGCACCTTGTTTTTCAGCACCTCAAAGGGGTAGGTATCACGAAACCACAGGGTTTCGTTGGTCGTCATCGCATCGACGACCTGCTCACGCAAACCGCTGCGAGGCTGAGACTGGATACGCTGGACCAGCTCGCCCAGCGATTTGAGTCCCTGCTGCTCCATCAGCTTGTTGAGACGGCTGGAGACCAGGTACTGCTTGTTTTCCCCCAGCAAGATGCCACAGGCTTTTTCCAGAAAGACCCGGAACTGTTCAAAATCCAAATTACCTGTAGACAAGGTGCCGCCTCTCAAAATCATGTGAACCACCAGGGACGACGCCCCTAGCTATTATCTGCCGCCTTGATCCGCGCCACGACCCTGGCCGCCAGGTCATCAGGTCGAAACTTCGCGAGAAAATCGTCAGCACCCACTTTCTTTACCATCGCCTGATTGAATACCCCGGAAAGCGAGGTATGCAAGGTGATGTGTAGTTTCTGCATCCGTGGATCATTGCGTATGGCTGTTGTAAGGGTATAGCCATCCATCTCCGGCATTTCAATGTCGGAGATCATCATCAGAAACTCTTCTTCAGGTTTCTTGCCCTCTTCAACCATTGCCTTCAGGTAATCCAGCGCCTGACGACCGTCATTCAAGGCAACCACCTCGACACCGACAGTTTCCAGACAACGACTCACCTGCTTGCGTGCAACCGACGAGTCATCGACCGTCAGCACTCGCAACGAAACGGCCTTGCTGTGAGTCTCTTCGTCGATCACACCATGGGAAACACCCTCGGTAATCGGCGCCACCTCGGCGAGAATCTTCTCGACGTCGATGATTTCCACCAACTGATTATCGACACGAGTCACGGCCGTCAGATAGTGGTCGCGCCCTGTGCCCTTGGGTGGCGGATGAATCTCTTCCCAGTTCATGTTCACGATGCGTTCTACCGAATGCACCAGAAAACCCTGAACCTTGGTGTTGTACTCGGTAATGATGACGAAGGAATTAACCAGCGAAATCATCCCGGTCGAGCCCGTCGCCATTGCCAGATCCATGATCGGGATCGTGCCACCGCGAATGTTGGCCACACCACGCACAATCCGGCTGGACTTGGGCATGATGGTCAGTTTCGGGCATTGCAGTACTTCTTTAACCTTGAATACGTTGATCCCATAGAGCTGCTTGCCGTCAAGACGGAACAAGAGCAGCTCAAGGCGATTCTGACCGACCAGCTGAGTTCGCTGGTTCACCGAATCCATTACACCCGCCATGCCCGACCCCCTTAACAAAAGCCACCGTTCGCCACACACCAGATTTGGCAAGCGGCACGAGCCTTGCTTTTTATACGCCATGAACACAAAGACGACAATTTTTCGACACCTGACACTGGAAACCCGCAGACTGCTCTGCGTGATCGCAATGCTGTGCCTTTCAAGCACTGCAAACTACGGCCGCGCCGAGAGTTTCACACTGCCTGAACAGCTTATCGGCGTCACTCAGGGGTTTCTTGAGTTCACAGTAGAAGACTATTTATCGAGTAACCAGATTGAAGGTCGATTTGAAATTCAGGTCAGGCAGTTGGACCCCAGATTACGCATGGGCTCCTGCGACAAGGATTTGACAGCAAAACTGGAAAGCGCAAAGCCGCTAGGCAGAGTGAGCGTGCGCGTACGCTGTGAAGGCTCATCGCCATGGACCGTATTCGTGCCGGCAGAGGTCAAGCTGTTTCGCAACGTGGTGGTTTCGGTACGCCCCTTGAAACGCGACAGTGTCGTGTCAGAAGAAGACATCGCCCTGCGTGAAAGGGATATTGGCAGCCTGGGGCTGGGTTTCATGACATCACTGGACCATGTAGTAGGACAAAAGGTAATCCGACCAACGGTCATCGACCAGGTGCTGTCCCCGGTTTATCTGGAACAGCCACAGATGATCCGCAAGGGAGATCAGGTGGTCATCACGGCCAGGAGCGGCTCACTGTCGGTACGCATGCCCGGCGAGGCACTGTCCGACGGCAGTTATAACGAGCAAATACGGGTGAAAAACCTGAATTCCAATCGCGTCATCAAGGCCAACATTACCGGCCCTGGACAGGTGGAAGTCGCCATGTAGATCGATTGAGGCTGGCGTCGAACGCGCGTTTTTCCTAGACTGCGGTGCATATTCCCGCGGTGGAAAGCGCGTTCCGTGTGCTTTTCACACAAAGCCTAAAGTTTTTTTGGGTTGGGCCGAAAACAAGGCAAGCGTCCAAACACCCAGAGGTTTTTTCAATCATGGTCATAGATTTCAGTCGCCTTGGAAATTCACAGTCTGTCGGTAGCACTTCGCGCACCGGGACTACAAAGGAAAGCGGTAAAACCGATGCAACGGAATCTGCAGCGACTGCTGCAAACGTCAAAGGCACCGGGGAATCCGTTCACTTGAGCAGTGAGGCTCAACAGTTGCAGAAGATCACTGATAAGTTGGGCGAACTGCCAACCGTCAACAGCGCTCGCGTAGCCGAGTTGAAGCAAGCGATTGCAGACGGTACTTACACAGTGGACAGCAACCGCGTAGCCAGCAAACTGCTTAATTTCGAAACCCAGCGCTAGCCCTGTGCTTGCGGTGGATAATCTGGACGCTTGAAAACCAGAGCATGCGATGCAAGATACTACTTTGCTTCAGATGATCACCGACGGCATGGTTCCGACCCGGCAACTGCTTGAGTTGCTGCAGGCCGAGTCACTGGTTCTGCATGGCCGCGACATGGGCGAGATGGAACATATTCTGGCGCAGAAACAGGCGCTGGTGATTCTGCTCGAACAACATGGTCGCAGGCGCAGTCAGTTACTCGCGGGCCTTGGGCTACCTGCGAACCGCAAAGGTCTCCAGGAGCTGGCCAGCCAGTCCGATGTGGGCGAACAGCTTCTCGCCGCGAGCGATGAACTGAGCGCACTGATCGCTGAATGCCAGGCTATCAACGAGCAGAATGGTAGCCTTATCCAGTTGCAGCAGGTGACAACCGCTCACCAGCTCCGCATCTTGAATGGTGTCGACACCCCGACGCTGTATGACAGCCGCGGGTCGACCGCAGGAAGAGCAAGACCACGCCCGCTCAGTCAGGCGTAACTTCCTGTTTCAAGGTTTAGTGCGTAGTGGCAGAATGCCTGTTGTTGCGTTGCCGTAGTATTTTGCCTGGAGAAGTAAAAACGTGAATGGCTCAAGCGCGGATGATGCTCCGCAGCCCCCGAAGGTTCTGAATACTCCTTTGGAAATCGCCGCCAACCTGCGGTTACTACTTGAACATAATGATCCGCTGATCATTACCTTTCATGAGCGCTCCCAACGCTTCCAGAGCTACCTGATCGAAGTTGACCGTGACAGTAACGTCATGGCCCTTGATGAAATGATCCCCCGCGACGGTGAACGATTCCTGGCCAACGGCGAATCGTTTCGGGTCGAAGGCTTCCATGACGGCGTGCGCATCGCCTGGGAAAGTTCGGAGCAGATGACCATCGTCGACGTGGATGGCCAACGCCTCTACCGCGGCGCCCTTCCTACAGAAGTCGTCTACCACCAGCGTCGCAACGCCTTCCGTGCCGCTCTCAAGCTTGCACAACTGGTCGACATTGAAATCGGTGGTGACAAACTGAAGTTCCCCCTGGCCGGCAAGCTTCTGGATATCTCGGCAACCGGCTGCAAGCTGCGCTTCGAGGGCGATGTGTCCGAACGCATGCAACTGGGTCAAGTGTACGAACGCTTCATCGCCAAGCTGCCTTTCGGCGCAATGACGGCACCGGTGGAGCTGCGCTATCTGCACTTCGAAGAAAGATTCCACACCACCTTCGCAGGCGTACGCTTTCACAACATGAGCGGCCTGGTACAACGCCAGGTAGAACGCTTCGTTTACCAACTGCAGCGCGAAGCACGTCGGTTCGATAAAGACGACGATTTTTGATAGAAGCAGTTGCAAGCTGCAAGTTTTAAGCTGCAAGCTTTTGACTTGCGGCTTTTAGCTTGCAGCGCCCTCCCCATCAAGGCCTATTGATTTCCTCTTCTTCCAGCCTCACCGACGGTGCGGGTTCGGCACTCGCCTCAGGCTCGACTTGCGGCTCGACCGTGGTCTGCATCTGATCCTGAACCACCTGCTCATCGACCCGAGGGTCAAGCGCCACCACCAAGGGTGAACTGGACATGCTGTCCGGCATCGCCACGTGATGCAGCGGCGCGTCGTCCACCTGATGCTGATGCGTGACTGCCTTGGGTCGGGTAAGCAGCGCAAGTGCCAGCGCAATGAAGCTGACAAACGCATAAAGCATGTTATTGCCGAACAGCTTCATCAGGGCTCCGGCGACCAGAGGGCCGATACTGGCGCCAATCCCGAAAGTCATCAGCAGCATTGCTGTCAGCGATACCCGCCGCTCACCTTCAACGTGATCATTGGCAAAGGCCACCGCCAGTGGATACAGGCTGAACTGCACCAGAGAAGCGATGAAACCCACTATAAACAGCATTTCCAGCGGCATGCTCGGCAGAACGGCAAGCGGCAAGGAGGCCAGCACCAGAACACCTGCAAAAGCGCGCATCAGGTGCGCCCGGTCATAACGATCGGACAACAGGCCCAGCGGCCACTGCACCAGCAGGCCGGCAAGAATGCAGACACCCATGAACATACCGACATGCTCGGTAGACAGCCCTTGCTGGGCGGCGTACAGCGGCGCCAGGCCATAAAAGGCACCGACGATAAGCCCGGACGCCAGCACAGTGGTCAACGACTGCGGCACGCGACTGATGAAAAAGCGCGGTTCCAGCGGAGCAGGACGCAACGGCGCCGGGTGAATGCTGCGGGTCATGGCCACGGGCACCAGACACAAGGCAAAACACATCGCAATCGACATCAGAAGCTCAGGCCCGAGCCCCGGATGGACCACCAGAATCATTTGCCCCAATACCAGCCCCAGATACGACGCAATCATGTAGCCACTGAAGACCATGCCTCGCTGGCGTGCAGCCGCCTGCTCGTTGAGCCAGCTCTCGATGACCATGTACTGACACATCATCCCCAGCCCGACGATCATGCGCAGGAACAGCCAGGCTGGCAGCCAGTTGATCAAACCCAGCCCCAACACCGCCGCGCCCACGATCCCGGCACAGGTCGCATAGGCACGGATGTGCCCTACCCGACCGATCAGGCGATGCCCTACCTTGCCGCCCAGCACAAGCCCGACATAGTTTGCCGCCATCATCGCACCGATCCACAGACCGTCGACCTCATCGGCAGCCAGCCGCAAAGCCAGGTAAGTGCTTAACAGACCCGAACCGATCAACATCATCAGCGAAGCGAAATAAAGACCCCGAAAAGACTTCCAGATTTGGCGCATGAACGTTCCAAAAATAAAGACACGCCCGAACAGGCGAATCCAAAACAGCGGTTTTTAAACCTGGGCACCCAACACACGCCGCTCCCAGGGGGTTATTTCATCAAGAAAGCTGGTCAGCTCCATGGTCTTGGAGGCGATGTAGCCTTCGATAAAAGCATGGCCAAACAGTTCCTTGGCCAGCGAACTGCGCTTCAGACGCTCCAGAGCCGCATGCAAGGTACATGGCAATGCCAATTCTTGCGGCACCACGATTTCACCCTGAATCGGCGCTGTCGGCTCCAGCTTCTGCTCGACGCCATACAGACCTGCCGCCAGACTCGCCGCAATGGCCAGATAAGGATTGGCATCGGCACCCGGCAAGCGATTTTCCACTCGCCTGGCCTCGGCCGAACTCGCCGGAATGCGCAGCCCCGCGCCACGGTTGTCGCAGGACCAGCACGCATTGTTGGGCGAGGCATAAGGATGAAACAGCCTTTGATAAGAGTTCACATGCGGCGCAAACAACGCAGTGAAATCGACAAGGCAGGCCTGCTGACCACCGATGAAATGCCGAAAAATCTCTGTCGGCTGGCCACTTTCATCACTGAAGACATTACGCCCCGACGCCGATTCCACCACGCTCTGATGAATATGCATCGAACTGCCTGCCGTCTGCGCTAACGGCTTGGCCATGCACACAACGTTCAGGCCATGCTTGAGTCCAACCTCTTTAAGCAGGTGCTTGAACAGAAAGGTCTGGTCAGCCAACAGCAAAGGATCGCCATGCCACAGATTGATCTCGAACTGACTGACACCCATTTCGTGCATGACCGTATCTCGGGGCAACCCCAGTTCCGCCATGCACCGGTAGACCTCACTGAAGAACGGGCGCAGGCCGTTATTGGAACTGATGCTGAACGCCGAAAAACCCTCTTCACGCCGACCATCCAGCCCTACCGGCGGCACATAAGCTCGGGAAGGATCGGGGTTGGGGGCAAAGACAAAGAATTCGAGTTCGGTGGCAACCACCGGCGACAGACCGCGCTCGGCATAGCGGGCAATGACAGCCTTGAGCTGTACCCGCGTCGATAGCTCGCAACCCTCACCGCTCAGATCGTCCGCATCGCAGATCGCCAGCGCACGAGGCTGCTCGCTCCACGGCAGACGGTGGATCTGCTGTGGATCAGCAACCAGAGCAAGGTCGCCATCATCGATGCTGTAAAAATGCGCGGGCGGATAGCCGCCCATGATGCATTGCAGCAAAACACCACGAGCCAATTGCAGGCGACGCCCTTCCAGAAACCCGGCAGCAGTCATCACCTTGCCACGCGGTACGCCATTCAGATCCGGCGTCACGCACTCCACCTCATCGATACCCGCCAGTCGCTGCGCAAGAGAGCGGGGGTCATTGGCTGTCATCACTCAGTCCTTGATTGTCATTAGGTCGCTCAGTGCAACCTGCACAAAATACGCATCGCCCGTTCGAGATATCAAGCACTGAAATGACTTCGTCGACAGGATCACAACCCGCGTACAGCAAATCTCAGCGCCGCACTCTTGGCCGACTTCTTGCTTTTACCATCGGCAAAACAGTTCGGCTGCCATTTTTATGTCAAAGCCATTCTCGTGAACAGGGAAGGCGTCAAGAAATGTCCTGTCGAGCAGCAATCATCTGCGACACGAGTAGAGAACTCTCCATGAGCGCACCGATTCCCGTAACTCGTCCCCTGTTACCGCCTCTTGAGGAATTCATTCCCTACCTCGAACAGATCTGGCAAAGCCACCAACTCACCAACGGCGGCCCGTTTCACCAGCAGCTTGAAAAAGAGCTGGCCGAGTATCTGGGCGTCCAGCATCTGTCGCTGTTTTCCAATGGCACCCTGGCACTGATGACCGCTATCCAGGCCCTGCGGATCAAGGGCGAAGTCATCACCACGCCCTACTCCTTCGTCGCCACCGCTCACTCCCTGCTCTGGAATGGCCTGACTCCGGTGTTCGTCGATATCGACCCCAACACCTACAGCCTGGACCCCGACCGTATCGAAGAAGCCATTACCCCGGCGACCACGGCAATCATGCCCGTGCATTGCTACGGAATCCCTTGCGATGTGGACCGCATCCAGCAGATTGCCGACCGTTACGGCCTGAAAGTCATCTACGACGCGGCCCATGCCTTTGGCGTGCAGTTCCGTGGCGAGAGCCTGCTCAACCACGGCGACCTGTCGGTACTGAGCTTTCACGCCACCAAGGTGTTCAACACCTTTGAGGGCGGCGCCATCGTCAGCCCGGATGCGAAAACCAAACAACGCATCGACTACCTGAAGAACTTCGGATTCGCCGATGAAGTCACCGTGGTCGCGCCCGGCATCAACGGCAAGATGAGCGAAGTGAATGCCGCGTTCGGCCTTTTGCAGTTGCAACATATCGACCAGGCGCTTCTGAAGCGTCAGCGTATCGACGAACGCTATCGGGAGGCTCTGGCCTCGGTGCCCGGTATCGACATCGTCTGGCAGAGCACCGAGAAGCACAATTACTCGTACTTTCCGGTGCTGGTCAGAAACGAGTTTGCCGTTTCCCGCGATGACCTTTACCAACGGATGCGCGACCGCAATATCCTCGCACGCCGCTATTTCTACCCACTGATTTCCACCTTCCCGATGTACAGAGGCCTGGACTCGGCCAAGCCCGATCGCTTGCCTATCGCAACCGACCTGTCCAACCAGATCCTCTGTCTGCCCATTTTCGACAGCCTCACCGATGAAGCCTTCGACAGCATCATCGATGTGATCGTCACTGCAAGTAATGAGAACTGAACATGCGAACGTGCCCGGTATGCTCCTGTCGTTTTCCGAACTTCTATCCCTTGGGTAGAACCTATCTGGAAGCCGCCCATCGTTTGAATGTCCACTACTCGATGGAAGACTACGAAACACTCAATGTCAGCCAGTACAGTTGCCCTGAATGCGCAGCCTCGGATCGCGACCGGCTCTATGCACTGTTCTCCATGCATATGCTGAACAACCCGCAAGGCAAGGAACTGCGCATCCTGGACATCGCGCCAGCCCCGGTCCTGTCCAGATTCCTGCGCAGCCTGCCCAATGCCCGGTATCGCTCGGCAGACCTGTTTTCGCCCATGGCAGATGACAAGGTCGACATCATGGACATGAACATCTATGCCGATGAGTCGTTCGATTTCATCGTCTGCTCCCACGTACTCGAACACGTGCGTGACGACGCCAGGGCCATGTCAGAGCTGTATCGCGTACTGGCCAAAGGCGGCTCGGCCATTCTGATGGTGCCCTTGCTGCTGACCGCCACCGTGACCGACGAAGATCCGGACGAAGAAAACGTGGATGAGCGCTGGGCGCGGTTTGGCCAGGACGATCATGTGCGCATGTACGCCAAACATGACTTCGTGACCCGCCTGGAAACAGCCGGATTCCAGATCGATGCCCTGGGCACCCAAGCCTTCGGTGACGGGGTATTCAAACAGCACGGCATTACCGAGCAATCGGTTCTGTACATAGGCCGCAAGTGCTGAGCGAACCTGGCCCACTTGCACCGACCCCGTTGAACGGCTGGTCCTCCCTACTCTCTTCACACGTGGTATTGCGATGAGTTCTTCACGCCTGGTCAGTATTGTCATCCCGGCTTACAAGGCCACTTTCTTCGAGACCGCGCTTGCCAGCGCGATCAGCCAGAACCATGACGACGTTGAAATCGTCATCTGCGACGATTGCCCGACCGAGGCCATCAAGAACATCGTCGACAGACTCAGCCCCGGCAGCCGCTGGCCTATCCGCTACGAGAGAAATCCCGTAGGCCTGGGCGAAGAGCATAACGGTGCCCGCGCCATCAGCCTGGCCCGTGGTCAGTTCATCAAGTTCCTGTACGACGATGACATTCTGGTCCCTGACTGTGTACGCCTGCTCTTCGATGTCCTGCACGACAGCCCCGACATCAAGATGGTCTGCGCTACCCGCAAACTGGTAGACGACAAAGGCCAGTTCATGCAGGACAACATGGCCACCCGCAACCCGTTCGGGCGCAATGTCGTGATCAATGGTCCGGAACTGGTGTCGTTCATTGCCCAGTACCCGATCAACTTCATTGGCGAACCCAGCTCAGTGATGTTCCGCCGCGAAGATGCACTGGTGTTCGGCAATGAAATCATGTCGCTCAAGGGCATATTCATCTGGGGCCTGGCGGACGTTGCGTTGTTTGTGAAGCTGCTTCGCCAGGGCAATCTGGCGATGCTTGCGCGCCCGCTTTCGTACTTCCGGGTTTCCGATCAGCAAAGCAGTGAAGTCTGCCGTAACAACCCTGAACTCCCGAGACAACGACGCGCCGATTATCACCGCATCACCCGTGAGCTTGGCTGGGTACGCCCGGAAGAGCAGAATCGCACCGTCAAGATCGCCCCGCTGTCGCAGCGTGACAATATTCAGGAACTTGACCTGGTTGCCTATTTCGACCGGCGCCCGGAGAACCAGCGCCGCAACCAGCAGGTCGCCAGCTGGCTGGGCACCCGCAGGCCTACGGTCCCGCAACAGGCCCTGATCAGGCAGCACCTGCAGGATCATGACGGCGGCCCGACAATTGCCATTGTCGTGTCGGACTTCAATCAGCAGCCCGAAAGCGTCCTTGCCACCGTGCAGAGCCTGGCTGGCGACCCGCAACTGCTGGACAAGCTCAAGGTGTTCATCCTCGCCGACTACGACACGTCGAATCAGACGCCACTGCAAGCCCAGTTGCCATGGTTGAGCGCCACTGAGCAGGATCGCGCCATCGTCATCAATGACCTGATGGCAGAAAACGAACACGACTGGTGGGTACTGGTCGACGCAGGGACTACTTTCACGCAAAGCGGCCTGTTGAGCGCGGCACTGAAACTGATTGATGCACCACACGCCTGCGCCCTGTTCGGCGATGAAATCGCACTCGAAAACCAGGCGGGCGCCAGCCTGGGCCTGCGCCCGGAATTCAGCCTCGACTACCTGCTGGCCAGCCCTTCGGCAACCAGCCGCAACTGGCTGTTCAGCCGAGAGAAAACCCTGCTGGTGGGCGGCTTCAATCCCGATCATGCACAGGCCATGGAACTGGACCTGATCCTGCGCATGATCGAGCACCCGGACTTTACCGAGTTTGCCCATGCAGCCGAACCGCTGGTGCTCGCTCCACAAGCCCAGCCCCAGTACAACAACGACGAGCTGCGCACGCTACAGCGCCACCTGTTCGCTCGCGGCTATGCAGACAGCGAAATCCAGACAACCGCGTCGGGCCATTACCGGATCACCTATGGTCATGCCGGACAGCCGCTGGTTTCCATCATTGTCAGCTCCAACGATCAACTGGAAACATTGCTGCCGTGTGTAGAGAGCGTCCTGGAAAACACGGCCTATCAGGACTATGAAATCCTGATCAGCGACAACAACAGCCAGTCAGCGCAAACCCTTGAATGGCTGGCGAACATCGATTCGCTGCAATCGGACAAGATCCGCGTCGTACATCATCAACAGACCCTCAGCCAGTCCGCCCTGCTCAATAGCGCGGCTCGACAGGCACAAGGCGAATACCTGCTGTTGCTGGCCGACAATGCCGCCATCCTGCACAAGGACTGGCTGCACAACCTGCTCAATCAGGCGCAGCGACCTGAAGTCGGCGTGGTCGGGGCCAGGATTCTGGCCGCAGACGGCAGCCTCGCCAACGCCGGCATCATTGTCGGCCTACAGGACACGGCACAGGCCGTCACGGGCGGCGAACCCGCAGCCTCGGCATCCTTTGCCGCGCGTCTGGAAACAGAGCAGAACTACAGCGCGGTCAGCGGCGCATGCCTGATGGTTCGCAAGTCGCTCTTTGACGATGTCCAGGGCCTGGAAGAACATCTGTTTCATCAGTACTTCAACGACGTCGATCTGTGCCTCAGGGTTCGCGACGCCCAGCATCTGGTGGTCTGGACGCCTCATACCGTCATCCAGCTGCGCTCTGCCCCTCAAGCCATCGATGCAGAAGCCATGGACTTCGCCCGGCGAGCACTGCATCACCGCTGGCTGCATTACATGGCCTGGGACCCGGCCTACAACACCAACCTGACGTTGCAGGCCGGCAGCTTTGTCAGCCAAGACAACCCGCAACTGGCATGGCGTCCGCTGATCCACCGTCCGCTGCCCGTGGTTCTGGTGCAACCGGACGGTCTTCATGCAGGCACTCGCATTGCCCAGCCACTGCAATTGCTGGGGACTGCCCTGGCCGTGGACGGTGTTCTGAGCAACAACCCTCTGTCGCTGCCCGAAGTCGCACGCTTGAGCCCGGACACGGTTGTGCTGCAAGGTTCGATCACGGCATCGCAAATAGAGGCCATCGGTTCCATCAAGGAACACACCAATGCCTGGGTAACCTTTGACCTGCCCCAATACCCGACAGGCCTTGAGTCGGCATCCTCGTTACGTAGCGCGCTGGAACAGGTGGACGCCGTCACCGTGCCGACACAGGCTCTGGCCGACCTGATCCAGGATGCACACCCCAACATCCAGGTGATCCCGACCAGGCTGTCGCCCGATATCTGGCTGAACGTGCAAAGCCAGCGCAAAACCCGGGACAAGCCGCGTGTAGGCTGGATCGGCACAGCCGATCAACAGGCCGATCTGCTGATCCTGTCCGGAGTTATCGAGGCTCTCGCCGACAAGGTGGAATGGGTGATCATGGGCCCATGCTCGCGCTGGTTGCGCCCGTACATCCATGAGCTGCGCTCGCCGGTGGAAGGCGTTCTGTATCCCGAACTGCTGGCCAGCCTGAACCTGGACCTTGTGCTGGTTCCGGCCCGGTCGGACCTGACCACCCAGAGCAAAAGCCCGGTGTCCCTGCTGGAGTTTGGCGCTTGCGGCTACCCGGTGATCTGCAGCGATGTGCTGTGTATCGAAGGCAATCTGCCGGTGACCACAGTCAGCAATGAAACCTCAGCCTGGATCACGGCCATCGAGGCGCACATCAGTCAACCTGACGAATGTGCTCGTCTTGGGGACGAGTTCAGGCGTGAAGTGAGAGAGAACTGGATGCTGGATACGACGAATCTGCAGGATTGGCAGACTGTCTGGTCAAGGCCTCGATAAGGCCAGTGTGAAGGCACCACATTCTTGTGGTGCCTTTATCAGGCTTTATCCAGAACAACCCTGATGAAGTACTTCTCACCCAGTTCGTCATGGAAATAGGCATTCTTGAAGTTGCCATGTGATGTAGCACGCAACAGATTGATATGGTCTCGCAAAGAGCCCACTTCATCCAGGTTCAACTCACACAGCTCGTTATAATCCTTGATACCGTTGTAATTACCTTCGGAAAGCGGTTTGAATACTTCGTATCTGCCTTGCAGGATTCGAGGCAAGTATTCACGCATCAACTCCTTTTCAGCCTCGATGACTTTATTGTAAACCTCAAGCGACGTTTCACCCGACCCCACGGTGACCGGCTTCTGGGCAATGATATGACCATGGTCGATCTCTTTATCCATGACATGAATCGTTGCGCCCACCGGCAGGCCATTGAGTATTGAAAACGCCTGGGGATACCAGCCACGGTTGAAGGGGTTGAACCCCGGATGAAAGTTGATACAGCGCACGCCTTCCACCAGACGCTTTGGAAAAAGCTGTTTGCAATGAACACTCAGCACCAGATCGTAATGACTGATGATGAAATCCACCACCTCATCATCTTTTACATTGATCTCGCGAGCCCCCAGTTCAACCATGCTCTGGGGCGTTTTGTTGTAGGAGGTATAGCGCAAGTCCAGCGTGACAGTTAAATGCTCATCCAGCGTTTCAAGGCACTCTATCAGCGCCGCGGAAAGTGGTGGATTATCGGAAACCACCAACAACCTTACTTGCGAAGTGCGACCCGAAACGTGTTGATTATCGTCTGTCAACTTCACGGAATTTATCCATATGCCAGTTAAATTACAGGGTGCGTCAAAAATATAGCAGCGACTTCCAGAGAGGTGCAAGCCGTGGCCAGGAAGCACCACACGGCTTATTTAATCGAAATCGCCCGCAAGGAAGGGCTCAAGGCAGGTAAAGGCTGAACTTGCCGCCGCCCAGCACACCGCCATTGGCAATCTCGATACGGCCCCGCACGCCATTGCGTTCATGCAGGCGAGCGATATGCGCCGCGAAGTACAGGCCGAGCCCTGTACTGCCAGTGCTCTGGTTGATGCCCTGAACATAATCGTCCTGATTCTCGATCATGTGCGCCGGATAGCCTGGACCGTCGTCATTGATGACGATCTTCAACTGGCCGTCCTCTTCGCTGGCACTGATCACGATTTCCTCGCGAGCAAACCGGATGGCGTTGACGATGATATTGGCCACCACCGAACCGATCAGTTCACGGTCGAAAAAGCCCAGCGGGCTCAAGGCGTCGATTTCACAGTTGGCAATAATGCCACGGCTACCCAGCACTTCCTGATGGTGAGCCAGTTGCGCCTCGATGAAATCATCCAGTTCGTGATAATCGGGACGCAATGGAAGCTGGTTGACGCCCAGCTTATAGATGCCGAGCAACTGCACCAGCATGCCATTGAGGTTGGCGAACTCGTAATCGATGACGCCATGCTCGGGGTTACTGCGCTGCTCGCTGGGAAGCTGGGCCAGCCACTCGCTATGAGCCTGGGTCAGGGTCGCCAGGGAGTTCTTCATGTCGTGGACGGTGGAAGCGATCACCATCGAGAAATCGAGTCCGTTCTCTTTGTCACTCATGCGCCAAACGCCCTTTCCTTGAGTTTCTGATAACGCTCGTACCGTGGATCACTATCGGGCATCTTGCCAACCATTTTCAGGGTGGCACGACACTCCTCACGACCTGCTTCACCCAGGTTCTGCCCTGGATGCAGCAAGGACTGCGCCATGTTCAGCGCGATACTGATGTTCTTGGGCTGCAAGGCAAGGGCACGCCGGAACATGTCCTGCGCCTCGGTGAGATTACCGGCCTTGTAGCTGCGCACGCCTTGAAGATTGAGATCGATGGCTGCCTTGTTGGCACCAAGGATCGCAGGATCATCAGTCATGGTGGCGATGCTTTTCATGACAGCCGGGTCATCGCCGTAGATTTCTGCACAGTTCTTGAGCACGCCTGCGCCAGCACCTTCCTGACCCAGTTGCTTGAGCTGGGTGGCCACTACCAGCGCCGCCTCCGCACTGAGAAACTGCCCCATATTGTCCAGGCGCGACATGGCCTGCTCGGTCAGTTTAGCGGCAGTTTCAGGATCGGAATGTTGCAGGCTGGCCGCTTTCATCAAGCGCGTACGCACCTGCAAGCCTTCGTCTTCGCCGTGCTCCTTGGCCACATCGCCCAAGGCATTGTTGATTTCAACGCGAGTCCGCGCATCCAGCCCCTGGTCGCCGCCCTTGCTGATCAGGGCGTGGGCCAGACCGAGATTGGTTTCAGGGTCCTTGAAACGCGAATGCTGGCCTTGGGATACAGCCTGTCGATAAGCCTTGGAAGCACTCTCGAAATCCTCGTTGCCCAGCGCCAGTTTGCCCAGCAGCTTTTGCCTGCGCACCGCCAGTGGCGACAGGCGCACGGCGTTTTCCAGCACGCTCTGGGCACGTTTGGCATCGCCACGGGCCACCAGCACTTCGGCCAGACCGTCAAACAGGGCCGGCATGGTCGGAAAGGCTTTGATGGCCTGCTCGAACACCGCTTGCGCCTCGGTCACCTTGCCGCGCTTGAGCAGCAGGTTGCCCAACGCGCCGTAAGCCCAGGGCGTAGCCCGGTCGGCCAGGATGGTCTTGAGGAAGCTTTCCAGAGGCTCGTTCTGGTTCAGGTCACGCAGGGCGTCGGCCTTGTAGCGCAGGCACAAGGGCGCGAAACGTGGGTCCTGTTGAATCAGGTTATTGCAGGCCGCCAGAACTTCGGCAGGCTTGCGACGGTCAAGCGCTTGCAGGATCGGCTTGAGCAGGGTTTTGCGCTGTACCAGCTTCTCAAGACGCTGAGCCAGGCCCGCGCGATTGAACGGCTTGGTCAGGTAACCATCGGGCTCCCACTCAAGGGCGCTCATGACCATGGCCTGGCTGTTCTCGGCGGTGACCATGATAAAGACGCTTTCATAGCTCAGCAGTCTTTCGACCATCAGGTCTTCGAGCACCTGCTGGCCGTTCTTGCGACCGTCACCCAGGTTGAAGTCATGCAAGACAAAGTCATAACGCTTTTGCGAGCACATACGCAGGGCTTGCTCGCCGGTGTCGGCAGTGTCCACGTCCTTGACACCCAGCTCGCGCAGCATCGACCTTACCGAACTCCGGAAATCGGAAAAATCGTCGACGATAAGAAAGCTCTTTTGGTTGTACGCCAGCATCCAGATTCCTGTCTTGCAGAGGGTGAAAATATGCGTCTAAAAACCTGAAAACGCTTTAGTTCGGCCTTTGCAACCAACTTTCAGGGCGCACATGATAACTAATGGCTAGAAGCCATTAAACATTTTTCCACAGACGGGACTCTTTGCGCTATTTGCCAGAAAGTTGACAAGACTCTCTAGTTTTTCGACCGAAGGTTAAAAAACTGAATGGTCGTTCGCGAATGAGATAGGCGTAGGAGCGAATTTATTCGCGAGAGGCCCGTACATCCGAAGAAAATGTATCGCCTTCAAGGACGTCTCGCGGATAAATCCGCTCCTACCTGCACCTGCTTGCTGCGCGACGCAGGTTATGCAACCTCACACCCAGCCGTCGTTACGCTTGCGGCTGCGGGTCAGGGAAGGAAGGATCAGGCCAACCAGCAAGCCGATCCCGGCAATGCTGCCACCATAGACCATGTAACGCATCATGACCTGCTTGTTCTCGTCACCCAGACGAGCCTGGGTCGTGCGCAGTTCGGCCTGTGTGTCGGCCAGCTCGGTATTGAGCGCCTGGCTTCGGGCTTCCAGCTCATCGATCAGTTTCTTGCGCGCATCCAGGGTTTCCTGCATGCCCTGCACGCGGGTCTTCCAGGTATTGTCGATGTCCGCCAGTTGACCGGTGAGTTGTCCCACCTGCTCGGTCAGTTGCGGAACCCTTTCGGCCGGACCGGCCACATCCTGCAGGTCGCTGCTGAGGATCCAGACGGTGCTGCCGCTCTCGCCCCGGACCTGGCTGTAGCTGCCCTGGGTTGAGAGCAGATCGACCTTTTGCCCGGATTTCAGGGTGCCGACGATACGGTGCCCATCGGTAGGGCCACTGCGCACATAAGTGTTGAGGCTGTCGCTGACCCAGCGTTCGTTTTCGGCAGCCTGGACATGAAAAGGGGTAAAAACAGTCAGCAATGTGCCGAGCAGACCGGCCCCGAGCGCACGACGGGAAGAGTTGAAGAAGACAGGCGCACGGGAAACGAGTGCAGAAAGATGAAGAGACATGGCAATGATTATCTTTGTCTGAAATAAGAAATTAAGACCCTGAGGCTCCTGACCTTGTGGTCCGTCGAGTGAGTCCGTCAGCTAACAGACCCTGCGAAAGGGGTCAGGTTCACTATCGCGCCCCCAAGCGTCAAAATTCAGCCATATGGCACAAGGCCCGTTATTTACTGATTTCAAACGGATTCAGCCGTGCGACTATGCTGAACACAGTGACTGTGGTGTGCAGTGTTTGCTTTCCCGTCCATGTGCCGTAGAGAATACGGCCAGGTGATGCTCACCTTCCTGATGCAACTGCGACTGCATCGCTCTAATGGAAAATAGAATGATCCCAAGACAAGTGATTAACGCCTCGGTCAGCCCCAAAGGCAGCCTCGAAACCCTTTCTCAACGCGAAGTGCAGCAGCTCAGCGCTGCCGGTTCAGGCAGCACCTACACGCTTTTCCGCCAGTGCGCCCTGGCCATTCTCAATACCGGCGCCCATGTCGATAACGCCAAGACCATTCTTGAAGCCTACGAGAACTTCGAGGTCCGCATTCATCAGCAGGATCGCGGAGTTCGCCTGGAATTGCTCAATGCACCCGCCGACGCCTTCGTCGATGGTGAAATGATCGCCAGCACTCGCGAAATGCTGTTCAGCGCCCTGCGCGATATCGTCTACACCGAGAGCGAACTGGACAGCCAGCGCATCGACCTGAGCGACTCTCAGGGCATTACCGACTACGTGTTCCACCTGCTGCGCAACGCCCGTACCCTGCGCGCCGGTGTAGAGCCGAAGATGGTGGTCTGCTGGGGCGGCCACTCGATCAACACCGAAGAATACAAATACACCAAGAAAGTCGGCCACGAACTGGGCCTGCGCAGCCTGGACATCTGCACCGGTTGCGGCCCTGGCGTCATGAAAGGCCCGATGAAAGGCGCCACCATTGCCCACGCCAAACAGCGGATCAATGGCGGCCGTTACCTGGGCCTGACCGAACCGGGCATCATCGCTGCCGAAGCGCCGAACCCCATCGTCAACGAACTGGTGATCCTGCCGGATATCGAAAAACGCCTGGAAGCCTTCGTGCGTGTCGGCCACGGCATCATCATCTTCCCCGGCGGCGCTGGCACGGCTGAAGAGTTCCTGTACCTGCTGGGCATCCTGATGCATCCGGACAACAAGGATGTGCCGTTCCCGGTGATTCTGACCGGCCCGAAAAATACCGAGCCTTACCTGCAACAACTGCACGCCTTCGTCGGCGCGACGCTGGGTGAAGCCGCGCAGAAGCATTACCAGATCATCGTCGATAACCCTGCGGAAGTTGCACGGGTGATGACCCGCAGCCTGAAGGAAGTCAAACAGTTCCGCCGCGAGCGCAACGATGCCTTCCACTTCAACTGGCTGCTCAAGATTGAAGAAAGCTTCCAGCACCCCTTCGATCCGACCCACGAAAACATGGCGAAACTGCAACTGAACCATGACGTGCCGCCTCATGAACTGGCCGCCAACCTGCGTCGTGCATTCTCCGGCATCGTGGCAGGGAACGTGAAGGACAAGGGCATTCGCCTGATCGAGGAACATGGCCCTTACCAGATCCATGGCGACCCGGCGATCATGAAGCCGCTGGACAAGCTGCTTCAGGCGTTCGTCGAACAACACCGCATGAAACTGCCCGGCGGCGCAGCCTATGTGCCGTGCTATCAGGTAGTGACGTAAACACAAACGCAAGAGGCTGATTTCAAAAAAACCGGTGGCCAGACTCACAATCCGTGGGAGGGGCCTTGGCCGCGACAGCCAGTTGAAGGCGCTGAAAATGTGTTGCCTGTCAGTTAGTCGTCGCGGCCAAGGTCCCTCCCACTTGCGCCCCGTTTTTTTTAACGCTGAATACGAAACTGCCTGGGCGACAGCCCCGTCGCACGCTTGAAGAAACGCGAGAAATAAGCAGGCTCTGAAAACCCCAGGCTGTCGGACACCTGATTGATGGTCATGGTGGTGTAAACCAGATTGCGCCTGGCTTCCAGCAACAGTCGCTGGTTGATGATCTGCAAGGCCGACTGGTCGCACAGACGGCGACACAATGCGTTGAGATGTGCGGCGCTGATGCCCATTTTCTGCGCATGTCGCTCAATCGACCAATGCTCGCGAAAACTCGATTCCAGTTGATGCATGAATGCCTGCAAATGCTCGCGCCCGCGATCCGGCACCTGAACTTCCTGACGCGAGTGCTCATTGTTGCGCCGACTGAGCCAGACCATCAGCACATTGATCAATGAATGCAACATCAGGTCACGCCCAGGTCGACGCTGTCGGTACTCCGCTGCAATCGCGCTGAACAGCGTATCCACGTAATGACTGTCGTCACCCAGCGAATAGCACCGCGCCGCACTCAGGACCGAGCCGTCCAGAGCCGTCTCCAGTTGCTCCACCAAAGGCCTGGCCAGGCTGAGAATGTGCCCTTGAATGTCTTCACAGAACCTGAAGGTATGCACACTCAGCGCCGGGACCACCTGCAACGAAGGTGTATCGACATGCTGGACCGAGTCTTCGACCTTCAACATCGCCAGCCCCGATTGCACATACAGCAACTGCACCAGATCGCTGTGCCGATGGGGCTTGATCTCCCATTCATGGATCTTGCTGCGCTCGGGGATCGACTCGCAGTGAATCAGATCAGGCGTCGGCCAGGCAGCCGTCTCGCCATAGAGCTTGAATACCGGAATCGCAACGAGCGCTGTTCTGGGCATGACCGGCTCCGAAGGGTAATCCTTGAAAAGTCCAAATAATGCGCTGGATATTGCCTTCTTATGCCATCGGCATCCATTAAAAATACAGGAGACAAAAACAAAGACATCTCACCGACCATAGGTTGGCAGGGATCACATGGCAGGAAAACAATAATGAAGACCCAAGTCGCAATCATCGGCTCAGGCCCGTCCGGGCTGCTGCTGGGCCAACTGCTGCAACGCGCCGGTATCGATAACGTCATCATCGAACGCAAGAATCCCGACTACATCCTTTCCCGTATCCGCGCCGGCGTGCTTGAACAAGGCATGATCGATCTGCTGCGCGAAGCCGGTGCCAGTGAACGCATGGATGCCCAAGGACTGATTCATGATGGCTTTGAACTGGCTTTTGACGGGCGCTGCGAGCGTATAGACCTGAAAACCCTGACCGATGGCAAGACCGTCATGGTCTACGGCCAGACCGAAGTCACCCGCGACCTGATGCAGGCCCGCTCGGCAGCAGGCGCCATGACCCTTTATGACGCCGAGGATGTGCAACCCCACGACCTGAAAACCGATCGCCCTTACGTGACCTTCAACCACAACGGCAAAACGCAGCGCCTGGACTGCGACTATATTGCCGGTTGCGACGGTTTTCATGGGGTTTCGCGGCAATCCATCCCCGCAGACAGCCTGAAAGTCTTCGAGCGCGTTTACCCTTTTGGCTGGCTCGGCGTACTGGCCGACACGCCGCCGGTCAACGAAGAACTGGTGTACGCCAGCCATCCTCGCGGCTTTGCCCTGTGCAGCATGCGCTCGACCACTCGCACCCGTTACTACGTGCAGGTCAGCGCGGATGAGAAAGTCGAAGACTGGTCGGATGAGCGCTTCTGGGAAGAGTTGAAAACCCGTCTCCCCGAACATCTGGCTGAGAGGTTGGTCACCGGCCCCTCCATCGAGAAAAGCATCGCGCCGCTGCGCAGCTTTGTCGTGGAACCCATGCAATACGGTCGTCTTTTCCTGCTCGGCGACGCCGCACATATTGTCCCGCCCACCGGCGCCAAGGGTCTGAACCTGGCTGCCAGCGATGTCAGCACGC
Source organism: Pseudomonas serbiensis (assembly GCF_030580745.1). Lineage (NCBI taxonomy): Bacteria > Pseudomonadati > Pseudomonadota > Gammaproteobacteria > Pseudomonadales > Pseudomonadaceae > Pseudomonas > Pseudomonas serbiensis. The sequence goes on from NZ_JAUQOO010000003.1 coordinate 333,039, forward strand.
TGTACCGGATATTGCTCAAGGTCTATAAGGAAGGCCGGACGGACCTGCTGGAGAAGTATTCGCAGATCTGCCTGCGCCGGATCTGGAAGGCCGAACGTTTTTCCTGGTGGATGACCTCGATCCTGCACAGCTTTCCAGACACCGATGACTTCAGCCAGCGGCTCCAGCAGACCGAACTGGATTACTACGTGGGCTCGGAATCAGGCCGCAAGACCATTGCCGAGAATTATGTGGGGCTGCCTTACGAAGCGATTGAATAATGATCGCGTAGGAGCGAATTCATTCGCGATAATCGGTACATCCAATAAATTTTTATCGTTTTCAATGTGGCTTCGCGAATGAATTCGCTCCTACTTTGTGCAATCTCACAACAACCACCCCGCATGGCAGTGCAAATCGCCAAAGAGTTTTTGTTCCCGGCCCCCTAAGATCGGGATCAGTTGCACGCAGTATAAAAACAACAAGCTCCGAGGATTCACCGCCATGTCCAACCCATCGATTCGGGATGCTGGCGACGTCGAAGGCAATCATGTCTACCGTCGCATCACTCTGCGCCTCATACCCTTTATCTTTATCTGCTACCTGTTCAACTACCTGGATCGGGTCAACGTCGGCTTTGCCAAGCTGCAGATGCTCGATGCCCTGAACTTCAGCGAAACCGTCTACGGCCTGGGAGCCGGGATCTTCTTCATTGGCTACGTACTGTGTGGCCTGCCCAGCAACCTGGCGCTCAATCGTTTCGGACCCCGGCGCTGGATCGGCCTGATGATGATCACCTGGGGCACGTTCTCCACCTGCCTGCTGTTCGTCACCACTCCGGTGGAGTTTTATGTACTGCGCTTCGTGACCGGCATGGCCGAAGCCGGCTTCTTCCCCGGCATCGTGCTCTACCTCTCGCGCTGGTACCCGAACCAGCGGCGTGGTCGGATCATGGCACTGTTCATGTCCGCCATTCCGGTATCCGGCCTGCTGGGCGGCCCGTTCTCCGGCTGGATTCTCAACCACTTCGCCGCTGGCCAGGGCGGCATGGCGGGCTGGCAGTGGATGTTCCTGATTCAGGGCCTGCCGACTGTCGTGCTGGGCCTGCTGGCGTTCCTGCTGCTGTGCGACAAGGTCGAAGATGCAGGCTGGCTGACACCCGAGCAACGTCAGCGGGTCAAGGCCGATATCACCACCGATGAACTCAGCCGCCCGGTGATCAGTGAAAAGGCCTCCCCTCTTTCGGTACTGACCATGCCGTTCATCTGGGTGCTGGGCTTCATCTACTTCTGCATCCAGAGCGGCGTGTACGCGATCAACTTCTGGCTGCCGTCGATCATCAAGAACCTGGGCTTCAGCGACGCACTGGTGATCGGCTGGATCAGCGCCGTGCCTTATCTCATGGCGGGCGTATTCATGATTCTGGTGGGCCGCTCGGCGGATCTGCGCAATGAGCGACGCTGGCACCTGGTCGTGCCGATGCTGATGGGCGCTCTGGGCCTGATCATCGCCGCCAACTTCGCCGCCGTGCCGGTCATCGCGATTCTTGGCCTGACCATCGCCACCATGGGCGCCCTCACCGGCCTGCCGATGTTCTGGCCACTGCCCACCGCCCTGCTCAACGCCAGCGTCGCCGTAGCCGGGCTGGCACTGATCAACTCCATCGGCCAGATGGCGGGCTTCCTCAGCCCGTATCTGGTGGGCTGGATCAAGGACCAGACCGGCTCCACCACCATGGCGCTGTACTCCCTGGCCGGCCTGACCATCGTCGGCAGCCTGGTGGCCTTGCGGATCAGCCGCCAGTCAGTGCCCAAGGCGGCCGCTGCTGCGTAATCCTTGCCTGCAACACCAAAAGCCAGACCTCGTGTCTGGCTTTTTTGTTTGCGGTGTCGAAAGACATCTCACCCCGCATTTTGAAAAAACCAATCAAAACCACTTGCCACAAATGATCGATTCAATCACTATCAAGCCACTAACAATAAAACGAGAATATGGCCATGCAATTTCGCGGCATCATTCCAGCTCTGGTCACGCCCTTCACCGATGATCAGCAACTCGATGAGCAAGCCCTTCGCGGCCTGATCGAAAACCTTCTGCAAGCCGGTGTACACGGGCTTTTCGTGCTGGGCACCAACGGCGAGTTCTTTACCCTCTCCGAATCCGAAAAACTGAAAATCGCCCGCATCACTGTCGAAGCGGCGGCCGGACGTGTGCCTGTAGTGGTCGGTACCGGTGCCTTTGCCACTCATGAAGTGATCGAACTGAACAAAAAAATGATCGATGTGGGCGCAGATGCCCTGTCGATCATCACGCCCTACTTCAATGCCATCAGCCAGTCCGAACTCATCAAGCACTACACCGCGATTGCCGATGCCTCCGAGTTGCCGCTGATGATGTACAACATTCCGGCCAAGACCGGCATGTCCATCGGCATCGGTGCCGTGGCAACCCTGAGCCAGCACCCGAAAATCAAAGGCATCAAGGACAGCGCCGGCAACTTCGACGCGCTGGTGCAGATGATGAAATACCGCAGCGACGACTTCGCCGTGTTCGCCGGCACTGACTCGTTGATCTACTGGAACCTGCTGGCCGGTGGCGATGGCGCTATCGCAGCCACCGCCAATGCGGTGCCGGATGCGGTCATGTCGATCTGGAACAACTTCCAGTCAGGCAATCACGAAGCCGCCCGCGCTGCCCAGGAAGCTCTTCGTCCACTGCGCGATGCCTTTGCGCTGGGCACCATGCCTGTGGTGCTGAAAACCGCGACCCGATTGCTCAACGTCCCCGTCGGCCCGTGCCGTGCGCCGGTCCAGCCGCTTGATGCCGCCGCACTGGAAAAACTCCAAGGCCTGCTGGCCGTCTACCGCTAAGCCGGAGGTAATCCCATGTCCGCCACTTATCACTTCCAGACCGTGAAGCATGTGGTTCACGGCCCCGGCAGCCTCGATCTGCTCACTGAAAAGCTGCCGCTGCTCGACGTCCCGGTCAAAACCGTGGTGCTGGTCACCCAGAATGCCATGCACAACCTGGGCGTGACTCAGCGCGTCACCGAGCAACTCAAGGCCCGCAACATCGCCGTGCATATGCTCGATAACGTCGAGATCGAACCGACTCTGGAAAACATCGAGCGCGTATTTCGGGAAGACGTTGCACCACACGCCCCCGACGCACTGATCGCCATTGGTGGTGGCAGCGTGCTGGATGCGGCCAAGCTGTTCGCCGTGATGCTGACCAACGACACACCGCTCAAGGACCTGCTGGGCATCGACAAGGTCACGCACCCCGGCAAACCCATGGTGCTGGTGCCGACCACGTCGGGCACAGGCTCGGAAGTCACGCCCAATGCCATCGTTACCTTGCCCGATGAAGAATTGAAGATCGGCGTAGTGAGCCGCCATCTGCTGCCGACGCTGGTGGTGCTCGACCCGCTCTTGACCCTGAGCCTGCCACGCCCGATCACCGCTGCCACCGGGATGGATGCCTTTACCCACTCGCTGGAATCCTTCATTTCCACCAAGGCCAACCCCATCAGCGATGCCTTTGCGCTGGAGTCCATGCGCCTGATCGCGGGCAGCATTGTCGAGTCCTATCAGCAACCGGAATCGATACGGGCGCGCGGCGATATGCTGCTGGGCTCGATGTATGGCGGCCTGGCCCTGACCGCAGCCGGAACCGCAGCGGTGCATGCACTGGCTTATCCACTGGGCGGCAAGTTCCACGTCACCCATGGCGTGGCCAACGCCATGCTGCTGCCCCATGTCATGGCCTTCAACCTGGACAGTTGCGCCGAACGCCTCAAGCGCGCCGCGCTGACATGCGGTCTGGCCAGCCATGACGACAGCAACGAAGTGGCGGCCCACAAGCTGATCGAGCAGATCCGCCAATGGACTCTGGTGCTGAACATTCCCCAGAACCTGCGTGATTTCGGCGTGGCCGAAGAGCATCTGCCGGACATGGCAGTAGCGGCCTCCAAAGTCACCCGCCTGATGACCAACAATCCCAAGCCTTTGAGCCTGGAAGACATTCAGCAGTTGTACCGGTGCCTGCTGCCATGATTCGCGCCGACTTTCCCGGCCTGCTGATACTCGCCGACGATCTGTCGGGAGCCGCCGACTGTGCAGCGGACTTTGCAGCCCGTATCGATACCCGCGTGGTGCTGAACCATGGCGGCGCACACGTGGCTGGCACGGGTGTCGTTGCAATCGACGTGGACTCCCGTCGCCTTGCCCCTCAGCAGGCCGCCGAACAGCACCATGCCGTACTGCGCCAACAGCATGCGACGGCGATGGCGCTGTACAAGAAAATCGACTCGACCCTGCGCGGCAATGTCGCCAGCGAAATCGACGCGCTGCAATCGGTGCGCGGCATGGCACTGGTGGCGCCGGCCTTCCCGGACATGAAACGCACCACCAGCCAGGGCGTGCAATTGATCGACGGTGTGCCGGTGGATCAAAGCGATGTGTGGCGCAATGAAAACCTGCAAGGCACCAGCAACCTGCTGGAACTGCTGCTCAAGCAAGGCTTGCGTACGCAATGGCTGGGCCTGGACGAAATACGCAACAGTGACACGCTGAAACAGGCTCTGCGCACAGCGCTGGAAAACGGAGTGCAGGCTCTGGTCTGCGATGCCGAGCTGGACAGCGACCTGCAAAAGCTGGCGGAGGCCTCAGCCCCGTGGCATCAAGAACTGTTCTGGGTCGGTTCGGCAGGTCTTGCCCGGCATCTGCCTGAGGCATTGGGTCTGCCAGCGGCCAGCCCCATCAAGATTTCGCCCTGCTCTCCCGTGTTGACCGTGGTCGGCAGCATGTCCCGGCACTCCCAGTTACAGGCCGATACGCTGGCGCAATCCAGCCCGCAATACAGCCTGACGATTGCTCCGGGCACCTTGCTCGACAGCAGCGCCCAGGCCGAACGCGATGCACTGCACCAACATTTGAAAGACCAGTTAAGCGCCGGACATGACGTGCTGGTACGACTGGATCAGCAACAACGCAACCCGACACACGCCGCAGCCTTGAGCAACGCACTGGCCAGGTGGCTGGCACCGGCCTTGCCCCATGCCGGTTCGCTGATCGCCACCGGTGGCGAAACCGCACGGGCGATTCTGGTCGAGGCCGGTATCGAGCAGATGCCGCTGCTGGGCGAACTGGCCACCGGCGTCGTGCTGTCCCAGGCCCGGCTCGGCGCTCGCACCCTCAACGTGGTGACCAAGGCTGGCGGCTTTGGCGAACCCGATACCTTTCTCGCGGCCTGGCGACAGCTGCACGAACCGGCTTCGACCGGCACACCTTTCAAAGAGGAAGCTCCCTATGTCTGAACGTCCTGTCATTGGTATCACCATGGGCGACGCCGCCGGGGTGGGCCCTGAAATCATCATGAAAACCCTGACCCACGCCTCGGTATACGAAACCTGCCGTCCGCTGGTGATCGGCGACGCCAAGCGCCTTGAAGACGCCAGCCGCATCGTCGGCAGCAATCTGCGCGTCAACAGTATCGCCAGCCCGGCGCAGGCCCGCTTTGTCCAGGGCGTGGTGGACTGCATCGATCTGGGCCTGATCCCCGACGACCTGCCTTACGGCAAGTTGTCGCCCATCGCCGGTGATGCCGCCTTTCGCTATATCGAACGCACCGTGCAACTCACCGAAGCTGGTGAACTGGATGCGATCTGCACTGCACCGCTGAACAAGGAAGCGCTGCATGCAGGCGGGCATATATTCCCCGGCCACACAGAAATGCTCGCGCACCTGCTGGGCGTGGAAGAAGTGTCGATGATGCTGATGACCCCGATTCTGCGGGTCATCCACGTCACCACTCACATCGGCATCATCGACGCCATCGCCCGGATCGAACCGGGTCTGGTCAAGCGCACCATTGAGCGCGCCCGGGAAACCCTGGTGCGGGCCGGTATCGAAAACCCGCTGATCGCGGTGTGCGGTATCAACCCCCATGCCGGTGAAAACGGCCTGTTCGGTTACGGCGAAGAAGCCACCAAGATCCAGCCCGCCATCGACGAACTGCGCGCACGCGGCTGGCGTGTCGAAGGCCCGCTGCCGGCCGACACGCTGTTCTTCCGCGCCGGTCGCGGTGACTTCGATGCCGTGGTCGCCATGTATCACGATCAGGGCCATGGCCCGGTCAAGGTCATGGGCCTGGAAGCCGGAGTCAACGTCACCATCGGCCTGCCTGTGATCAGGACCTCGGTGGATCACGGCACCGCTTTCGACATCGCCGGTAAAGGCATTGCCGACGAACGCAGCCTGATCGAAGCCCTGCGCCAGGCAGGGGAACTGGCTACCCGTAAACGCGACACCCGCAATTCCATCGCCGTCTGAGCGCAAAAACCGGCAAAGACGTGCGGCACCCATAACGCGCCAAAAAAACAATAATGGAGCGATACCGATGGATACCTTCAACGCACAAGACACCTCGATCATCGTCGGCATGGTGATCGTCTACATCGCAATCACCACCTGGATGAGCATGCGCATGCGCAGCAAGACCAGCGAGCAATACATGGTCGCTGCCAGGACCATGCCTGCCATCATCGTCGGCATTCTGATGATGTCCGAATTCATCGGCGCCAAATCCACGGTCGGCACCGCACAGGCAGCCTTTGAAAGCGGCTTCGCTGCTTCATGGTCGGTAATTGCCGCCGCCATCGGCTTCCCGCTGTTCGGACTGTTGATGGCCCGCAAGCTTTACAGCTCCGGGGAGTTCACCATCTCCGGCTTCATCGCCAAGAAATACGGCACGTCCACCAAGCTCGCGGTGTCGATCATCATGATCTACGCGCTGCTACTGGTGAACGTCGGCAACTATGTCAGCGGTGCCGCCGCCATCGCCACAGTGCTCAAGATCAACCTCACTACTGCGGCTTTCATCACCGCAATCATCAGTACCCTCTACTACGTGTTCGGCGGCCTGAAGAGTGTGGCCTACATGAGCATCCTGCACACCGCAGTGAAATATATCGGGGTGTTGATCGTACTGGGCGTAGCCTTGCAAATGACCGGTGGTTTCACGCCAGTGATCCAGAACATGCCGGAGCACTACTTCACCTGGGACGGCACCATCGGCGGCTCGAAAATCATGGCGTGGATCATCGGCACCGTTGGTGCGATCTTCTCCACCCAGTTCATCATTCAGGCGATTTCCTCTACCCAGAGCCCGGATGCGGCCCGTCGTTCGACCTTCTATGCATCGCTGCTGTGCATCCCGATTGCGCTGGCGCTGGGCTTTATCGGTGTGGCGTCCAAATACCTGCACCCGGACATGAGCAGCCTCTACGCCCTGCCGGTATTCCTGCAATCCATGAGCCCGGTCATGGCGGGTGTCGTGACCATCTCCCTGGTGGCCTCGATCTTCGTCAGCGTCAGCACCGTGGCCCTGGCCATCGCTTCGCTGGTGGTGCGCGACTTCTACGTGCCCTGGCGTAAACCTTCGGTGGATCAGGAATTCAAGACCACACGCCTGATCGCTCTGGTGATCGGCTTCGTGCCCCTGTTCTTCGTGTTCTTCGTACCGGAAATCCTTAACCTGTCGTTCTTCACCCGCGCCCTGCGCCTGTCGATTGCCGTGGTTGCCATGGTCGCCATCTACCTGCCGTTCTTCGGCTCGGGCCGTGGTGCCACGCTGGGCCTGATCGCTTCGGCCATCACCACCAGCGCCTGGTATCTGTTGAACAACCCATATGGCATCGACAACATGTACATCGCTCTGGTGACACCGGCCATCGTGATTGCCATCGAACACCTGCTGCCCAAATCCGCCCAGGCCAAACGCCAAGACGCCGAGGTTCCCAATGCCAACCAATGACATTCGCCAGGACGCCTTCCTGCCAACGCCCTACGCCCAGAACCATGCCGCCAACCTGCATGAAATGGCCGACGGTACGCTGCTCTGTACCTGGTTTGCCGGCACTCAGGAAGGCATGGCCGACATCTTCGTCCTGCTGTCGCGCCGCGACCCGCAAACCGGTGTGTGGAGCGAACCGCAAAAGCTGTCCGAGGACTCGACCCGTTCCGAGCAGAATCCGATCCTGTTCCAGGCGCCAAACGGGCCACTCTGGCTGATCTGGACCGCACAGGTTTCCGGCAATCAGGAGACGGCGATCATCCGCCGTCGCCTGTCGCTGGACCAGGGCAAGACCTGGGGTGCCATCGAAACCCTGTTCGACGAAGCCGGCACTTTCGTGCGCCAGCCGCCAGCCGTACTGGACAACGGCGACTGGGTGCTGCCGGTCTGGTACTGCATCACGGGGCCGGGTGAAAAGTGGGTCGGCAATCATGACGTCAGCGCCGTGATGATCTCCAGCGACCAAGGCGTCAGTTGGTCACGCCATGACGTGCCGGACAGCACCGGCAGCGTACACATGAACGTCCACCAGTTACCGGACGGCACTTTGCTCGGGCTGTTTCGCAGCCGCTGGGCGGACTTCATCTACAGCAGCCGCTCGAACGACCGTGGCCGCACCTGGAGCGCGCCGGCCCCGACCGAACTGCCTAACAACAATTCATCGATCCAGTTCGTCAGGCTGGCCACCGATGAGCTGGCGCTGGTCTACAACCCGGTCAGTGCCGAAGGTCACAGCCAGCGCCGCGCTTCGCTGTACGACGAGATCGAGGACGAAGGCGACGATCGGGTAACGCCAGGTGCCCGCAGCGATGGCAAGGCAGCCATCTGGGGCATTCCGCGTGCGCCGATGAGCCTGGCCGTCTCCCGCGATGGCGGTCATAGCTGGCCGACTCGTCTGGATATCGAACTGGGTGACGGCTTCTGCCTGACCAACAACTCGCAGGAAAAACTCAATCGCGAGTTCTCCTACCCCAGCATCATCCAGGCCGCCGATGGTAGCCTGCATGTCGCGTTCACTTACTTCCGGCAGAAGATCAAGCACGTGCATCTGCCGCTCAATGCGATTCGCTGAAAGTCCTGCGCCGGCCTGCGAGCCGGCCCACCTTCGGAAGCCCTGAATATGCCCGACCCGATAGAATCCGTACTTGTGACCGGTGCCAGCTCCGGCATCGGTCAGGCCATCGTCGTGCGCCTGCTTGAGCAGGGTTTGCACGTCACCGGCCTGAGCCGTCGTGCGCCAGACCTGCAACACCCGAACTTCACCTGGATCGAATGCGACCTCAATGACTTCAACGCCCTGGACCGGGCGCTGCAACAGACTCCGCAGATCGATGCACTGGTGCATGCCGCAGGCTTCATGCGCACCGCACCGCTTGGGCAACTCAACGATACCGACGGCCAGGCCATGTGGCATCTGCATGTGGCCGCCGCCAGCCATATGGTCAATGCGCTTTACCCGCGACTCAAACCCGGTGCCCGTCTGGTAATGATCGGCAGCCGCACCATGCAGGGCGCCGCCGGGCGCAGCCAGTACGCCGCGACCAAGGCTGCGCTGCAAGGCATGGTCCGCTCATGGGCCATTGAGCTGGCCCCAAGGGGAATCACCGTCAATCTCATTGCCCCCGGTGCTACCGAAACCCCGATGCTGCTGGACCCGGCTCGCAGCGCAACGCCACCCAACAAGCCGCCACTGGGGCGTTTTGTGCAGCCCCACGAGATTGCCGGGCTGACCGCCTTTCTGCTCGGCCCGGACGCAGGTGCCATCACCGGTCAAAGCCTGGTGGTATGCGGCGGTGCGTCGTTGTAAGGTTGCACCTCGTTTTCCTGCGTTAGAAGAGCTTGAATGAAAGTCGCCAATCGTCGCCAATCGATACTCGAACTGGTTCTCTCCGGAAAATCCAACGTCGATGAGCTGTGTGCCCAACTCGGCGTTTCGGAAGCCACCGTGCGGCGCGACCTGACAGCACTGGCCGAAGACGGCCTGATCATCCGCACCTACGGCGGTGCTGCGCACATTGGCCAGCGTGAACCGGAAACCACGATTGAAGAACGCAGCCGCCAGCACAGCCAGGAGAAGATGGACATCGCCCTGGCGGCGCTGGCGCACATCAACGATCACGACACGCTGTTCCTGGAAGGCGGCACCAGCACCAGTGCGCTGGCTCATGTGCTCAATCAGCGACGCGGCCTGCATGTCATCACCAATAACCTGACGGCATTGAGCGATCTGGCGCTGATTCCCGAAGGCCGGGTCACGGTGCTGGGCGGCACGTTGCGCCCGTCCAGCATGTCGACTTATGGCGTGGCCGCACAGGCCGCGCTGGAACACCTGAGCGCCGACAAGCTCTTTGTCAGCGCCGATGGTGTGGTGGCGGATCTGGGGTTGTGCGAAGCCAGCGCCGAGCAGGCCTATCTCAAAGAAAACATGCTGGCCCGCGCCGCACAGATCTTCGTGCTGGCCGACTCCACCAAGCTGGGCCGCGCCCGCCAGCAGCACTGGACACCGCTGCGCCAGCCCTGGACGCTGATCACCAACCCGGTGGACGATGAATCCCTGCTGGCACTGTTCAAGGCCCGCAAGTCGATTCATGTGGAAATTGCGTATCCGCAAAAAGGCTGATTAAAGCCTGCCAATATCTCCGGGCTTGAAAACCGCCTCGCCCGCCGCCAGCCCGTTGACCAGCGACTGCCCGAACTCCGGCTGACTGACCTCGAAACGATCTCCCGGCTGAGTACGGATGCCGTCGGCAAAGGACAGGGTCGCCGTGCCGAAGAAGTGGATATGAACATCACCGGGGCGCAGGAACTGGCTGTACTTGAAGTGGTGGTATTCGAGGTTTTCCAGGCTATGGCACATATTGGCCTCGCCGCTGAGAAACTCCTTCTCCCATAACACCTCGCCGTTGCGCCAGACACGGCTGGTGCCCACCAGATTCTGCGGCAGATCGCCGACCCTCAGTTCCGGGCCGAACGAGCAGGCCCGCAGCTTGGAGTGAGCCAGGTACAGGTAATTACGCCGCTCCATCACGTGATCGGAAAACTCGTTGCCAATGGCAAAGCCCAGTCGATAAGGCTTGCGGTCGTGACCGATCACATACAGGCCGCTCAACTCCGGCTCCTCGCCGCCATCTTCGGCAAACGGCGGCAGCGTAAAGGCCGCTCCCGGACGCACCACAATGCTGCCATCGCCCTTGTAGAACCATTCCGGCTGCACGCCCGCTTGACCGGCCTGCGGCTTGCCACCTTCGACACCCCATTTGAAGATGCGCATGGTGTCGGTCATCGATGTTTCATCACCGGCCTGCTGATGCATCTTGTCCCGCGCCGAGGCGCTACCCAGATGGGTCAGGCCAGTGCCGCTGACCAGCAGGTGCGCAGGGTCTGGATGATCCAGCGGCGGCAAGACCCGAACCTCGCGCAGCAACTGCGCATAATCATGGTCAGTGCCAAGCCCTTGCTGATCCACCTGCCGCGCCAGGCTGGAACCCGCTTCGATAGCCTTCAAGGCCAGCTCGCGAACGCTGTCGGCACCCAGCACTTCACGTACCCGGTCACCGTCCACCAGGCCGACCCGACGCTGCCCATGACTCAACTCGAACTGTATAAGCCGCATGAAACCTCTCCTTTCAACGATGGGTTGAAGCGCTTGCCGAGAATTCGGACTCAGGCAGCACGTGCCTGCGCTCCAGTACGCGATAGACAATGCCGGTCAGCACCAGCCCGAACACCATGACTCCAGACAGGAAGTACAGGCCCGACGCCAGATTGCCGGTGATTTCCTTCAGTGCGCCGATCACGAACGGGCCGATGTAACCGCCCAGATTGCCCACCGAGTTGATCAGCGCGATACCGGCCGCCGCACTGGCACCGGCAAAGAACCGGCCCGGCAAGGTCCAGAACACGGCCGTGCAGGAAAACAGCGAGAACGCCACCAGACACAACGCTGCCAGTTGCGCTGCCGGCAAGGTCAGCCAGGCACTGCTGAACAGGCCGATGGCACCCAGCACATAAAGCACGGCCAGGTGTCCGTAGCGGTCGTTGAGGCGGTCGGAACTGCGCGGCACGATCAGCAGGCCGATGATTCCGAAGATGTAAGGCACCGAGGAAACGAAACCGGTGGTCAGGTCACTGCCGCCGAACTGCTTGATCAGGGTCGGCAACCACAGGCCAAGGCCATAGATGCTCAGGGTCACCGGCAGATAGAACAGCGCCAGCAGCAACACCCGCTTGTCCTTGAGAGCATGCAGCGGGTTGCCATGTCGGGTCTGGCCATAGGTGTCCAGATCGTTTTTCAACTCACCGTTCAGCCAGTCTTTCTCGGCCTGATTCATCCATGAAACCTGCTGCGGACCATCCGGCAGCCAGCGCAGCACCGGCCAGGTCAACAGGATCGCTGGCGTACCAATGACGATGAACAGCCACTGCCAGCCATGCAGCCCGAGAATGCCGTCCATGCCCAGCAAGCCGCCGGACACAGGTCCGGTGACCATCATGGCGATGGGTTGCGAGAGGATGAAGAACCCGAGGATCTTGCCGCGATGGCGCACCGGGAACCATTGAGTGATGTAGTAGAGCACCCCGGGAAAGAAGCCCGCTTCCGCCGCGCCCAGCAAAAAGCGCATCACATAGAAACTGTAAGGCCCCTGCACGAATGCCATGCCGATGGTGATCGCGCCCCAGGTGATCATGATCCGGGCGAACCAGCGGCGCGCACCGAAACGCTCCAGCATCAGATTGCTGGGGATCTCGAACAGAAAGTAGCCGATGAAAAACAGCCCGGCCCCCAATCCGTAGGCCGCATCGCCGATGCCGATGTCCGCCCCCATGTGCAGCTTGGCGAAGCCCACGGCCGAGCGGTCCACGTATGCAATCAGGTACAGCAGGATCAGGAAGGGAATCAACTTCAGGGTGATGCGACGTATAAGCCTGAGTTCCTGGCTCATGAAAGCGGTCTCCATTTTGTTTTTGTTATGGAACCTCGATTACCGACCGACTATATAGTATTACTATTTAGACTTACAACTCTTCCAATGATGGATATTTAGGCTTACCTTAGCCGAAAGCAACGCAATTAAGTCTTACAATAAGAGAGCCGAGCATGTCTGATTCCGATAAAAAACCGACCCTGCGTTCTGCCCAATGGTTTGGCACCGCCGACAAGAACGGCTTCATGTACCGCAGCTGGATGAAGAACCAGGGCATTGCCGATCACCAGTTTCAGGGCAAACCCATCATCGGTATCTGCAACACCTGGTCGGAACTGACGCCCTGCAACGCCCACTTCCGCACGATTGCCGAGCACGTCAAACGCGGCGTGATCGAAGCCGGTGGCTGGCCGGTGGAATTCCCGGTGTTCTCCAACGGCGAATCCAACCTGCGCCCCACCGCGATGTTTACCCGCAACCTGGCCAGCATGGATGTCGAAGAAGCGATTCGCGGCAACCCCATCGATGGCGTCGTGCTGCTGACCGGCTGCGACAAGACCACACCGGCCCTGCTGATGGGTGCTGCCAGTTGCGACGTGCCAGCCATCGTCGTCACCGGCGGGCCGATGCTCAACGGCAAGCATCAAGGCAAGGACATCGGTGCCGGGACCATCGTCTGGCAGATGCATGAGTCCTATAAGGCCGGGCAGATCGGCCTGGACGAATTCCTCTCCGCCGAAGCCGGCATGTCCCGCTCGGCAGGCACCTGCAACACCATGGGCACGGCCTCGACCATGGCTTGCATGGCCGAAGCGCTGGGCACTTCCCTGCCCCACAACGCCGCCATTCCGGCCGTGGACTCACGCCGTTACGTGCTGGCGCATATGTCCGGCATGCGCGCCGTGGACATGGTGCGCGAGGACCTGCGCCTGTCGAAGATCCTCACCAAAGCGGCATTCGAGAATGCAATCCGGGTCAATGCCGCGATTGGTGGTTCAACCAATGCCGTCATCCACCTCAAAGCCATCGCCGGGCGTATCGGTGTGGATCTGGAACTCGATGACTGGACCCGAATCGGACGCGGCATGCCGACCATCGTCGACCTTCAGCCTTCCGGGCGCTTTCTGATGGAAGAGTTCTACTATTCGGGCGGCCTGCCCGCCGTATTGCGGCGCATGAACGAAGCCAGCCTCCTGCCCAACCCCGATGCATTGACCGTCAACGGCAAGAGTATCGGCGAAAACACCCGCAATGCGCCGATCTACGGCGAAGACCAGGTCATCCGCGCACTGGACAACCCCATTCGCTCCGATGGCGGTATCTGTGTGCTGCGCGGCAACCTCGCGCCACTGGGCGCCGTGCTCAAGCCTTCGGCAGCAACGCCTGCATTGATGCAACATCGTGGCCGGGCCGTGGTGTTCGAGAATTTCGAGATGTACAAATCGCGCATCAACGACCCGGATCTGGACATCGATGCCAGCTCGGTGATGGTCCTCAAGAACTGCGGTCCCAAGGGTTATCCAGGCATGGCCGAAGTCGGCAATATGGGTCTGCCGGCCAAACTGCTGGCCCAGGGCGTGACGGACATGGTGCGGATTTCCGATGCACGCATGAGCGGCACCGCCTACGGCACGGTGGTGTTGCATGTGGCGCCGGAAGCCGCAGCGGGCGGACCTCTGGCGGTGGTGCAGGAAGGCGACTGGATCGAACTCGACTGCGCCAGCGGGCGGCTGCATCTGGATATCCCGGACGCGGAACTCAAGGCACGCCTAGATGACTGGCAAGCACCCCAGCAGTTACTGGCTGGCGGCTATCGCCAACTCTATGTCGACCGGGTGATGCAGGCAGATCAGGGCTGCGATTTCGACTTTCTGGTCGGTTGCCGAGGTGCCGAAGTGCCTCGTCATTCACATTAAGTGACGATAATGGCGGGAAGCCACACAGGCTGCATAAGTACGGCTCCCGCCCTCTGTGTTGTGCAATGTTATGATGCGCGGCATCACTGCCAGGATCGACTTGCGTTCCCATGGATTACCGAAAACCCTCCGACCGTAAAAGCATGCACTCGCGCATCGTCCAGGAACTGGGCATGCAAATCGTTTCCGGCCGCTTCAAGCCTGACGAAAAACTGCCTGCCGAAGCCCTGCTCTGCGAGGAATACGCCGTCAGCCGTCCAGTGTTGCGTGAAGCCACAAGGGTTTTGGTGGCCAAAGGGCTGGTGTATTCCCGCCCGCGAGTGGGGACGGTGGTCAAGGCACGACGCGAATGGCACCTGCTCGACCCGGATGTGCTGCACTGGGTAATGCAAAGCTCGCCGCAGAACGAGTTTTTCAATCTGCTGACCAGTGTGCGTGCGGTGATCGAACCAGCGGTTGCGGCATTGGCGGCGCAATATGCGACCGATGAAGAAATCGCCTCGATCAGTGAAGCCTACCAGCGCATGGAAGATGCCCCGACGCCTGAAGCCTTGCTGCAGCCGGACCTGGACTTCCACAGCCGTATCGCCGACGCGACCCACAACGACCTGCTGGCCCATTTGTGCAACATGCTGTCACTGGCGTTGCGTGAAGCGCTCAAGCATTCCAACCAGCGGCCCAACCTGCATGAACTGGCGCTGCCGCGACACAAGGCGATTCTCACCGCCATCCAGAACCGCGACGCCCTCGGCGCCCGGCATGCAACGCTGGTGCAACTGGATGATGCGAGGAATGCGTTGAGTGTGGTGTTGGGGGTTCGCGAATAGATTCAATCGTTGTATTCAATGCCCTGTCGCGGCCAAGGCCCCTCCACAAGAGCCTTGGCCGCGACAGTCAATCAATGGGAAAACAGCGAATTCCCCACCTTCCCGGCCATTTTCTCCGGCTTGATCAGGAACCGTGCCAGCGCTGGCAGCAGCCATAGTGCGCCGAACATGTTCCACAGCAGCATGAAGGTCAGCATCAGGCCCATGTCCGCCTGGAACTTGATCGCCGAGAAGATCCAGGTGCAGACCCCAATCGCCAGGCACAGGCCTGTGAACAGCACGGCCTTGCCTGTGGACTTGAGGGTTTCGTAATAGGCTTCCTGCAATGGCAAGCCTGCACGCAGGAAACTCTCCAGGCGGCTGTAGATGTAAATGCCGTAATCGACACCGATCCCCACACCCAGCGCCACCACCGGCAAGGTCGCGACCTTCACGCCGATCCCCATGAACGCCATCAGCGCATTACCCAGCACCGAGGTCAGTACCAGTGGCAGGACGATACACAGTGTCGCCGCCCAGGAACGGAAGGTGATCATGCACATGGCCGCAACACAGATATAAACCAGGATCAGGATGATCAGCTCGGACTGCTTGATCACTTCGTTGGTCGCCGCCTCGATCCCGGCATTACCGGCTGCCAGCAGGAATTGCAGGTCCGGCGTGTTGTTCTCCTTGGCAAAGTCCTGCACCGCATGCACGGCGCGGTCCAGGGTTTCGGCCTTGTGATCGTTGAGGAACACCAGCAGCGGTGCCAGGGAGCAATCGTTGTTATACAGGCCGTCGGCGCGGGCGATGGAGCTGTTGAGCACATCCTTGTTGCGCGACAGGGATTCCCATTTCAGGTTGCCCTCGTTCATGCCCTTGATGACCTGCTTGGAAACGGTCACCAGCGAAATGGCCGACTGCACGCCCTGCGTATTCTCCATCTTCCAGGCCAGCTCGTTGATGGCCGACATGGTCGGATAAGCCGAGCAGCCCTCACGCGGAGTCTTGACCATCACCACCAGCACGTCCGAACTGGTGGAGTAGTGGCTGATGATGAAATTGTTGTCCTGGTTGTAGCGCGAGTCGGGACGCAATTCGGGAGCACCCTGATCGAGGTCGCCGATCTTCAGGTTCTGGCTGTACCAGAGGCCACCACCAAAGGCCAGCAGCGCCAGAACCACAGAAACCGGTGCCACTTTAGGGCTGGCGAAGTTCGACAGCAGACGCCAGAACGGATGCTCGGACACCGCATCCTGTTTGCTGCGCACCACCGCTCTCTTGCTGATGCCGACATAGGAAATCGCCACCGGCAACAGAATCAGGTTGGTGAACACGATCACCGCCACACCGATGGAAGCGCCGATGGCCAGTTCGCGGATCACTCCGATATCGATGATCAGCAGGGTAATGAAGCCCACCGCATCGGCCAGAATCGCAATCATCCCCGGCAGGAACAACTGGCGGAAAGTCCGGCGCGCAGCGGTCAGGGCATTCTCTGCATCGCTGGATTGCAGCGCGATACCGTTGATCTTCTGCACGCCATGGGAAATGCCGATGGCGAAGATCAGGAACGGCACCAGCATCGAATACGGATCGATACCAAAGCCCACCACATGCATCAAGCCGAGCTGCCAGATCACGGCAATCAGCGTGGTGCTCAATACCGCGATGGTGCTGCGGATGCAGCGGGTGAACCAGATCAGCAAGACCAGGGTAATGACAAAGGCGACGCCAAAGAACATCACCACCATGAACAGGCCGTCGATCAGGTCACCGACCTTCTTGGCGAAGCCGACGATGTGAATCTTGATGTTCGGGTTCTGCGCCTGATATTTGTCGCGGATCTTTTCTTCGAGCTGATGGGAGAACTGCTGGTAATCCAGAGCGAGCAACTTGCCCTGATCCGCCGGGTCCGGGTAGGACTCCATCAACGGCACATCGATGATGCTGGACTTGAAGTCGTTGGCGACCAGCCGCCCGACTTGTCCGGACTTGAGCACGTTGTTGCGCAACTGATCGAGGCTCTTGTCCGAGCCGTCATAGCTCTGGGGGATGACTTCGCCACCGGCAAAGCCCTCTTCGGTCACTTCGGTCCAGCGAACGCTGGGGCTCCACAGCGACTTGAGGCCCGAGCGGTCCACACCGGAGATGTAGAACACCTCGTCGTTGATCTCGCGCAGGGTTTCCATGTAGCCCTTGGAGAAGATGTCGCCATCCAGTGCTTCGACGGAAATGCGCACGGTATTGCCCAGGTTTGCCAGGTCATTGCGGTGCGCCATCATGTTCTGGATGAAAGGATGATCCAGCGGGATCATCTTCTCGAAACTGGTGGAGGGTCTGACCTGGAGAGCCTGCCAGAACAGAAAGATGCTGGTCAGCAGACACAGCAGGATCACCGTCGGGCGATTGTTGAAGATCAGGCGTTCAAGGAACGTCGCCTTGTCGCCTTTGTGCTGCTGTTCGTGATGAAGGTTGGTCATGCCTGAATGTCCCCGCCCTGAAGGTTCTTATTGTTGGGTCGTCTCGGCACCCGTAGGCGAGGCGACGCGCACGCCTCCCTGCCCTACCAGAATCAGATTGCCTCGGTCATTGCTGGTCACCCCCGCCAGAGAAATACGGTCGGGGCGATTGAAGATCTGAAACGTCTGGCCATCATCGGTACTGCGCATGACACTGCCGCCATTGCCCACCAGAACCAGCGAACCGTCGGCCAGCAGAGAAGCATTGGCCAGGCCAAACTCCAGCGGCCCACGGGCTGCATTCAAGGAGATGGTTTCCCAGGTGTCGCCAAAATCGGTGGAGCGAAACAGGTTGCCGCGCAGGCCATAGGCCAATAGCGTCGAGGGCTGAGCGGTGCCGATCACACCGAACAGCGAGCCTTGATAAGGACCTTCGAGCTTTTCCCAGCTCTGGCCGTCATCGCCGGAGCGAAACATGCTGCCCGCCTCGCCGACGATGAACAGGCCCGCATCCTTGACCTGAGCAATGCCGTTGAGGTGGAACTGGTCTTCGTTATCGAGCCGGTCGCTGACATCTTCCCAGTGCTTGCCGCCATCGGTGGTGGTCAACAATGCGCCATAGGCCCCCACTGCAAAACCGTGGTCTAGGTCCTTGAACCAGACATCCAGCAGAGGTGCCTCGCGCTTGAGGTCCTCGAACTGCTTGTTCCAGGTCTTGCCACCATCGCTGCTGGCAAGCACCTGAGCATCATGGCCGACAGCCCAGCCGTGCTGTTCATCGACGAAGTACACCGCCGTCAGCAATTGGCGGGTCGGCACTTTGGCCTGGACCCAGCTCTTGCCCTGATCGTCGGAATAGAGAATATGGCCGTGATCGCCAACCACCACCAGCCGCGCCCCGGCGTGGGCCACATCCAGCAAGAGACCGCGTGCGGCCTTGGCGGATTCGATGGAATAGACAGCGTCTGCGGAGGGTTTTGCAGGATCGGAAGCGGCTTGTGAAACAGTCGCCGATGCCAGAAGCGCAATGCAAAGCGCCAGGGACATGCCCGCGGATGATCGGGTGCGCCGGATGAATGGCTCACTCATGGACTTCTCCCGTTATTGTTATCAGGTGTTTTCTGTGGGCCAGAACGCTCTAGCCTTACCCTTTTGGAAGCAGTCACATCCTAGTCGGCTTTTCAAATCCGTGACAATCGGCAAGTCGTTATGTTTTGTTAAGAGCCGGTGGGGCATCAATCAATCACGACATGAGGCAAGAACCGGCTGCTGTCCTTGGTGATCAGGCTCTCGTCTTCGCGGATACCGATTCCCGATGCCAGGTCGCCGATCACCCAGGAGCCGATCAGGGTGTAGCTCTCGTCGAATTTCGGCAGTGGCGAATAGGCTTGCAGGATGTAGGGCGCATCGGTGTACGGCCCGTCGACGGCAATGACCTGATCGCCCGGCGTGCGCATCTCGATATTGGCCCCCTCGCGGGAAAAATACGGCTTGCGCACCCAGCCTTTAGGGACAGGCTTTTCGGGGTTGCGGTCGATATGGGCAGGCAGCAGGTTCGGATGGCCTTCGTTGAACTGCCAGAGCAAAGGCAATATGCCCTTGTTGCTCAGGATCGATTTCCAGGCAGGCTCGACGAACTGGGTGCCGCTGGCCGCCACATGCTGGCCGAACGGCTCGTGGAAGATATGCTCCCAGGCATGCAGCTTGAACAGCCGCTCGATCCAGCGCCCTTCCATGTCCACGAAACGACCATCGGCCGTGAGCCCGATATCTTCGATATCGATATGCCGCGCATCGATACCGACATGGGCCGCCATGCGGCGCAGAAAATCCGTGGTGCCCCGATCCTCGACCGAGCCGGACATCGACGAAAAGTAGAACGGGCTGGTGCGCGGAAACTCGGCAAAGGCCCGTACAACATCCTCCGCAATGGAGTTGAACTGAGTGGCATGAGCGGGCAGCACGCCCCGCTCCATCTGCTCCTCGAGCCAGAGCAACTGAAATGCGCCGGCTTCCATCAGGCTGGTCGGCGTATCGGCATTGATTTCGTACATCTTCGCCGGGCCGGTGCCGTCGTAGGCAAAGTCGAAACGCCCGTACAGATGCGGATGACCTTGCTTCCATGAGCTGCGGATCAGGTCGAAGAACGCTTCGGGAATCGCCAGTTGCCCCAGCAGTTCTTCGCTGTCCACGATCCGCGACACAGCATCCAGGCACATCTGGTGAAGCTCCTGGGTCGGCGCTTCAAGATCGCGGGTGATCTGCTGCTCGGTGAACAGGTAATACCCGCGCTCATCCCAATAGCGTTCGCCATCGATAGTGTGAAAGTTGAACCCCTCACGCTCTGCGGTGCTTCGCCAGTCCGGGCGTTCCTGGACGCTGATCTTTTTCATCGGGGCAATCCCTTAACCGCCAAAACTGAAACTGCTGCTCTTGCTGGCGCCAGTGCTGCTCTTGCTGCCCCAACCACTGCGCGCCGTAGCCTCACTGCCAAAACCGCCACGGGAGATAGTCGAGGATACCGAGGACTTTGAGATGGTCGAAGAGACCGTGGATCTTGGAGTGCTCTCCAGGCTTCGTCCCAGCGTACTGCGGCTGTAAGTCCTTGCCGGGCTGGTGCGGGCCTGAGTCGAGCCGCCAAAGGTCTTGCCCCGATCGATCTGCGCAGGCAATGACGACATGTAGAAACTGCCACGGTCGTCACGCGCCTGATACACGGGCTGCGAATAGTAGCGGTTACTGCCAAAACCGCTGCTGAGCAGGTTACCGATCAGCAAGCCTGTGAGCAGACCTTCGCTGCCACCGGGGTTGGCCTGGGCGACTTCCTGATGCACCCTGGCGAGGGTGTCTTTCGGCACATTTCCGGAGAATGCCAGCTCGAACCCGCCCATCTTGGGCATGTATTTGCCTTCGGACGTTATCTGGCAGTAATCCGGAATGAAGTCAGTTTCACAGGAAGCCTTGTCATCATAAACCGGAGCAATGCTGCGGTGATCCGACAAGGCCTGCATGTAGGCGTCGGAACACACATCCACAGGCACCTTGGAATCGACACAGGCCTGGACAGAGCTGAAATTGGTCTGCGCGGTAAATTCCGGTACGTCTTCAGCCTGGCTGCACGCCGACATGGCAAGAGGAAGCGTACTGGCGAGCACAAGTTTTGTGGTACTGCGTCTCATCGTGAGTCTCCTTGACCGTAGCCGCTGTCAGACCGAAGGGGTCATGCAGGCCGCGTTGAGCAGACCGACGCTGATCGCGACACTGGCCGAGTAGATCGCCGCCGCCGTCTCGCCTCTGGCAATACGCGCCGAAAGGCCCTTGAGTACCAGACTGGTAACCCCGAACGCCAGCAGTTGCACCACCGCCGCGATCACCACCCAGACGATCACGTCCAGAATGCCGACGCTGTAGGTGATGATATTGCTGGCCGGCAGCGCAAAACCGATCAGCGAGCCGCCCAGCGCAAGGGCTGCCGCGACATTGTTCTCGCGGATCAGGGCAAATTCCTTGTGCGGCGTGACGCGGCTGTAGATGAACTGGAACAGGGCGAACAGAATCGCCGCCACCACGATGTACATGATGAAACCAAACACGGCTGTGGCGTTGAGCGACATACGCAGCGCGTCGATCATGAGGATTTCCTTGTCATAGAACGTTGATATCAGTGGATTGCAGCGTTACACCAACCGCCGTTGTCAGGGTGATGACACCCTCTTCGTCTTCTTCTACCGAAAACAGCAGAAATTCCCGCCGGTTGATCAAGCCCGTTTCGCGGGCGTACAGCATGCTCAGGTGCTTGATGCGATAGCCGCCGTCAGGGCTGGACACATCTTCGTCCATGGGCGTCAGTTCGGTCTGTCCGGTTTCGGTTCCCCACTGGCGCTCGAACACTTCGCCGTCGTGCTCATAGGTCGGCAGGCCGATCTTCGAGGACGGGCCGGTCAGACGCAGCAATTCATCCTTGCTGGCAATAGGCGAGGCACTGTAATAGCCGAACAGAATGATGTCCTGGACGTCTTCAGGATTGCGGCCGTTGCTGACCACTTGCAGGAAGTAATCTTCGTTATCCAGATAGAAACGATGGATGAACATCGACTGGCCCAGATCGATACGGCCCACGGCCCAGACCTTTTCATCGCCCGGCACAACCACTTCGGAGTGGCCGTCGAGCAGCATTTTCAGCGAAGAATCCAGGCACAGCATGCGCCCTGAAGCCAGACCAAACGGGCTGCTCGGCCCGCTGGCGTTACCGGACGCCTTGGGTGCCTCCAGCCCCATGACACGTTTGAACCAACTCATAGCGCATCCTCTTGCAGTCGACTGGAAGCGATGTAGAAAATTTCCCCGCCGCGAATGATCACGTCATTGGCAGGATTGATCTCGAACTGCCCATTGGCAGACGTGCGATAGCCGATCAGCGTGGCATTGAACTCCTGACGCAGGCGCACATACAGCTCGCCGCAAGAGGAAGTGAAATCAGCGGGCAGCACATGCCGGAATTGCGTCGCGCCCTGACCGATGCACAGCAGTTCGTTGATAACACTGCTGGAGCCTGGGTCCTGGGAGGAGCGGACCAGCATTTCAATGGCCATGTTCGACGTGCATTCCAGCTCGGGCGCATAGGTTCTGGCCAGTGCCGCCCGTTCGGAATTATTGAAGTGGGCCACGACATGGCCAGAGGGTCCCAGGCTCTTGAGCGTCAGCACGATGGCCAGGGTCAGGCTGTCAGACTGGGTATGCACCAGAATCCGCTGGGCACCGATGACGCCTGCCCGGATCAACAGTGCAGGCGAATCCAGCGAGTCGCCCTTGATGAAAGATGCCCGGCCCGGCATGGGGTTTTCCGCGATGATCGAGTCGCAGATCACCAGCCCGCCGCCACTGGTCGAGGCGTCCTGATCGAGCAGTTCGACAATGCGTTCGCTGGACTCGCCATCCCAGCCCACAAGAACCGTATGGCCCTTGAGTGCAGAGCAATCGCCCTGTCCCTTCATGTTTCGTCTCCAGATATCGCCGACCGAAGTCGAAGCCTTGCCGATCACGGCGGTCAGCAAGGCGATACCGCCCAGCATGATCCAGGTGGTAGTGATGACCTTGCCCCAGCCGGATTTGGGCGACAGATCGCCATAACCGACAGTGGTGGCAGTGGTCAGATAGAAATAGGTGAAATCAGCGCCCTGGAGCAGATGCTCCTCATTGGCCAACGTCAACAGCAACCATGAAACGGCGTAATGCACGACCAGCAACATACCGATGCCAGCCCAGCCGAACCGGTCGAAGAACACCGATGCGTGACGCCGAAGCAACAGAAACAGGGTCATCCGTTCAAATCCTTGAGTCAGCGTTCACTTCCATACAGCCACGGCAAAGGCATGGGATGACCTTTGTCGGCCATCCCTTCCAGACGACTTACTGGGCCGGTGTCTGGTTGCGGGCTTTCAGGCGCGCCAACACATCTTCGGCACCGCCATTCTTCGCACCGATACCAGCGTCTTGCAGGCGGCGCTCGAGGTCGCTGCCATTGGACTGGCTGGCCAGTTCTTCAGCCGCTTCCAGCTTGGCGTCCTGTTCATCCTGACGCTGTTTCAGACGCGCCAGAGAACTCACCGCATTTTCCACAGCGCCGCTGGCGCCGCCGGTAGCCGTGGCTGTCGCGACCCGCGCCTTTTGCACGGTTTCACGCGCCTTGGCCATCTCGACCTGCTGCTTGAGGCCCTTGATCCGCGACTCGGCCTTGAGCACCTGATCCTGCAACAGGTTGACCTGCTTGTTGAACTGATCGGCCAGCTCCTGCTCCTGATCGCGCAGGGCTTCGATCTCCGCGACTTTTGCGGCGCATTCCACAGCCAGGCCTTCTTCGCCCTTGTTCAACGCCTGCAGAGCACGGCCTTCCCAGTTGGCAATGCTGGTGGCGTGCTCTTCAAGACGCTGAGCGGACAGCTTGTGCTTGGCCTTGATGGTGATCAGACCGTCGCGGGCCTTGACCAGCGCGCTCTCGGCGTCGCGGATTTCCTGGTCCAGAATGCGGATGGCATTGGCATCGACAATCGACTCGCCCACTTCAGAGGCACCGCCACGAACGGCAGTCACCAGTTTTTTCCAGATACTTGTGGTCATGAATTCTCTCCTCCTGACAGGGCTATTCAGCGGATGAAATGATCGTCAAAAGCTTCGGCCGCACGGATCACGTTGTCCGCAAGGGTGAAGATTTCCTGAACGATTACCGTCAGGGACGATGCGGCGCTCAATGCGCCAAACAGGCAGTAGACTTCCTGGTCGTCGGCCAGGGTCTCGATACCGACCGATGACAGCGGAAACAGGTCACGGCTACGCAGGACGACATTGTTGAAGGCAGCCACGTCCTTGATGCTGCTGACTTCGATCAAAGTGGCATCGGCCAGGACCTGATCGCCCGCCACCGCGATGTAGATCGGCAGGTCGCCATAGCCTTTCATGGTCAGACGGATACCGGCCTCGGCACCTTCGGTCACGGCCAGCTCAATTTCCCCTTGAGTGACCAGATCCAGTTCGGCCAGAGACTTCTGCAGGGAGCTGATGGTCCAGTTGGTGTTCTCGGTCATGAAATCCTCCAATTTGATTCTCTCGCCCAGAAAGGGCTGCCTTAGCGCTTTTTCGATGCCGCGCAACGCATCGACGTTTTCGGGGCGGATCCAGAACTCACGCTTGACCAGACCCGCTTCCTTGAGTCGCAGACGCATTTCACGCATGTAATCGGTGGAACTCTTTGACACCTTGGCCGGGAGAGTTGAACTGTCGCCTTTGGCTTTACGAGGCATTGGCGTCCCCCTGTAATTTTAATGCCGATCAGTTAAGGCATATGTCACTTGTGGGAGGGGCCTTGGCCGCGACGACTTGCTTACAGGCAATACATTTTCAGCGCCTGAAAGCTGGCTGTCGCGGCCAAGGCCCCTCCCACGGATTGTGACCTTGCCACCTGCTTTTTGAAATCAGCCTATTAACTGATCAACACTATCCTGTAATTTCACCTTGGATCAGGTGCGCAACGTAGCAGATGCCATCAAGGATGGATACGTATCACATGTGATATTTTTTCAGGCCGGAAACGGCACGATTCCAAACGTGAAAAAGGTGCTGTCCGCAACCGCGAACAGCACCTTTTTCAAGCGTGCGAGTGACGCACTCAATGCCGCATCAAGCCTTACACCGCCAGACTTTTGCTCACCACCTCGAACACGTCGGCCGACAGCTCGCCCGAACTGCGGATACGCTCCAGTTCGGCCTTCATCAACGCCTGACGGGCGCTGTCGTACTTGCGCCAGCGGGTCAACGGCGCCAGTTGGCGAGAGGCGATCTGCGGGTTGAAGCCGTTGAGCTCGATCACCAGATCCGCCAGGAAGCGATAGCCAGAGCCATCCGCTGCATGGAAGTTGATCAGGTTCTGGCCCGCGAAAGCACCGATCAGGGCGCGGACCTTGTTCGGGTTCTTGATGTTGAACGCCGGATGCTGCATCAGCTCCTTGACCCGTTGCAGGCCACCCGGCTGGGTGCTGCCCGCCTGGACGCTGAACCACTGATCCATGACCAGCGGGTTGCCTTTGAAGTTTTCGGCAAAAACGGCCAGTGCCTTGGCGCGCTCTTCAGTGAACGGCGAATTGACCAGCACGGCCAGCGCTGTCAGGCGTTCGGTCATGTTGTCGGAGGCATCGAACTGCTCGATGGCCGCCTCAAGAACCTGTGGCCTGGCGCTGAGCATCAGGTACGACAGCGCAATGTTCTGCAGGCTGCGGCGGGCGAAATGCTCGGCTTCGGCAATGTAAGGCGTGGTTTTCGACAGGCTGCGATTGGCCTGATAACGCGCCCACAGCGCATCGAACAAGCTGTCGGCAATCTGCTGACGCGCAAACTCGCGGGCCGCGTGAATGGCATCGACATCCGCCACTTCGCTGATTTCAGTGAGGTACGCCTCACCCGGCAGCGACAGCATTTCCGCGACCATGGCCTGATCCAGTTGTTCATCTGCCAGCACGGTGCCCAATGCTGTTACCAGACGCTGATCCATGACCAATGGCTGACCTTGCTGATGCTGCGCAATCAACTCCTGCAACACTTGAACAGACAACTGCTGACCTGCATCCCAGCGATTGAAGCCATCGCTGTCGTGCTGCATCAGGAACATCAACTGGTCGCGGTCATAGGGGAAGCTGAGTTTGACCGGAGCCGAGAAACCACGCAGCAGCGACGGCAGCGGCTTTTCAGCGATATCGACAAAGGTGAACGTCTGCTCGGCCTCGGTCACCGACAGCACGCGGGAAGTCCCGCTGGCCGCTGCTTCACCGGACAGACGCAGCGCGACCTCGCCACCCTGCTTGTCCAGCAGGCCCAGCGCAACCGGAATCACGAACGGCTGCTTTTCCTGTTTGTCCGGCGTCTGCGGGCAGCTCTGACGGAAGGTCAGGCTGTAAGTGCGCGCAGCACTGTCGTAGGACTCGCTGACCGCCAGACGCGGCGTACCGGCCTGGCTGTACCAGCGCTTGAACTGAGTCAGGTCCACGCCATTGGCGTCTTCCATGGCCTTGATGAAATCGTCACAGGTCACGGCCTGCCCGTCGTGGCGCTCGAAGTACAGATCGCTGCCCTTGCGGAAGCCTTCGGCGCCCAGCAGGGTGTGGATCATGCCAACGACTTCGGAGCCCTTTTCATAGACAGTCAGGGTGTAGAAGTTGGAAATCTCGATAAAGCTGTCCGGGCGCACGGCATGGGCCATCGGGCCGGCATCTTCGGCAAACTGGTGAGTGCGCAGGTAAGCGACGTCCTGAATGCGCTTGACCGTGGCCGAGTTCATGTCCGCCGAGAAGCCGGAGTCGCGGAACACCGTGAAACCTTCCTTGAGCGACAGCTGGAACCAGTCACGGCAGGTCACGCGGTTGCCCGACCAGTTGTGGAAATACTCATGGGCCACAATCGCTTCGACACGCTGGTGAGCGGCGTCGGTGGCGGTTTCGGCACGGGCCAGCACGGCACTGGAGTTGAAGATGTTGAGGCCCTTGTTCTCCATGGCGCCCATGTTGAAGTCGTTGACGGCCACGATCATGAAGATATCCAGGTCGTATTCGCGACCGTAGGTTTCTTCGTCCCAGCGCATGGATTTCTTCAGGCTGTCCATGGCGTGCTGGCACTTGTCGATGTTTTCCGGCTCGACATAGATGCGCAGGGTCACGACACGCTCGCTCATGGTGGTGAACGTGTCTTCGACACACCAAAGATCACCGGCCACCAGCGCGAACAGGTAAGCCGGTTTCATGAACGGGTCTTCCCAGGTCGCCCAGTGCCGACCGTCGTCTTCCTGACCGCTGGCAATCGGGTTGCCGTTGGACAGCAGCACCGGGAAATCATGCTTGTCGGCGCTCAGGGTCGTGGTGAACTTGCTCATCACGTCCGGGCGGTCGAGGTAATAGGTGATCTTGCGGAAGCCTTCGGCCTCGCACTGGGTACAGAACATGCCGCTGGACTTGTACAGGCCTTCCAGTGCGGTATTGGTTTCCGGGTGGATGCGCACAGTGCTGTCGACCGTGAAACGCTCGGCCTTGGGGTGCAGCGTCAGATGGTCCGGCGTCAGTTGATAATCACCTGCGCTCAGCTCGACATCATCCAGTTGCAGCGACACAAGCTCCAGAAGCTGGCCATCCAGCACCAGCGGCGGCAGGCCTGCGCCACGCTCGGGATTACGACGCATGACCAGTTGCGCATGCACCAGAGAGTGGTCGTCGAACAACTCGAATGTCAGGTGCGTTTCGTCAATCAGATAGTCAGGCGCCTGATAATCCTTCAGGTAAATCATTTTCGGTTGCTCAGTACGCATACTGGAATCCTTTACTGATGCACGGCCAGTTGATAGGCCGTGTACTTGCGAATATTGATCACGCCGGTATCGAAAATCAGGTATTGGCCCTTGATCCCCAGCAGCGTGCCCTCGGCAATCGGGTTCTTGTCCAGGTTGAAACTGACAATCTTGGTCGGATACGCCTCGACCGGATAACGAAACTCTACAGGCTCGGCATCATGCAGCAACTGGATGGCCTGCAGGCCGAACCGGCCTTGCAACTCCTGTAATCCGGCAGCGCAAGTGTCGAACAGTTCCTGACGGATGGCCTTGAGATCCACCGGCTGGGCATCGCCCTTGAGCAAGGCGCGCCAGTTGGTACGGTCGGCGACCTGACTGCGCAGCAGGTCTTCGACGAAACCGGACTGCTGCCGGGTCGCCACACGCAAAATAGGCAAGGCCTGGCTCGCGCCCTGGTCCAGCCAGCGGGTCGGCAACTGGGTGGCCCGGGTGATACCGACCTTCACGCCCGATGAGTTGGCGAGATAGACGATATGGTCGGTCATGCAGAACTGCTCGCCCCAGGACGGATCCCGGCAGGTGCCGTGCTCGTGATGGCACTTCTCCGGGCTCATGATGCATACGTCGCACTGGGCCAGCTTGAGCATGCATGGGTAGCAATAACCCTGGCTGTAGCTGGATTTGGTCTTGCGACCGCAATGGCTGCAATGGATGGCGCCCAGGTATTCCAGGCGCACCGTCTTGCCGATCAGCGGGTTGACGGGGATTTCTGCATCGCCCAGCCGAAAGCTGTATTGCACGAAGGGCGCCGCATCCTGGCGCGCCGACATTTTGTTGACTGCTCCGCGACCAAGCTCGATCAATGGATGGCATCCGACTTGAACAGGATATTAGCCACCGGCTCGGATTTGGACGCACATTCCTGCGGGCCCATGTAACCGATGCGCTGGTCTTCCGGCAGGTTCTGCGCTTCCCAGGCGATCAACGCCTGCAAGGACAACTCGCGCTGCTCCTGGGTCAGCTTGCGGCCATCGGACCACTTACCGATTTCCACAGCCAGCTTCAGGCTCTCGTAGATATCGGGGGTGATGTTTTCAATCATTTCAGCAAAAGAGGACATTCTGTACTCCAGAAAATAGGGGGCAATTCCAGGCTCTGTACGAAAAGTCGGCGAGCGAAGGTCAGGCAAGGCAAAAACAGGCGAGGAAGCGGAGTTTACGTGTTGTAAATGAGCATTCCGAGCCTGTTTTTAACGCAGCATCACCGAGCGCAGCCACTTTTCGTACAGAGCCTAGGCTCTGCGGCGGGCAATGGCACCCCCCACAAGGCCGGTAACACAACCAATAATCAGACCACCGACATGAGCGCCGTTGGCGATATCGCCAAAACCCAGCAGGCTCACCAGCCCGGACAGACACAACACCAGCCAGACCAGCATCATGATCAGCACGCCACGAGGCATGCGATAGATCGGGTTGGGCGCCAGCCACTGGAAAATCCAGCAATGGCCCAGCAACCCGTAAAGAACTCCCGATAATCCGCCAAACAGGCTCGGGCCACCGAATGCATATTGGACCGAGTTGGAAAACGCGGCGAACAGCAGCGTCAGGCCCAGCAGATGCCAGCGACCCTGGCGCAGCTCGATGCGCCGCCCAAGCTCCCAGTACCACAGCCCGTTCATGGACAGATGCAGGATGCCGAAGTGGATCAGCATCGGGGTGAAGATACGCCACCATTCCCCTGCCGCCAGACTGTCGGCAAGAGGCACGAACATCGCGTATTCACCCTGGACCCGAAAGTCCAGAAACGTCAGCCAGCGCACGGTATCGAGGTCATCCCCCAACAAGGTGAGCCCGGCAACGATCAGGGTCGCCAGCAGCACCAGTGCGGTCATCGGGCTGTTGCGCAACTGCTGAGCGAAGCCTGGACGTTTCACTTTGGTCACTGCGGCTCCAGGCGGTAACTCATAAGAGTCGTCACCCTCCGGAAAGCGTGCGTACAAATTGCGCACTTCTTCGGCCAGTTGCCCGACATCCGGTACCCAGAGCACTTGCTCACCCGCCTCTTCGCTGACCCGATGAGGAACGCCCAGGCGCTGAAGAAAGCTGATGAAGCCTGTCAGATCTGTGCTCAAGGGCAATCGCAGAACGGCAACGGGGTTCATTGTGAAACCTCGGGACGCTGCACATCGACCCAGACGAATTTATCCGGATCAATCTGTGTTTCCTGATCCAGTCGGTACGCTACAAGCTTGCCGTAGAGCACAGCGCTGTAATCCAGGCAGGCCAGGTTTGGCCGGATCGGAGCCGGTATGCCGCTACGCCAGTAATGGCCGACGAACAGCAATGGCTCGTCGATGCCATAGCGCAACAGGGCGTTCTTTTCCGAAGTGGACAGCGGCGTCTTGGCCACGCCTTCGGGCAGGGCGTCGGGCTGGAACACCACATCGCCGTAGGTCTGTGGGTCGTCTTCCCAGAATTTGGTGCGGAAGAAAGCGCGGGATAGGCCATCGCCGCCGGTCAGGGTCAAGCCATGGGGCAGACGCATGTCGGTGCCGCGCAGCAGACGGTTGAAAACACCGCTGGCAAAACTGCCCGGCACCGCCGAAGCCTGGACGAAATGCTTGTCGATGCAGCCATTGCCATGCAGGCCGCGCAGGGGCTCGATCAGGCTCGGGTCCCAGCAGGCGTGCACCACGCGAAAACGGCCGGCATCGATGTACAGCGGCAACTCGTAAAACCACTGAACAAACTCGCTCCACTCCGCCGGGTATTGCTCGAACTGCGCCAGCGTCTCGCCGATCAGTCGTGCATGACGCGGCGTGTGCTCGCGCACGAAGCGCTGGCTGCCTTCGGGCAAGGCCGGTGTCACCCACCCCAGCGCATTGAACTCATGGTTGCCCATGATGCAATAGGCCTGACCCGCCTGGACCATGTCGCGCACGATATGCAACGCCTCGCGAATCCGGGGGCCACGGTCAATGATATCGCCCAGGAAAATCACCCTGCGTTCAGGATGACGCCAGACGCCCGCCTGAAAACGGTAACCGAGCAACTCCAGCAAGTGCTCAAGGGTATGAGCACAACCGTGCACGTCACCGATCAGATCGTAGCCACGCGCAGGATCGAGCATCAGTCGCCTCCGACGCCGAGTCTGCTGCCCCAGCCGAGCTTGGTGCGGCAGACTTCGTAATAGTTGTGATCCAGCGGGTGAATCAGGCGCAGTTTCTGGGATTTCTTGCTGACGGTAATGGTATCGCCCGGTGCGCAAGTGAAATGGTTCTGCCCATCACAGGACACCTGGGGATAAATGGTCATGTCCTTGGACACAACGATTTTCAGCTCGCTGTTGCCGTCGACCACTATCGGCCGACCGGACAGGGTATGCGGGTACATGGGCACGATAACGATGGCATCGAGCTTGGGATGCATGATCGGCCCGCCTGCCGACAGCGCGTAGGCGGTCGAACCCGTAGGCGTGGCAATGATCAGGCCGTCGGCCTTCTGGCTACAGACGAACTGGCCATCGATATAGATCTCGAACTCGATCATCCGCGTGGACTTGCCGGGGTGCAGCACCACATCGTTGAGTGCATCGCCCTGACCAATGGCCTCACCATGACGGCGAACTTCGGCCTGAAGCAGGAAGCGGTTTTCCACCAGATAGTGCCCATCCAGAACTTCAGCGACTTTCACTTCCAGTTCGTCAGGACGGATATCGGTCAGAAAACCCAGGTTGCCACGGTTGATGCCCAATACCGGAACGTTGTGCTTGGCCAACGCCCGCGCCGCGCCCAGCAGACTGCCGTCGCCGCCCACCACAATGACCATGTCGCACACTTCGCCGAGCATCTTGCGCGACGAGGTCTGCAGACCGTGGCCGGGCAGTACTTCAGCGATGGTGTCTTCCAGAATGACGTGCAGATGCCGGTCCAACAGGAATCTCTTGAGTCGGCGAACGGTATCGAGCACCTGAACACTGCCCAGACGACCGATGATGCCGATATTGCGAAATTGCTCCATGGGGCTCCTGCTGCGGGTTCGATACGGCCTTAAAGAAACGGATTATGGGCGAAAGGGCCGGTTAGCGGCAATGTATGCACAACCCCGTAGGAGCGAATTCATTCGCGAAGAAAGCCCAGGCGACGCATCGCCTGTGAATGTACACGGTTCTTCGCGAATGAATTCGCTCCTACGGGGGGATGGGGGCTATCCTCGGTACATGACTCTATTTCCCGACCTGATCGACCTCCCCCGCCAGTTGCGCCACCCAGAGGTGCGCGACCTGGCCTGGGTCATCCTCGCGCCGCCCATGCTCGATGCAACGCCATGGCCGCAACGTCATCCATTGACCGGCAGCGACTGGGTACAGCACCCCGATCAACTGGCAGACTTCCTGTATCAACTGGATCGGGACAGTTCCCCGCTGGAACACTGGCTGTCGCTCAGCGCCACACGCAGGCTGGGGCTTTACTACGAACGGCTCTGGCAGTTCGCGGTGCATCATGCGCCGGGAGTCGAGATCATCGCCGCCAACCTGCCGATTCGTCTGGAAGGCCACACCCTGGGCGAACTGGACATGCTGCTGCGGGATCGTGATGGCGTGCATCACGTGGAACTGGCCATCAAACTCTATCTCGGGCCGCAGGACGGCGATGGCAGTGACACGGCGCAATGGCTGGGGCCTGGATGCCATGACCGGCTGGACCGCAAGCTTACACACCTGAGCCAGCATCAACTGCCGATGTCCTCACGTCAAGAAAGCCGGGCGACGTTGTCGGCGCTGGGAATCGAGGCCTTCACGGCCGAGTTATGGCTGGGTGGCTATCTGCTCTATCCCTGGCCGGGACAGGCCCGATCACCGGCAGGTGCCCATAGCCAGCACCTCAAAGGGCTCTGGCTGCATCAACGGGATTGGGAAGAATTCATCGCACAAAGCCCGACGGGGCGCTGGCAGCCTTTGCCACGTCACGCCTGGCTGGCACCCGCTCATTACGCCCAAGCCTGGAGCCATGAGCAATTGCAGGACTGGCTGACACAGCTCGACCCACTGGCTCCGGCGCAACTGCTGGTACGCCTGAATCAGAACCCGCAGGGGGAATGGGAAGAAGCAGAGCGTCTGTTTCTGGTGTCGGACATGTGGCCCAATCTGGCCGACACCAGTAACACACTCAGCTCGGAAGCTGTCTCGATACCACCCGCCTGATCACTTGGTCTTCGGCAGCAAGATGGTCAGGATGCCGAGCAACGGCAGGTACGAGCACAGGTTGTAGACATACAGAATGCCGTGGCTATCGGCCAGATAACCGAGCAACGCCGCACCGATCCCGCCAAAGCCGAACATCAGGCCGAAGAAGATACCGGCAATCATGCCCACGTTGCCCGGCACCAGTTCCTGGGCATACACCACAATGGCAGAAAACGCCGACGCCAGAATGAAGCCGATAATGACGCTCAGCACGCTGGTCCAGAACAGATCGGCATAGGGCAGCGCCAGGGTGAAAGGCGCCGCGCCGAGAATCGAAAACCAGATCACTTTCTTGCGGCCGATCTTGTCGCCAATCGGGCCGCCAAAGAACGTGCCCGCCGCCACCGCGCCCAGAAACAGGAACAGGTGCAACTGCGAACTGGCCACCGACAGGTCGAACTTCTCGATCAGGTAGAACGTGAAGTAGCTGGTGAGGCTGGTCATGTAGAAGAACTTGGAGAAGACCAGAAACGCCAATATGCCCAGCGACAGAATCACCCGCCTTCTCGACAGGCCATGGGTCGCCGCCTGCCCGGCCTTGAGCTTGAACAGGTTCAGGTGTGCCCGATACCAACGGCTGATGGCGTACAGCAAGCCCAGGGAAAACAGGGCAAACAAGCCGATCCAGGCCACATTGCCCTGACCGAAAGGAATGATGATCGCAGCCGCCAGCAACGGACCGAATGCCGAGCCAGTATTGCCACCGACCTGGAAGGTCGATTGCGCCAGACCAAAACGCCCGCCCGAAGCCAGCCTTGCAATACGCGAGGCTTCAGGGTGAAAGGTCGAAGAGCCGATGCCGATAAGCGCCGAGGCCACCAGAATCAATGGGAAACTGCCCACCATCGACAGCATCACAATGCCGATCAGGGTACAGATCGAACCCAGAGGCAGGACCAGCGGGTTGGGATGCCGGTCGGTGTAATAACCGACCCAGGGCTGCAACAACGAAGCCGTGATCTGGAAGGTCAGGGTAATCAGCCCGATCTGGGTGAAACTCAAATCGTAACTGGCCTTGAGCATCGGATAGATCGACGGCAGCACAGCCTGGATCAGGTCGTTGATCAAATGCGCCAGGGCGACCGCGCCGATAATACGCATCACTAATGGGCTGGTCTGAGGAGTCGTCGAAGCCGCGGGAGAACCGGGCTGAGCGCTGATCGCCATGCATTTCATCCGTAAAAATGGTTTTGGAGTGCCCCCATTCTGATATTACAAAATGTGTCATATCGAGGCAGGGTCGCCAATGTGCCATTTTTCAGGGCGCCCGTGCCATTTTTTATTGCATGTTTGCGATGGGTTTAATGAACTCAGGACGGGAGCGAATTCATTCGTGAACCAGGTCCCACCTCTCCACGCTCTGCCACATCATGCAATGAAATCTTCGAGGTTTCCGGCAACGCCAGACCACCCGCCAGTGCCAGAGCCGCTACGGCAATCAGATAAAAGGCCGGCGACAAGTTACTGCCGGTAGTGCTGATCAACCAGGTTGCTACCAGCGGCGCAGTGCCACCGAACAGGGTGTAGGCCATGTTGTAGGTGATGGCCGATGCCGTGTAACGGGTGCGGGTCGGGAAGGTTTCCGAGAGCAGCGCCGCCGTGACAACACCGCACAACACCGCGCCGATGGCCAACAGCATCACTCCGAAAATCGAAGCCGCGAACGATCCCGAACTGGCCATCAGGAAAGACGGAAACACCACCAGCATCAGCAATACGCAGGCCGTGACCACGGTGGCGCGTCGTCCGACCCGATCGGAATAAGCCCCGGCCAGCGGGCAGATCGCAGCGGCAAACAACAAGGCGATCAACGACACCAGCAACGCCGTGGCCCGACTCAAGCCACCCGCCACTTGCAGGTAAGTGGCGAAGTACGTGGTGAACATGTAGAACGACAACGCCGTCAGGGAAATGAAAGCCCCCAGACAGCAGATGGCCGCGCCATGGTTGCGCAGGGTTTCCTTGAGCGGCGAATGGGCCACGTCATGCTCTTCGGTCACGGCCTGAAAAGCCGGCGTTTCGTCCAGCCTCCAGCGCAGATACAGACCGACCAGCCCTAGCGGCGCGGCAATCAGAAATG
Organism: Pseudomonas serbiensis; assembly: GCF_030580745.1. Taxonomy (NCBI): domain Bacteria; kingdom Pseudomonadati; phylum Pseudomonadota; class Gammaproteobacteria; order Pseudomonadales; family Pseudomonadaceae; genus Pseudomonas; species Pseudomonas serbiensis. The sequence continues at coordinate 368,134 of NZ_JAUQOO010000003.1, forward strand.
GCAGACGCCAGCCCCAACTGCCCATGGTTTCTGCCGACAAGGCCGCCTCCAGCGCATAAGCCACCACTGCCGCAGCAGCGAAAGCCGAGAACGTCGAGACCGGCAGGAAACTGCCATACCAGGCGCGCTGGTCTTTCGGTGCATGCTCCATCAGGTAGGCGCAGGCCCCGGCATACTCACCCCCCGCCGAAAAACCCTGAGCACAGCGAATGATGGTCAGCAGAATCGGAGCAGTCACGCCAATGGCTGCATAAGTGGGCAACAGGCCGATCAGGGTCGTGGCACCCGCCATCAACAGAATAGTGATGGCCAGCGTGCGCTTGCGACCGATCCTGTCACCCAGCATGCCAAAGAAAATCCCGCCCAGTGGCCGGAAGGCAAAGGCAACGGCAAAGACCGCAAAGGTTTTCAGCAGTGCGGCGCTGGTGTCGGTGCTGGGGAAGAATTGCAGAGCGATGGTGGTAGCCAGAAAGCCATAGACCGCAAAGTCGAACCATTCGACAAAGTTACCGATGGCGGCAGCCACTATGACTTTTCTCAAAGTAGCAGGATCGACCTGCTCTACGACGGTAGTTGTCATGCTGACCTCGGCCATTGATGGGGGAATGACCGATTATCAAGACAGTGAATGGAAGGCTTTACTCCAAAAGTGTCATCCACGTAGTCAGGGACGACGCCTCCCGCCTCAGAGCATCATTGCCCGTCGACCTTGCAGGCCGCCGGTATGAACGAAGATCAGGCGAGTGCCCGAAATGAAGCGCCCGGCTGCGACTTCATGGTGCAGCGCCAGCAGCGCTTTGCCGGTGTAGAGCGGCTCCAGCAGGATAGAACCTTGCGCTTCAGTGGTAGCGATAAACTCCAGCAAATGCGCATCGGTCCTGGCAAAACCACCGCGACTGGCATCAATCAGTTGATAACCCGAAGCCGTGCCCACCAACGCAGCCACATTCTGAGCGACGCCATGATCATCCGGAACCGCCAACGCGCCATATACAGGGTGAGCGCCCGACTCCGCCAGCACCAGCCCGGCCAGAGTGGTTCCGGTACCCGCCGCCAGCCACCAACCGTGATAATCATCCCAACCCAGAGACTGCAACGGCTCTTTTATCAAGTCCAGCAATCGGGCGCAGCCCAAGGCACCGGGCATGCCGCCACCACCTTCAGGAATCGGATAAAGCTCGGGATACTGCGCCTGCCAAGGCAACCAGAAGCCCTCCTCATGCCGAGCGCGATAACCGCCATAACCCAGCCAGTGCAATTGCATCCCGAAGGCTTGCAGGTCGAGCACCGTAGGCGTCAGTTGCTCATGACCGCGCAGCAAACCCACCGTGGGGAAACCAAAACGCTTGCCCGCCGCCGCCATCGCATGCAAATGATTGGAATGAGCGCCTCCAAGGCTGATGACGCCCGCCGCTCCACCCTGAGCCGCGCAAGCCAGATGCTCGGTGAGCTTGAACCACTTGTTGCCGCTGATCAGCGGATCGATAAGGTCCAGCCGCAGGATCGCGACTTCGATGCCTGCCTGTTTCAACCAGGGCAGGCTCAGAAGTTCGAGAGGGGCTGTGGGTTGCCAGGTCAGTGCGTCACGGATCATGGAGCGAAGCGTATCTCTGCAAACGAAAATGACACGATACACTCCATTGACGGTACTGGCCTTTCGCGAATGAATTCGCTCCCACGAGCTGTGATTTCTGTGGGAGTGAATTCATTCGCGAAGAGGCACCTACAGTTCGGCAGCCAACCTGGAACCCTGATCAATCGCTCGCTTGGCATCCAGCTCGGCAGCAACATCAGCGCCACCAATCAGATGAACGCTCTGCCCTGCGTCGACCAGCCCGTCATACAGCTCGCGCAACGGGTCCTGGCCAGCGCAGATGACGATGTTGTCCACCGGCAACAGTTTCTCTTCGCCTTCGCCAATGCGGATATGCAGGCCGGCATCGTCGATTTTCAGGTACTGCACGCTGTTGAGCATTTGCACTTGCTTGTTTTTCAGGCCGGTGCGGTGAATCCAGCCGGTGGTCTTGCCCAGGCCATCGCCGACCTTGGTGTCCTTGCGTTGCAGCAGGAATACCTGACGCGCCGGGGCATGGGCTTCAGCCTTGATGCCTGCCACACCGCCACGCGCCTGCAAGGTCGTGTCGATGCCCCACTCTTTCCAGAAGGCGTCACGATCCTGGCTGGTGGAGACGCCCTGATGGACCAGGAACTCCGAGACATCAAAACCGATCCCGCCTGCCCCGATCACCGCCACGCTGCGGCCAACCGGTTTGCGTTGCAGGATCACGTCCAGATAGCTCAGCACCTTGGGGTTATCGATGCCGGGAATGGCCGGTGTGCGGGGCACGATTCCGGTGGCCAGCAGTACTTCGTCGAAACCGCCATCCAGCAGATCCTGTACCCCGACACGTGTTCCGAGGCGCAACTCTACGCCGGTGTTTTTCAGCTTGTGCTTGAAGTAGCGCAAGGTTTCATAAAACTCTTCCTTGCCCGGTACACGCTTGGCGATGTTGAACTGCCCACCGATTTCACTGGCCGAATCGAACAGCGTCACCTGATGACCACGCTCCGCCGCCACGCTTGCAGCCGCAAGGCCGGCAGGCCCTGCGCCCACCACCGCGACTTTCTTGACCTGCCGCACCGGCAGGTAATTGAGTTCGGTTTCATGACAGGCACGCGGGTTGACCAGACAACTGGTGAGTTTGCCGCCAAAGGTATGGTCCAGACAGGCCTGGTTGCAGCCGATACAGGTATTGATCTCGTCGGCGCGGCCTGCCGCTGCCTTGTTGACGAACTCCGGGTCGGCCAGAAACGGCCGGGCCATGGACACCATGTCGGCATCGCCTTCGCTGAGGATCTGCTCGGCGATTTCGGGCGTATTGATGCGGTTGGTGGTGATCAGCGGGATCTTCACGGCACCGCGCAGCTTGGCCGTGACCTTGCTGAATGCACCACGCGGCACTTTGGTCGCGATGGTCGGGATGCGTGCTTCATGCCAGCCAATCCCGGTGTTGATGATGGTCGCACCTGCCTGCTCGATAGCCTTGGCCAGGGTCACGATTTCTTCCCAGGTACTGCCTCCTTCCACCAGATCCAGCATCGAAAGACGGAAGATGATGATGAACTCAGACCCGACAGCTTCACGCACCCGGCGCACGATTTCCACCGGCAGGCGCATGCGGTTTTCGTAGCTGCCACCCCAACGGTCGGTGCGGTGGTTGGTCTGCGCGACCAGGAACTGGTTGATGAAATAGCCTTCCGAACCCATGACTTCAACGCCGTCATAACCAGCGCTCTGAGCCAGGGTCGAGCAGGTCACAAAGTCCTGGATCTGCTTTTCAATGCCCTCTTCATCCAGCTCTCGCGGCGTGAACGGGTTGATCGGTGCCTGGATGGCGCTGGGAGCGACCTGATCTGGGCTGTAGGCGTAACGCCCGGCATGCAGGATCTGCAGACAGATCTTGCCGCCAGCTTCGTGAACCGCTTCAGTGACGATGCGATGTTGCTCGGCTTCTTCAGGCGTGGTCAGTTTTGCAGCGCCCTTGTAGACCCCGCCTTCCTTGTTCGGCGCAATACCGCCGGTGACCATCAGCCCCACACCGCCGCGGGCACGCTCGGCGAAGTACGCCGCCATGCGCTCGAAACCTCCGGGCCTTTCCTCAAGACCGGTATGCATCGAGCCCATCAGGGTCCGGTTGCGCAGGGTCGTGAAACCCAGGTCCAGCGGGGCCAGCAGGTGCGGATAGCGAGTGGCAGTCATGGGAGCGCTCCATCGGTTTCATCACGGAAAAGCGAGGACATCTATGCGTCCTCTTGTTCTATTGCGGGCTCGTTGTATGACCCGTTCATGGCACAAACAGTAAAGAGCCGACCCGCCTCGCTCAATGACCGAAAGTGACAAGTTATTGATCCAAACGTGCAGGCAGGCTAGGCTCTGTACGAAAGTCGGCGAGCGAAGGTCAGGCAAGGCAAAAACAGGCGAGGAACGGTCGGAGTCGCGCTCGACTTTACGTGTTGTAAATGAGCATTCCGAGCCTGTTTTTAACGCAGCATCACCGAGCGCAGCCACTTATCGTACAAAGCCTAGTGTCCTGTCCTGGCCTTGGATCAACAGCACCTTATGCGTAAATTCTTCGGTATCTGCCTCATCCTGGCGAGTATCGCAACCCTTGTCAGTTATGGCCTGTGGACCGGGCAACGTGCGCAGGGACATTACCTGTCCGACCTGCGCATTCGTCTGGTCATCAACGAAGGCCAGCCCGGTGAGCGCGGCAACCTGCTGGGGGTCGAGCCCGAGCTGTTCCCCACCGACTACCAGAACCCCGGGCGTCTGCACCGCAAGCTGGCGGCCTACCTGCAACATGCCCGTGAACTGGGCCTGATCAATACCCGGACCATCGTTGTCCTGCCGGAACATGTGGGCACCTGGCTGTTTGTTTCAGGAGAGAAAAACCAGCTCTTTCAGGCCAGCGACCGGGATGAAGCCATGAGTTGGCTGCCTTGGAGCAACCCGCTGAAATTCATTGAGGCCTTCACTCAAGCCACCGGCGAGAATCGGCTGGAGGATGCTTATCTGCGCATGAAGGCGAGCAGCATGGCGCGGGACTATCAAACCCTGTTCGGCGGCCTGGCCAAGGAGTTTGGCGTCACCCTGGTGGCTGGCAGCATCGTGCTGCCGGAGCCGCGCGTCGAAGCGGGTCAACTGCGGATCGGCAATGGCGCACTGTATAACAGCAGCCTTGTGTTTGGCAGCGACGGCCTGCCACTCGGCCAGCCTCAACGCCAATTGTTTGCGAGCCCTTACCAGCACGATTATGTCGAGACAGCAGCCAGTGCGCCCTTGAACGTCATCGACACCCCGGCAGGTCGTCTGGCAGTGCTGATCGGCAGCGACAGCTGGTATCCGGGCAATTACGCACGCCTGAATGCTGACGGCGCCGAGCTGATTGCGGTGCCAGCCTTCGTTCCCGGCAAAAGTAGCTGGGCCAGCCCGTGGCGCGGATTCTGGGACAAGAGTGAAAACCCTGACACCGACCTCAAACCCGGCACGATCAGCGAAGGCGAGGCCTGGCGCCAACTGACCCTGACCGGCCGCACACCCGACAGCAATGCCCGGGCCGGTATCAGTGTGTTCCTGCACGGGCAGTTCTGGAACCAGGGCAGCTCCGGGCAAGGTTTTGCCAGCCACAACGGGCAGATCATCGGCGAGCAGCTTCTGGAAAACCGCGCCATGAGCGGCGCCCGTCTGATCAATATCTGGCTCTGACCATGCCTGACCTGACGCTGCGCCTCGGGGATCTTTCAGTGGGCTTTATCCAGAGCATGGGCGACGCCGTGCGCAGTTTCGGTCAGGACCCTGCCCCGCTTCTGGAACAATACGGCCTGGACACGGCGCGCCTGAGCGAAGCAGGCGCACGCCTGTCTATCCCGCGCTACATGCGTCTGGGCCATGCGGCCATCCAGCTTACCGGCCAACCGGGGCTGGGCTTGCGCATGGGACAGCTCAGCCGCCTCAGCCAGCTCGGACTGGCTGGTGTCACGGCAGCACAGGCACCGACCGTGCGCGAGGCTGCCCGGGTTCTGAGCCGTTTCGAGGCGTTGTATGGCTCCAACTATCGCGGTCAGTCGAGCTTTCATGAGGACGCAGAAGGTGCCTGGCTGCGCTTCTATTCCATCAGCCCCTACAACGCCTACAACCGCTTTGTGGTGGACTCGATCCTTTGTGCCTGGATCAGCCACCTGTCCGCGCTGGCCGCCAGCCCCGTGCGGGCTCAACGGGTCGAGATCGAATTCGAAGCGCCTGAATATGCAGCCGACTACAGCTTGCTGAGCGACAACCCGGTGATCTTTGGCGCGGCGACCAATCAATTGCGTCTGGATCAGACAAGCCTGGCGCTGCGCAACCCTGAACACTGTCCAAGCACCTGGCAACACTTGCTGCAATTGTGTGAAAAGGAACTGGAACAACTGACCCGCACCCGCAGCCTGCGCGAACGCATCATTCAGTTGCTGGGGCCGTTATTGAACGGAGGAAGGGAACCTGATCTGGAAGAGATCGCAGCCCGGCTCAAGCTGCCGACCTGGACACTGCGCCGAAAACTGGCCGATGAAGGCACCCGCTTTCGCACCATCCTCAATGACACTCGCCGTGATCTGGCGATGACTTACATCCGCGACACTGAACTGGCGTTCGGCGAGATCGCGTATCTGCTGGGTTTTGCCTCGGCCGAAGCCTTTCAACGCGCCTTCAAACGCTGGAACAGCCAGACTCCAGGAGAGTTTCGCCGCAGCCAGCGTCAAAGCGCCTGACGCCCCTCACAGTTCGGTAGCGTCGTCGGCGGGTTCCAGCGGGTCCAGCTCAAAGGCGCGGGATTCCAGCAGTTCTTCTTGATATTCGTCCATCTTTTCAGTCCTTTTGGGTGATTGATTGCCTGGTTGGAAACACTGAGATAACTGACCACAGGCACCACAGTAAAGTGCCAATGTGAATAAAAATGTTACGTCTTATAAAAATACGAGCGCTGCGCAAATCAATTTAGCGCATTCGTCTTCCGCTCAATTCACCCTTGACTTGGCAACACCTCCCGCCATAACCTCCAGCCCATGAACCCAATCAAGCAATTCTTCGGCCAGATTATTATTACCGTCATTCCAGTCATGGCGGGTTAGCCGACGTTTGCAAAAAACCCGCCCTGGAGGCGGGTTTCTTCTGTCTCCCGGGCTACTTTCAGAACCAGGAGTCAGACATGATCATCATCCTTCGCTCTATCGCCCTTCGCCTGTCCTCGAACCTGATCATCCTGACCCAGCCCAAGGGGTTGACGCGATGACCGATCTGCTCAACCACTACGCCCGCAAGATCCTCACGTCCCGCGTCTATGACGTCGCCGTAGAAACCCCGTTGCAGGGCGCTCGCCAGCTTTCCGAGCGGCTGTCCAACCAGGTGCTGCTCAAGCGCGAAGACCTGCAACCGGTGTTCTCCTTCAAGATTCGTGGCGCCTATAACAAGCTGGCGCAATTGAGCCCCGAAGAGCTGGCGCGTGGCGTGGTCACGGCCTCGGCGGGCAACCATGCGCAAGGCCTGGCGTTGGCGGCGAAAGTATTGGGTATCAAGGCGACCATCGTCATGCCCAAGACCACGCCTGAGATCAAGGTCGAGGGTGTGCGCTCACGGGGCGCGCAAGTGGTGCTGCACGGTGATTCGTTCCCCGAGGCGCTGGCCTACTCGCTCAAGCTGGTGGACGAACAGGGCTTCGTCTACATCCATCCGTACGACGATCCTGACACCATTGCCGGGCAAGGCACGGTGGCCATGGAAATCCTGCGTCAGCAACCGGGCCAGCTGGACGCCATTTTCGTCCCGGTGGGCGGTGGCGGTCTGATTGCGGGCATTGCCGCTTACGTCAAAT
>NZ_JAUQOO010000040.1:0-16747 GCF_030580745.1 Pseudomonas serbiensis
TTTATTTTTTTTTTGGGGGTGGGTTCGTGGGGGGGCGGGGGGCGGTTAGGGGGGGGCCCGCCCGCCCCCGCCCCCCCCCCCCCCCCCCCCCCCACGCGGCCTCCCACAGGTACCAAACTGACTTGGCAACACTTAAAAGACCATGACCACACCCTGCTACCACTGCGCGCTGCCCGTTCCATCCAGCAGCCGATTCACCGCCATCGTGCTCGGGGAAACCCGCGAACTGTGCTGCCCGGGATGCCAGGCAGTGGCGCAGGCCATCGTCGCTGGCGGGCTGGAAAGTTACTACAGTCACCGCAGCGAAACCTCGATCAACCCAGACAGCCTGCCCGCACAACTGGTGGATGAGCTGGAACTGTACGACCGCCCCGATGTGCAGGCAGCGTTCGTACGTCATGAAGGCGAACTGTCCGAAACCACGCTCTTGATGGAAGGCATCAGTTGCGCGGCCTGTGGCTGGTTGATCGAACGCCATCTGCGCAGCCTGCCCGCCGTCGCCGAAGCTCAGCTCAATCTGTCCAGCCATCGCCTGCATGTGCGCTGGGCAGACAGCCAGTTGCCGTTGAGCCAGTTGCTGAGCGAACTGCGCAGCATCGGCTACGCCGCTCACCCTTATCAGGCCGACCGCGCCACCGAACAACTGGCCAGGGAAAACCGACTGGCCCTGCGTCAACTGGGGGTCGCAGGGCTGCTGTGGTTTCAGGCGATGATGGCGACCATGGCTACGTGGCCGGAATTCAATATCGACCTCAGCCCCGAGATGCATGCCATCCTGCGCTGGGTCGCGATGTTCCTGACCACGCCCATCATTTTCTACAGTTGCGCGCCCTTCTTTCGGGGAGCCCTGCGCGACCTGCGTACTCGCCACCTGACCATGGATGTGTCCGTGTCGCTGGCCATAGGCGGCGCCTATCTGGCCGGAATCTGGACCGCCATCACCGGCACCGGCGAGCTGTATTTCGATGCGGTCGGCATGTTTGCGCTGTTTCTGCTGGCTGGCCGTTATCTGGAGCGACGCGCACGGGAACGTACCGCCGCTGCCACCGCACAACTGGTCAACCTGCTGCCCGCATCCTGTCTGCGCCTGGACGATAACGGCCAGCCCCAACGAATCCTGCTCAGCGAGCTGCACCTGAATGACCGAATACTGGTGCATCCCGGCGCAGTCATACCGGCCGATGGCAAGGTGCTGGAGGGCCAGTCCAGCGTCGACGAGTCGCTGCTGACCGGCGAATACCTGCCGCAGCCACGCAGCACAGGCGATAGCGTGACTGCCGGTACGCTCAATGTCGAAGGCGCGCTCACGATTCATGTCCTGGCGCTGGGCCATGAAACCCGCCTTTCGGCCATCGTGCGTCTGCTGGAGCGCGCCCAGACGGAAAAACCCCGTCTGGCAGAAATAGCCGACCGCGCAGCCCAATGGTTCCTGCTCGGGTCGCTGATCGCTGCCGCAGTCATCGGCCTGTGCTGGTGGCAGATCGATTCGACCCGCGCCTTCTGGATTGTCCTGGCAATGCTGGTCGCAACCTGCCCCTGCGCCCTGTCGCTGGCGACACCCACCGCCCTGACCGCCGCAACCGGCACCTTGCACAAACTCGGCCTGCTGCTGACCCGTGGCCACGTGCTCGAAGGGCTGAACCAGATCGACACCGTGATTTTCGACAAGACCGGCACACTCACCGAAGGCCGTCTCACCCTGCGCAGCATCAAACCACTCGGCACACTGGATGCCGATACCTGCCTGAGCCTGGCCGCGGCACTGGAAAACCGCTCGGAACACCCCATCGCCCGAGCATTCGGGCGCGCCCCACTTGCCGCCGAAGACGTTCACAGCACACCGGGCCTTGGCCTGGAAGGCACTGTCGGCAGCTATCGCCTGCGCATCGGTCAGCCGGGGTTCGTCTGCGCCTTGAGTGCCAGCGAGGTTCCGTCCATCCCCAATGAGCCCGGCCAGTGGCTGTTGCTGGGCGATGCCAGAGCCCCACTGGCGTGGCTGGTTCTGGACGACCGCCTGCGCGCAGATGCCAGCCAGCTTTTGCAGGCCTGCAAAGCGCGAGGCTGGAAAACCCTGCTGCTGTCTGGCGACAGCTCACCCATGGTCGCCAGCGTTGCCGCCGAACTGGGCATCGACGAAGCCCACGCTGGTCTGCGCCCGGACGACAAACTGGCCATGCTGCAAAACCTGCACAAACAAGGCCGCAAGGTGCTGATGCTGGGCGATGGCGTCAATGACGTGCCCGTACTGGCTGCCGCCGATATCAGCATCGCCATGGGCTCGGCCACGGATCTGGCAAAAACCAGTGCCGATGCGGTCCTGTTGTCCAACCGCTTGCAGACACTGGTACAGGCCTTCAGTCTGGCGCGGCGCACACGCCGGGTAATCATCGAAAACCTGCTGTGGGCCGGCTTGTACAATGGCCTCATGCTGCCGTTCGCAGCACTGGGCTGGATCACACCTGTCTGGGCAGCCGTCGGCATGTCCATCAGCTCTCTGACGGTTGTACTCAACGCCTTGCGTCTGACGCGCTTGCCCAACATTCAGGCATCGGCACCCGTCATTCGGCAGTCGGTTCCGGAGGCTTTATGCCCGCACTCTACATCATGATCCCCGCAGCACTGCTGCTGGTCGCCATCGCGATCTATGTGTTTTTCTGGGCAGTGGACAGCGGGCAATACGACGACATGGAAGGCCCGGCCCACAGCATCCTGTTCGACGATCAGGACCCCAACCATCAAGCCGCTCTGGATGAAGCTTCACGCAAGAGCCCGCCACAGAAGAAGGACGAGATAGAGCCCGATGCTTGAACTCGCGCCCCTGCTGCTTTCCGCCTTGATACTTGGCCTGCTGGGCGGCGGTCATTGCCTGGGCATGTGTGGCGGCCTGATGGGCGCCTTGACCCTGGCCATCCCCAAGGAACAACGCAGTCGCCGCTTTCGCCTGTTGCTGGCCTACAACCTGGGTCGCATCTTCAGCTATGCCAGCGCCGGTCTGTTACTCGGGCTGGCAGGCTGGGCCGTGGCCAACAGCCCGCTGGCCATGGCGATGCGGGTCATTGCCGCCCTGCTGCTGATTGCCATGGGCCTGTATCTCGCGGGGTGGTGGAGCGGCCTGACACGCATCGAACGCCTGGGGCGCGGCCTTTGGCGCCACATTCAACCCGTTGCGACCCGCCTGCTACCGGTATCGAGCCTGCCACGCGCCTTGCTGCTGGGCGCGCTGTGGGGCTGGCTGCCTTGCGGGCTGGTCTACAGCACCCTGCTGTGGTCGGCAAGCCAGGGCAATGCCATCGATAGCGCCTTGCTCATGCTCGCCTTCGGCCTTGGGACCTGGCCTGTGCTGCTCGCCACCGGGCTGGCCGCCGAACGCACCACGGCCCTGCTGCGCAAACGCGGCATTCGCATGGCCGGTGGCCTGCTGGTGATCCTGTTCGGCCTGTGGACCCTGCCCGGCCCGCACCAGCATTGGCTCATGGGACATTGAGAATCTGTTTGCACATCGAGCAGACAGTTTCATGACCACCCTCCGCGCGTATTTGACGCACATCAACACCCTTCCACAATCAGCTCCGTAGACTCACCTGCATTGCCAGCCTATCCGGGGGAATGCCCGCATGCTCGACGCCATTCGTTGGGATTCAGATCTGATCCGCCGCTACGACCTGGCAGGACCGCGCTACACGTCCTACCCAACCGCAGTGCAATTTCACACACAAGTCGGTGCCTTCGACCTGCTTCATGCCCTGCGTGACAGCCGCAAGGCCCTGCGTCCTCTATCGCTGTACGTTCATATCCCGTTCTGCGCGAACATCTGCTACTACTGCGCATGCAACAAAGTCGTCACCAAGGATCGTGGTCGCGCCCACACTTATCTGCAACGGCTCGAACAGGAAATCCAGATGCTGGCCAGCCATCTCGCTCCCGGTCAGGTGGTCGAGCAACTGCACTTTGGTGGCGGTACGCCGACCTTTCTCAGCCATGACGAACTGCGTCAGTTGATGGCGAAACTGCGCACGCATTTCAACCTGCTCGATGACGACTCCGGCGACTACGGCATAGAGATCGACCCTCGCGAAGCCGACTGGTCCACCATGGGCCTGCTGCGTGAGCTGGGTTTCAACCGTGTCAGCCTGGGAGTGCAGGACCTCGACCCGGCCGTCCAGCGTGCCGTCAATCGTCTGCAAAGCCTGGAAGAAACCCGCGCCATCGTCGAAGCCGCACGCACCCTGCAATTTCGCTCGGTGAATATCGACCTGATCTACGGGCTGCCCAAGCAATCCCTCGAAGCCTTTACCCATACCGTCAACGAAATCATCAGCCTGCAACCCGATCGCTTGTCGGTGTTCAACTACGCCCACTTGCCCGAGCGTTTCATGCCCCAGCGGCGCATCGATAACGCCGACCTGCCCAGCCCGGAAACCAAGTTGCTGATGCTGGAACGCACCATCGAGCAACTGACCAAGGCCGGTTATCGCTATATCGGCATGGACCATTTCGCCCTGCCCGATGACGAACTGGCCGTCGCCCAGGAAGAACTGACCCTGCAACGCAACTTTCAGGGTTACACCACCCACGGCCATTGCGATCTGATTGGCCTGGGCGTCTCGGCGATCAGCCAGATCGGTGATCTGTATTGCCAGAACAGCAGCGACTTGAACGACTATCAGGGACTGCTGGCCAGCGACCAACTGGCAACCAAGCGAGGGCTGGTCTGCATAGAAGATGACCGGATCAGACGCGCCGTGATCCAGCAACTGATCTGCCATTTCGACCTCGATTTCAGCGAGATCGAAACAGCCTTCAACATCGAATTCAGAAGCTACTTCGATGAGCAGTGGCCGCAGTTGGCGGAGATGGCAAAGGACGGGCTGATCGAACTGGGCACAAGCGGCATCAACGTCTTGCCAGCCGGTCGTCTGCTGGTGCGTTCGGTGTGCATGGTGTTCGACAACTATTTGAACCAGCAGAACCGTCAGCGGTTTTCGCGGGTGATATGAACCGCCGTTGATGCTTACATCTTGGCCATCACCAGAATACCGGCCTTGATCTTGTCAGAATCGCTGGCATGCATCTGGTTCATGAGATTGGCCATGTCAGCGGTGGAATTGCTCACCTGCCGCTGCAACATGCCCAACACCGTTTGCAGGGCCGTGGCCTGGGTCTGGCGTTCGTCGTAAGTGAGGCTCTTGTCGTTGAGTACTTCCTGAATTCTCTCCAGGGTTTCCGCGATCTTTCTTTGCAGCTCGCGTATGGCCTTGAGAATTTTCTGGACCGATTCGGGAAGACCGCTTTGCTCGATATCCGAGTTTTTCGACGACGAAGACGCCGCGGCCTTGCCTGCACTCGATAAATCTACCTGAATGCCCTTCGTTTCCTTTACAGGTGCTACAGCTTCGGGCTGAACAGAAGCGACAGGTGTCTGGGCGGCAGGAGTGCGAATACTGATGGCGCCGATGATTGAGCCTGACAATGACATGGCAAGACCTGCTTGAAGTTTAAAACTGTGTAAGTTTATCGACACATTTGAAATAACCTTGATACCACAGAACACTTCACGCGCTGGTCGAAGCCACCGTGCGTGAGTTACCCTTACGACCTATGTGTGATTTCCCACAAGGAATTAAGTGATGTCCGAGCCAGTCAAAGTGCGTGCTCACAGCCAGGCCCATTGCAAGGACTGTAGCCTCGCGCCGCTCTGTCTGCCGCTGTCGTTGAACCTGGAAGACATGGATGCCCTCGACGAGATCGTCAAACGTGGTCGCCCGATGAAAAAGGGCGAATTCCTGTTTCGCCAGGGCGATACCTTCTCCTCTGTCTATGCCGTGCGTTCCGGCGCCCTGAAAACCTTCAGTATCAGTGACGCCGGTGAAGAACAACTCACCGGCTTCCACCTGCCCAGCGAACTGGTCGGCATGTCCGGGATGGACTCCGAGGCTTACCCGGTGTCGGCCCAGGCACTGGAAACCACCTCAGTGTGCGAGATCCCCTTCGAGCGCCTTGACGAGTTGTCCGTACAGCTTCCACAACTGCGTCGGCAACTGATGCGTGTCATGAGCCGTGAGATCCGCGACGACCAGCAAATGATGCTGCTGCTGTCGAAAAAGACCGCTGACGAGCGTATCGCGACCTTCCTGATCAATCTCTCGGCACGCTTCAGGGCACGTGGCTTCTCGGCCAACCAGTTCCGCCTGAGCATGTCCCGCAACGAGATCGGCAATCACCTGGGCCTGGCCGTGGAAACCGTGTCCCGCGTATTTACCCGTTTCCAGCAGAACCAGCTGATTGCAGCCGAAGGCAAGGAAATCCATATTCTGGACCCGATCCAGCTCTGTGCCCTGGCGGGCGGGGCAATGGAAAGTTGAAACGTGCGATCCGGGGCTGGTCGGCTTAAACTACCGGCCAAACTCGCCCCGGATCATACGTAATGATTTTCGATGAATTGAGCTTCAAATCCCTGATTCGCCCGGTCGTAGACTTCCCCAAGCCCGGCGTAGTCTTTCGCGATATCACCCCGCTCTTCCAGTCGCCCAAAGCCACCCGCCAAGTGATCGACAGCTTCGTGCAGCGTTACATCGATGCCGACTTCAGCCATGTCGGCGTCATGGACGCCCGTGGTTTTCTGATCGGTTCGGTCGTGGCCTATGAGCTGAACAAGCCGCTGATCCTGTTCCGCAAGCAAGGCAAACTGCCGGCTGACGTACTCTCAGAGGCGTATCAGACCGAATACGGCGAAGCCTACCTGGAAGTACACGCCGACAGCCTGTGCGATGGCGACTCAGTGGTGATGTTCGATGACTTGATCGCCACGGGCGGCACCCTGATTGCAGCCGCCAACCTGATCCGCCGCATGGGTGCGCACATCCACGAAGCCGCAGCGATCATCGACCTGCCGGAACTGGGTGGTTCTCAGCGTCTGGTAGACATGAATATCCCGACCTTCTGCCTGACCAACTTTGCGTTGAACGAGCAGTAAACAGTCGCGGCCAAGGCCCCTCCCACATAATCCGTGGGAGGGGCCTTGGCCGCGAACGACCTATCACAGCGCTATCGGCTTGCGCCCCGCAAACGAATGGGCCAGTGTCCCGCCATCCACCAGATCCAGTTCGCCACCCAAGGGCACGCCATGGGCGATGCGTGAGGCGATCAGGCCTTTGTCGTTAAGCAACTGGGCGATGTAATGCGCTGTGGCTTCACCTTCCACTGTCGGGTTGGTGGCCAGAATGACTTCAGTGAAAGTGCCCTGCTCGTTGATGCGTTCCAGCAATTGCGGGATGCCGATGGCTTCAGGCCCAAGACCATCGAGTGGAGACAAGTGGCCCTTGAGCACGAAGTAACGACCGCGATAGCCCGTCTGCTCGACTGCATAGACATCCGTCGGCCCTTCGACCACGCACAGCAGCGTGTCGTCGCGACGAGGGTCCGCGCATTGCGGGCACAGGTCTTCTTCGGTCAGCGTGCGGCATGAGCGGCAGTGACCGACACCTTCCATGGCCTGACTCAATGCCAGCGCAAGACGAGAACCGCCACTGCGATCACGCTCCAGCAACTGCAACGCCATGCGCTGAGCGGTTTTCTGACCGACACCCGGCAGGACGCGAAAGGCATCGATCAATTGGCGAATCAGGGGGCTGAAGCTCATGGAGAAAGGTCCGACGAAAACACAAGACGCGGTTTATACCCGCGCCTTGCAGTAAGCGTCAACCACACCTGCCACAGATGCCGTCCTGGGACTCTTCGCGAATGAATTCGCTCCCACAGCAGGAGCGAATTCATTCGCGAAAGGCACGCAAAAAAATGCCAGGCACTGGGCCTGGCATTTATCGGTACAGAGAACCGGCCTTAGAAAGGCAGCTTCATGCCCGGCGGCAACTGCATGCCCGCAGTCATGCTGGCAGTCTTTTCCTGGCTGGCCTGCTCGATCTTGCGCACGGCGTCGTTGACGGCGGCGGCAACCAGGTCTTCCAGCACTTCCTTGTCTTCCTGCATCAGGCTGTCATCCAGAGTGATGCGCTTGACGTCATGACGACCGGTCATCACCACGCTCACCAGGCCTGCGCCCGACTGGCCGGTCACTTCAGCATTGGCCAGTTCTTCCTGCATCTTGGCCATTTTTTCCTGCATTTGCTGGGCCTGCTTCATCAGGCCAGCCATGCCACCTTTCATCATGGGATATCTCCTCGAAAATGGATGGTTCTTTTGCACGACGCCACAAGCGTCGAGCCGTCAGTTAATGAGCCTGCGCTACGGGAGCGTCCACGGGCTTGATCGTATCCTCCCGAATCACTGCGCCAAACTGTTGCAACATCTGCTGGATGAACGGATCAGCGTGAATCGAAGCCTCGGCCTGGCGCTGACGCTCGGCACGCAGGCGGGACGCGGCCTGGGCAGGTGTTTCCTGCTCGGGCTTGATCAGCTCGATACTCAAATTGATCGTACGGCCATGGAACTGGTTCAACGCTTCATTGAGACGGCGTTGTTGAGTCGAATTGAACAAGGCACTGTGAGCCGGGTCCAGGTGCAGCAGCCAGTTATCGCCTTCGGCCTTGATCAGTGTGCAGTTGGCGGCGATGCTGCCTGTCATGCCGGAGATAGGCAATTGCGGGAACATTTCCAGCCATTGCAGCGCAAGGCCCGTGGCCGGCATCGCGGCCGGTGCAGGCTCGGGTTCTGGCGCTTCGGCTTCGGTGACGCTTTCGTGGGCCAGTTCATCGAGATAACTATAGGAAGCGGGATCGATATCGATATCCGGCTCCACATAGTCGTCATCCACAGGCGGCTCGTCGTCGCGATCCATCGGTGCAGACAGATACGCCGAGTCCGGGATGGCTTCAAGCATGCCCGGCGTGACCTGCTGCTCGGCAACCGGCTCAGGCTGCTGGACCTGCGGCGCGTCCGGCACCGGGCTGGCAGGCTCGGGCGTTGGCATCGGGGTCAGCTCGGGCTGTTCGGCCACGGTTTCAAGCACCGGTTCTGGCTCTGGCTCAGCGACAGGCTCAGGCACGGGCTCGGCAACAGGCGCCTTGGGCTCGTTCCATGGCAGATCGATTTCTTCGACCGGCGCAGGTGGAGCTGCCTCTTGAACAGGCGGTGGCACTGGCGCGGGCTTTTCAGCCACAGGCACAGGCGCGACAACCGGTGCGGGCGCGGCTGCAACAGGCGCTACAGGCGCGACCGGTGCAACAGCAGTCGCACCAGCCACCGGAGGTCGGGAATCAACTGCGGCCTGGTTGATCCCCACTGGCTTTAGCGGCTGTCTCGGCGCATCGGCGCTCTCGGCAGGACGGAAGGCCAGCATTCGCAGCAGCACCATCTCAAAGCCGCCGCGAGGGTCAGGCGCCAGAGGAAGATCGCGACGTCCGATCAGGCCCATCTGGTAGTAAAACTGTACGTCCTCGGCAGGCAATGCCTGAGCCAGGGCCAATACGCGGTCACGATCACCGTGGCCATTATCGACGCCCTCGGGCAACGCCTGGGCAATCGCCACACGATGCAGGACGTTAAGAATCTCCGACAGCACGCCATTCCAGTCCGGCCCCTGCTCGGCCAGATGACGCACGGCCTCCAGCAGCCCGCGTGCATCGCCCTCAAGCAAGGCAGTCAGCACATCGAAAACCTGACCATGATCCAGCGTGCCCAGCATCGCCCGCACATCGGCGGCCATGACCTTGCCTTCGCCGAAAGCAATGGCCTGATCGGTGAGGCTCATGGCATCGCGCATCGAACCATCGGCTGCACGGCCCAACAGCCAGAGTGCGTCGTCCTCGAACGGCACATTCTCGACACCCAGCACATGGCTCAAGTGCTCGACGACGCGCTCGGGGGTCATGTTTTTCAGCGAAAACTGCAGGCAGCGCGACAGAATCGTGGCAGGCAGCTTCTGCGGGTCGGTGGTCGCCAGGATGAACTTGACGTAGGGCGGCGGCTCTTCAAGGGTTTTCAGCAGCGCGTTGAACGAGTGGCTGGACAGCATGTGTACTTCGTCGATCAGGTAGACCTTGAAGCGTCCGCGGCTCGGTGCGTACTGGACGTTATCCAGCAACTCGCGGGTGTCCTCGACCTTGGTCCGGCTCGCGGCGTCGATCTCGATCAGGTCGACAAAACGACCCTCGTCGATTTCCTGACAGACCGAACACGTGCCGCAAGGCGTTGAAGTAATGCCGGTTTCGCAGTTCAGGCACTTGGCGATGATCCGCGCAATGGTCGTCTTGCCGACGCCACGGGTGCCGGTGAACAGATAGGCATGGTGCAACCGCTGGCTGTCCAGCGCATTGATCAGGGCCTTCAGCACATGAGTCTGGCCGACCATTTCGCGGAACGAGCGCGGACGCCATTTACGTGCAAGAACCTGATAACTCATTGAAAACCGTCGCAACTGGGAAGCGGAAGACCGCTAATGCTAGCGGAGCAAGGGCAAAATTGCATCTGGTGTCCCAGGTTAATCTGACTAAGCTGAACAAATGAATGCATCAAGACCTCTATAAAGGCCCTATGTAGTAGAGAGGCCCTGCATGCGCCGAAGTCCGATCATGGTGATCGCTCTCCTCTTATTCAGCCCGTTCAGCGTTGCCGCCGAGGCACCGCTGCGCTTTTCCGTAGCCGAAAGCTGGTCAATGCCCTTGATTCGCATTGAAAACCACCAGCCCACTTCCGGCATTCTGTTCGACATCATGCAGAGCCTGGCCCGTCAGGTGGGGCGTAGTGCCGAGTACCACGTGCTGCCGCGCCTGCGTGTCCAGCCGGCACTGGATCGCGGCGAAGTGGATATCCGCTGCTACACCGCCCAGGCCTGGGTGCCGAACCTGTCGGGGGATTATCTCTGGAGCCTGCCGATCCTGTATCAGCGCGATTTGCTGATCGCATCGGCTGAAACCGCTGCCGGGCCTTACCCGGATCAGTTCGATCACGAAACCATCGGCACCGTACTCGGCTACAACTACCCGACCATGGAGCATCTGTTCGACAACCACAAACTGGTCCGCGAAGACGCACGCAGCCAGGAGCACGCGCTGCGCAAACTCATCGCGGGCCGCTACAACTATGCCATCGCCAGCCAGTTGATCATGGACTGGATCAATCGCGACCTGCCCGACCACAAACGCCTGAAGGCCGTTTCACTGATCAGTGAACAGCCCGCGGGCTGCATCGTGCGCAATGACCCCGACATCCCCGTACAGAAAATCCTCCGCACACTGGTGCGCATGCAAGTCTCCGGCGAGATCCAGCAGATCATCGATCGCTATACCGCGCCGCGCGCTCCATGAAGAATCGTCTACCCTGCTTGCGGCACTCATTCCTGTAGCAATATCGTCATATAGCCTCGATACGCTCACGGAAATCTTTAGTAACAATTAAAGCGAGCAGGTAATCCGCATGAGCGACAAACCAGACGACGACTCACAGACCAACCCCAGCCGTCGCCGTTTTCTGGGAGGAATGGCGGCACTGGGCGCAGGCGTCACCCTCGGCGGTTACGCCACAGCCAGCGAAAAAAACGCCTCTGGCACTGAAAGACACCTGACTGGCGCCGAGCTGGACAAGGCACTCAAGAAGAACATCAAGACCGTCGTCGTCATCTACGCCGAGAACCGCAGCTTCAATAACCTGTTCGCAGACTTCCCCGGCGTCGAAAAGCCGCTGTCGGCCCTCAAGCCTGCCGACTATCAGCAACACGACCGCGACGGCACCCTGCTGAAAACCCTGCCACCCGCCTGGGGCGGCGTATTGCAGGTCGGGCCGCAGACGGTCGATGGCGTCACCTACCCGGCTGGCGTGCAATACCAGGAAAACCTGCCCAACGCGCCCTTCCCGCTCAAAGGCCCGCATGGCGAAGACCTGCCGCTGAGCCTGGTGACCCGCGACCTGTGGCACGTGTTCTACCAGAACCAGATGCAGATCAACGAAGGCAAGAATGATCGCTTCGTGGCCTGGGCCGATGCCGGCGGGCTGACCATGGGCACTTACCCGCAAAGCCAGTATTCGCTACGTCTGTGGGACGTCGCCAAGGAATTCGTGCTGTGTGACAACTTCTTCCAGGGCGCTTTCGGCGGTTCGTTCCTCAACCACCAATACCTGATCTCGGCCACCGCGCCGTTCTACCCGGACGCCGCCAACTCTGCCGCCAAGGCCCAGATCGCCACCCTGCAAAGCGACGACCCGCTGGACCCGCGCCTCAAGCCACTGGAAAAATCCCCGGCCAGCGCCATGGAAGGTCCGCCACAATTCGGCCCCAGCGCCCTCACGCCCGACGGTTACGCGGTCAACACCCTCGCCCCGCCCTACTGGCCGACCTGGCTGCGCGACCCGCAGAACCCGGATTACTCAAAAGCGGACCTGGCCAACGTGCTGGTGCCCCAGAGCCACGACCACATCGGCGACAAACTGTCGAAGCAAGGCATCGAATGGGCCTGGTATGCAGGTGCCTGGCAAGTCACCCTCGACGAGTTCAAGGACTCCACCGGCATCCCGAAAATCCCCAACTTCCAGTACCACCATCAGCCATTCAACTACTTCAAGCAACAAGGCCCGCAAAACCCGGCCGAGCGCAAGAAGCGCCTGCGCGATGGCGGTCTTGGCGATGAGTCGAGCACCAACAGGTTCCTGGCCGATGCCGAAGCCGGCAATCTGCCGGCCGTGACCTTCTACAAACCTCAAGGCAACCTGAACCTGCACGCCGGTTACGCCGACGTCGCTTCCGGCGACCGGCATATCGACCGGGTCATCAAAGTGCTGCGCAACAGCCCGCAGTGGGAAAACATGGTGATCGTCATCACCGTGGACGAAAACGGCGGCTGGTGGGACCACGTCGCGCCACCCAAAGGTGACCGCTTCGGCCCCGGCACACGCATCCCGGCAATAGTCGTCTCACCCTTTGCCCGTAAAGGCACCGTGGACCACACCGTCTACGACACCGCCTCGATCCTGCGCCTGATCACCCGCATTCATGGCCTGGAAAAGCTCGATGGCCTCAAGCGTCGCGACGACGCCATGGCTGCCCGTGGCCAGGCACCCATGGGCGACCTGACCAATGCACTGCAATTTCCCACCTGAATGACCGAAAAGCCTGTCAGCCGCTGTACGCAGCGGCTGACTTGAGACAGATGTCGCTCTCGTATTCCTTACAAGGCTCCAATCACCTTGCAAGGAATGCAGCCCATGAACCAGACCTCAACCCCTTCGACCCTCAAGGATCGGACCAGCACCGACCTCATCGTCGTCCATTGCTCCGCCACTCGCGCCACGGCAGACATCGGCGTGCGTGAAATCACCCAATGGCATATCCAGCGCGGCTTCGACACCGTGGGCTATCACTACGTCATCCGCCGCAATGGCGAACTGGAAACCGGACGCGCAGAAAGCACCATCGGCGCCCATGTACGTGGCCATAACAGCAACTCCATCGGTGTTTGCCTGGCAGGCGGCGTCGATGCCAGCAACAAACCGGAAAACAACTTCACCCCCGCACAGTTTGCGACCCTGGAAACCCTGTTACAGCAACTCAAGGGCCGCTACCCAGTTGCACGTATCCTCGGCCACCGCGACCTGTCGCCTGATCGCAATGGCGACGGCAAGATCACGCCTGACGAGTTCATCAAGGCGTGTCCTTCGTTTGATGTAAGCGAATGGTGGGCGAGTCGAGCTGACGCTCGTTAAGCAATCAGTGCAAAGCTCTTACCGCTGCATGAGGCAAGCACCTGCTTGCCTCATGCACAGGGTTCGATCACCCTCGCGGCAACATTGGCAGGCGGGGCCAGCTCGACAGTGCGGCAATAATCCATAAACAGCCGGGTAGCGCGTGTTGGCTGGTTGTTGCGCAGATAGGCCATGACCAGCGTCGACGCTGGCATATCATCTTCAATATCCAGTTGGGCCAGTAGCTCGCCGTCGTAAGTCATGTTGGTGCAGGGCCGAGTGACCAATACCGAAAAACCCAACCCCTGGCCGACCATGCAGCGCACCATTTCAATCGACGGTGAACTGTACGCAACCACGGGCGAATAGCCCTTTTCCGTAAAGATATCGATGAAGTAGGTTCTGCTGGGTACGGCATCCAGCAGGATCATCGGCTCCTGGCTCAGCTCGTGCAGTGTGACGGTTTTTTTCTGTGCCAGAGGATGAGCTGCCGGCAGCAGCGCATAAGGCTTGTGCGGCGCGTTCAACTCTTCTTTATTGATGGTGGCGCCCAGCTCAAGATCGTACAGAAACGCCAGATCGAAACGGCCACGGTGCAGCCCGTGCATCAATTCGTGTTGCTCGCCATCACACAGTTGAATAGTGACATCGGGGTATAAACGCTTGAAACCTGCAACCAGCCGGGGCATATAAAGTGGCGCAGCCGATTCAAAGCAACCAATAGCGATAGTGCCACGGACATGTTTGTTATCCGCGCGCGAGTTCTGTTCAAGTTCTTCGGAAAGTCGCAAGAGTTCTTTAGCTTTCTCATATACTTTCCCGCCACCTGACGTCAGGGAAACACCTTGCGCATGGTGGCGTACAAACAAAGGCTGTTCAAATGCCTCTTCGAGATTCTTGATAGCCACTGAAATGGAAGGCTGAGAAATATGCAACTGTCGCGAGGCTTCGGCAATACTGTCCATTTCAACCGCAGTGACAAAATACTTGAGCTGTTTCAATGTAAAGTGAGTCACTGCTTACCCCGCTTTGTACCGCATTGCCTGAATAGCTTTTACCTATACCCTAGCGAAGACCATGCCAGCAGCCAGGTTTTGCGTCAATTCGTTAATCACATCGCCTGTTACCGATAATCCAGCCTGCTACGCGCTGATAAACCCCAGTAATGACGGGCCTCGCAGCACGACAGACGGCGCACTGAATGCGCGCAGTCGTGCCCGAGCGCTTGATTGACCGCCCTAAAAGTGCGCACTTCAGATGCATAAAATCCGCTATTCAGGCTCCGAACTTCAGACCCCTGAGGCGCCTGTCATTATCAGCCTAGTATCTGCTTAGGATTTTCCTATGCTATGGGCCAAAACTTACTATTTGGCGAGTGGACTTGGCATCAATCATGATGGCCACAGAAGGGAGAACAGAGAGCGTTCACTATCAACTTCGACAGGACGTCGCCCATCACTATTCACTTGCCGAGCGAACTGACGATGACGTTTGACTGGAAATACATGTTTAGTCTGCTCAGCGATACCGAGTTCTGGAGGGCGAGCTGGACCGTCATTCAGCTCAGTGTATTGACGTGGGTAATAAGTATTGTTCTGGGGTTTGTTCTGGCGCTGGCCAAACAATCATCCCAGCCCCTGATCAACTTGCCAGCCCGGGCCTATATCTGGCTATTTCGTAGTTTGCCTTTACTGGTCCTGCTGATATTCATTTATAACTTGCCGCAGGTCGTGCCAGCCACCTCGGCCGTGCTGGCCAACCCGTTCTGGGCAGGCCTCATCGCCCTGGTGATATGCGAAACCGCTTACGTCGCAGAAATCCATCGCGGCGGCCTGCTTTCCATCGCCAAAGGGCAAAGTGAAGCGGCCAGAGCCTTGGGGCTGAGCTTTGTCGGCACTCAATGGCGGATCGTGATTCCCCAGGCGCTTCGTGTCGCGCTGCCGTCGCTGACCAACGAATACATCTCCATCGTCAAACTCAGCTCGCTGGTGTCGGTGATCTCCCTGACCGAGATCCTGATGGTAGGCCAGCGCCTCTACTCGCAGAACTTCCTGGTCATGGAAACCATGGCGGCAGTGGCCTTCTACTACGTGCTGATCGTTACTGTGTTCGACTTCCTGCTCAAACGCCTTGAACGCTACCTGGACGTGACGCAGCGCAAGGTCGTGCGCGAACCGGACGCCGACATGCTCAAGCTCGCTACCCAACAGCGCGCCGCCATTGACCGCCCCGTCTCAGACTTCGAAGGCCCTGCACTCCAGGCGACCCGGCTGCACAAGGCTTACAACGACATCGAAGTGCTGGGGGCCGTCAACCTGCAGATCCAGCCCGGTGAAGTGGTGTCGGTGATCGGGCCGTCAGGCTCGGGCAAGACCACATTGATCCGCCTGCTCAACGGTCTTGAGCAGATTGATAACGGCGACATCAAGGTCAATGGCCAGCCCTTCATTCACCTGACCCGCCAGGGCGCACAGAAACCGCGTTACGTGGAACACACCGAGCACCGCATGAAGATCGGCATGGTGTTCCAGAGCTTCAACCTGTTCCCGCACCTGACCGTGCTCGACAACCTGCTACTGGCCCCGCGTTACCACCGCCTGGCCCCGACAAATGAGCTCAAGCAACAGGCCTACGAGCTGCTGCACAAGGTCGGCATGCTGGAACACACCTGGAAATACCCGCATCAGTTGTCCGGCGGCCAGCAGCAACGAGTGGCGATTGCCCGTGCCTTGATGATGCGTCCGCAAATCATGCTGTTCGACGAACCCACTTCGGCACTGGACCCGGAAAAGGTCAACGAGGTGCTGCAGGTCATCGAAACCCTGGCGCAAGAGGGCATCACCATGGTCATCGTGACCCATGAGATGAACTTCGCCTTCAAGGTCTCCGATCGCATCGTGTTCATGGAGAAGGGCCGCGTGGTGTGCGACGACAACCCACAGGCGCTGCGCAACGGCCAGCACCCGCGTGTTGAAGCTTTTCTGAAAGATGTGTTGGCGCTGATTGAAAACTGACCCACCCTGCCGATTGAAAATTGACCCAGGACGGATTGCTGATTTCTGTCCCAGCAATTGTGGATAAGCTTAGCAGCAGTGTTCCGATTAAAGACGCATCAAGC
>NZ_JAUQOO010000041.1:0-15375 GCF_030580745.1 Pseudomonas serbiensis
TTCTTTTCGGTCACTTGATTGACCGCTTGGATTTTGAATTCTTCGGGATAACGTGGGTTGCTCATGGCACCTCCTGATTGGCCTCAGTTTAAGGCAAAGAGGTGTCTACGAAACCCAGGGCGATTCATACAGAGGTTCTGGACGAGTTTCGTGATCATTTCAACCGGTCGATTTCTCAGCAGGAGAAATCGATCAAAGAGTATTTCAAGGCAGCAACCGCGAGCGATTTCGAGTCCAGAGATGATTATGAAGACTACTTGTCTTCGTTGCATGATGACTTCTTGCAGTCTGATGATGTGCGAAGTCTCGGAGAAGAGCTTGCAATTGTCGGGCTTCACCGATTGGTGGAAATCAAGACCGGAAAGGTCTTGAAGGGGACATTTCCAAACCTCCCGGACAAGAAGAAGCAGGATCTTATTGCAGGCAAGCCTGGAGTGATCGACTGTCCAAGTCTGGCTGGTTTTGCAGCCGCACATGAACTGCGGTTGATCAACAATTGTGTGAAGCACAATAATTCCATCGTCGATGAAAAACTGGCGATTGCCTTTCCGTCGTGGAGCAAGGGCGACCCTCTAAAGAATCTAGGCACCCACTATTCGCATCTGAAGGTCGGTGTTACCGAGTACATCAAGGCATTTGTTACAGAAGCCCATGCCAAAACAACCGAGTTTTCTTCTGTACCTTAATCTGCTCAGCATCCACAGGCGGATCTCCCTGATCCGCCTACATGATCCCCCGTCAAACCCTCTCCACCACCCCAACCCCCTCCAGATCTCTCACCAACGGCAACACCCGCTTCCCAAAATACTCAACCTCTTCCTGAAAATGCAGAAACGCTGACAGCACCAGATCCACGCCTATTTCTTTCAGCGCGACGATACGTTCGGCAATCTGTTGGGGTGTACCAATAAGGTTGGTCTTGAAACCATCGTTGTACTGCACCAGATCGGCGAACGATGATTTGGCCCAGTTGCCTTCTCCTTCGGGGCTTGCCTTACCTGCCTGTTTTGCGGCATCGCCGAAGGCATTCACGGCTTGCGGGTCGGCTTTGTCGATGATTTCCTGTAATACCGCTCGCGCTTCTTGCTCGGTGTCACGGGCGATGATGAAGGCGTTGACGCCGATCTTCACTGAATGCCCGTTGGCTGCGGCCTTTGCCCGAATATCGTCGACCTGCGCCTTGATGCCTTCCAGGGTGTTGCCGTTGGTGAAATACCAGTCCGATACTCGTGCAGCCATGTCGCGTGCTGCCCGGGAACTGCCGCCTTGAAATATCTCGGGATGCGGACGCTGAATGGGTTTTGGCCGCAAGGTGTAGTCATGAAAGCGATAGAAGTCGCCCTTGAAGGTGAAGTTGTCGGTGGTCCAGATTCCTTTCAGCGCCTGGATGAACTCCTCCGAACGCCGGTAACGTTCGTCATGTTCCAGCCACGGTTCCCCAATGGCCTGAAACTCACCCTTGAACCAGCCGCTGACAATATTCACGGCAACCCTTCCGGCCGTGAGCTGGTCGATGGTCGCCAACTGTTTGGCTGCCACCGACGGCGTCCAGGGACCTGGCAAGATGGCCGCGATCACTTTCAATCTTTCGGTGGAAGCCAGTAGTGCGTGACTGAATGCCACCGACTCATGCTGATTTTCCGCACCGTATCCGGCGGTAAAGCGGATCTGCGTCAGTGCGTATTCAAAGCCTGATTGCTCCGCGATTTGCGCGAGTTTGCGGTTGTAGTCGATATCCCAACTGGTGCGTTGTTCGATCTTGCTGACAACGAGCCCGCCGCTGACGTTAGGAACCCAGTAGGCGAACTTGATAGGCAAGTGGCTCATGATATATCTCCGAAAACGGCGAAGTGGATTGCCGTTTCAACAGTGCAGCATGTGTGCCACTGAGAATTGTCATGAATTACAGTGACTTACGACTCACTGAAAATCTGGCCACTGATCTCTTTCAAATATAAATGCTG
The DNA here is from genome assembly GCF_030580745.1 of Pseudomonas serbiensis. Taxonomy (NCBI): domain Bacteria; kingdom Pseudomonadati; phylum Pseudomonadota; class Gammaproteobacteria; order Pseudomonadales; family Pseudomonadaceae; genus Pseudomonas; species Pseudomonas serbiensis. The sequence continues at coordinate 1,965 of NZ_JAUQOO010000041.1, forward strand.
ATGAGATGTTGCTGAGCAGACAGTCCAATAATGGCTAAATAGCCTCTATTCCCCACCCGGATCAGGCGTCAGCCTTTCCAGTTGCGGGCACGCCCATTCCACAAAGGCCCTCACTCGTGGCGATAGCTGCAAGGAGTGCGGGTAGACCAGCTGGATCGGTAAATCCATAGGCTCAAAATCCCGAAGAATCCTGACCAGTCGACCATCAGCCAGTTCATCCGCCACTTGGTAATGCATCAACCGGGTAATTCCCACGCCCTGCACACAGGCCTGGCTGGCAGCTCGAACCTGATTGCAGACCAGTCTCGGTACGATGTCTTCAACCAGTTCTTTTTCCTTGTGACGGAAGTACCAGTGTTTTCCCTGGAAGGCCAGGGTGATGCAGGAATGCTCCCGCAGCGATTGTGGGCTAGCGATGGCGGGAGCGGCATGCAGGTAATCCGGGCTGGCGCAGGTGACGAGCCGGGTTGTGCCGACCTTGCGCGCCACCATGGCCGAGTCGGGAAGATGGCCGATGCGCAGGGCCAGGTCGAGGCGTTCATCAAGCAAGGGGATGACCTGGTCGCTCAGGCTCAACTCGGCTGCCATTTCCCCATGATCCTTGAGAAATGCATTCACCAGCGGTGCCAGGTAGCGTTGCCCGAACTCTACGGGGGCTGTCACCCGAAGCAAGCCGCGGGCGATGCCATCGCGAGCTTCCAGCCGTTGCTCCATGTCAGCGAAGTCCGCGAGCATGCGGCGGCTCCAGGCCAGATATTCTTCGCCTTCATCCGTCAGGGCCATGCGTCGGGTGCTGCGGTTCAATAACCGGACCCCCAGATAGCGCTCCAGAGCTGCCAGCGAGCGGACAAGGGAAGCGACCGATTGTCCAGTCACATCCGCCGCCGAACTCAGACTGCCACTGTCGACGATCCGAACGAAATTGGCCATTGCCTTGAGCCTGTCCATTGCCACCTTTCGATTTGTGCGATTACTGCATAGGTCTTGTCAGGTCCGCGGCATAGGTGAAACACGCAGTCCGGTGGAAACTTCAGGGATTGTTTTCAGCCGGAGTCGCAACCCATGAGCCAACGACCAAATCCCGCCCGGATTCTCGCATACGATCACATCGGAATTCGTGTCAGCGACCAGAATCGGTCGATGTCTTTTTATCAGGCACTCGGATTCAAGGAGACCGCACGTTTTCCGCTGTACGAAGCCAACGAAATGCTCAGCCCGGACGGCGTTCGTATCAATCTGATCTTCAACGGTGCTCGCGTCCCCGACTCTCACAACGTCCTGCTGGATGCTCCGGTGAAGCTTCCCGGCATGACGCACCCTGCCTTTATTGTCGATGACCTCCAGGTATTTCAGGCCTGGCTGGGCGAGCAGGGGATCGTGATCACTCAGGGGCCGCATCACATCGGTCCCAGAAGAATCGCGCTTTTTATCCGCGACCCCGATGGCAATGTTCTTGAATTCAATCAACTCGTCGATGGAGAAGCGAAATGAAACTGTACGACCTAGATGTATCTGGAAACTGCTACAAAGTGAGGCTTTTTGCTGCTCTGGCCAATATCGGGCTTGAAGTGGTTACAGTCGATTTTCTGGGCGGAGAACACAAGAAGCCGCCGCTTTCAGACATGAATCCTCTTGCTCAGCTACCGGTTCTGGAGGACGGTTCATACGTCATCCGCGACTCGCAGGCCATTCTGGTTTATCTCGCTGGCCAATACGGTGGTCTGGCCTGGTGGCCGGCTCATCCGCAAGGTCAGGCCGATATTGTCCAGTGGCTCTCGTTTGCCTCCAACGAGGTTCAGCACAGCCTTTGCGCTGCGCGACTGGTGCAGAAGTTTGGTGCGGAGCTGGACAAGGCGCAGGCTCTGGCGAAAGCGACCGTTGCCCTCTCGATACTCGACAGACACCTGGAAAACCACGACTGGCTTGCAATCGGCCGTCCCTCGATTGCCGATTGCGCGGTATACCCCTATGTCGTGCTTGCCCCTGAAGGCGGTGTGGATCTTGAACCCTATGTAAATGTTGCACGCTGGATCAAGCGGGTAGAGGCATTGCCAGGTTATCTGCCCAAGCCTTGAGCGGGTGTGCTTTGCAGTGCCTTTTCGAGAAACTCGATAAACGCCCGCACCTTTGTATTCAACGCCGAGCGCTCGGCAACGCACGCATAGATATCCATCGGCTCTGACTCTGCACTGGCAACGTTGCGGCTGTCAGGCTCGAACAGCGGCAGCAGGCGGCCGCTGTCGAGGTGCGGTTGGGCGATGAAGCTGGCGAGGCGGGCGATGCCGCCGCCATTGACGGCGATCTGCGCGAGCATGTCGATGTCGTCGCAGACAAAGCCGGGATTGACCTTCGCTTCGACACGTTTGCCGTTGACCATGAAGTTCCAGGGCAGGAAGCGCCCGTCGGTTGGGTAGCGAAAGACCAGACAGGCATGTTGTTTCAGGTCTTCGATAGTGGTGGGCACGCCTGCATGATCGAGATAGGCGGGCGATGCACAGAACACGAACGGGCGCGAAGCGATGCGTCGGGCAACCAGCCCATCGCTCAGTTGCGCCTCGATGCGGATACTGACGTCGACACCTTCCAGGCGATGGTCGACGCGCCGGTCTGTGCTGATCAGCTCAATATCGATACGCGGATGTGCGGCTTTGAACGCAGGTATCAGCGGCGCAAGGACGTGGCGGCCAAATGCAGCGGTGGTGGCGATACACAGCGGCCCTTGAGGCTCGGTGGTGATGGTCGCGGCGTGTGAAGCAAGATCGATATCACGGGGGATGTGGCGGACCTTCTCGAAATAGCGCATGCCGCTTTCGGTCAGCGCCATCCTGCGGGTGGTGCGCGAAAGCAGGCGCACGCCCAAATGGTTTTCAAGCCGCGTGATGCTCTGGCTGACGGCGGCTGCGCTCATCCCCTGGGCTCGGGCTGCCGCCGCGATGCTGCCGGTTTCTACCACGCGGATGAAACTGTTTATCAAACCCAGAATGTCCATTGGATACTTGTCATTCCATTCGTTGGTTTTATTTAATAATGATTCAAGTGCAGCACCTCTACTGGTGCGTATAACCGATTGTTAGCTTAACCGCTCTTCCACTACTCAAGGTTGACGAGGGTTAATCGATGACTGCCAGAACCAACAGCAATACTGCCCGATTTCGCTTCCCAAGCCGGGCGACGCCTTATGTGTTTGCCTTCTATATGGCAACCATCATGGCGTTTCTCATGTGCCTCGTGATCACCCTCGCTGAATTCGGCATTGACGAACATTACATGGAAAATGTGATGAGTGCGTATCGCGTTGCAATGCCCTCTGCCTTCTTTTGTGTGATCGTCGTGCGTCCGATTGTTGCTCGGCTGGTCGCCTGGACCGTGCATGGTCATTGAGTAAATGCTCACGAAGCAACTTTCGCTCAGCGCAAGGCTTGGGTATTCTCGGCGCTGGCCGATGCTGCCCGCCGCTCGCTCCCGAAGGGAAGGTGAAAGCATTTCTTCATGTTCCGAACCCTTTCGTATTTCTCTACGGTCGAGTTTTGGCAACGCGAGCACCAGAATGCCTCGACTTCAGGAGGAACGATGTTTTCAATCGAGCAAGCCAAGCAGATGGCCAAGAGGCTGCGCGCCTCGCTGGCGGTGGGCAATCAAGAGCTGTCTCATTCGGCTGCACTTGAACTGGTCGCGCAGCAACTGGGTTACAAGGACTGGAACACGGCTTCGGCGCTACTCGCGCAGAGCACTCCCCAGCCTGCCATTACTTTCGAGAAGCCCATCCCGATATTGCGGATGTTCGACGAAGCCAAGGCTCGCGAGTTCTACCTTGATTTCCTGGGTTTCAGTGTCGAATTCGAGCACCGATTCGAGGCGGACCTGCCACTTTACCTGGGCATCAGCCGGGATGGTCTGCAGCTTCACCTTTCCGAGCATCATGGCGATGCAAGCCCCGGCGCGACGATTTTTGTCCCCATGCACAATATCGAACGGCTTCGCGATGAATTACTTGCCAAGCGTTACGGATATGGTCGCCCGGATATTGTCGAGCAGGGCTGGGGGAAGGTTCTGGAAATACACGATCCGTTCGGTAACCGGATTCGTTTTTGTCAGAGTTGATATCGCCGGGTCACTCAGGCTGGCCCGCAAGCCGTTCGGATAGAAAGTCGATCAATGTCCTCAGCGCATGGGGCATGCGCTGACGTGACAGGTATACGGCATGGATGCCAAGCGTTTCGACCCGGGATTCGGGGAAGAGCCGGGTCAGGCGTTTCTCTCGAATGGCTTGTTCGGCCGCGAAGTGCGGCAGCATCGCGATGCCGGTTCCACTCAAGGCAGCACGCACAATGATGGATGCTTCGTTGGTGCTGAAATTACCGGTGACCGGCACCACGATGTTTTCGCCATTCACGTTGAAATGCCAGAGGTTGCGACCGTAATACGCATAGGTCAGGCAGTTATGAACCTGCAGGTCTCGCACGTCGCCCGGAGCACCGTATTTCTCCAGATAAGCCGGGCTGGCGCAGATGAATGAGCGTACCTGGCCCAGCTTTTTCGCGATCACGTTCGGGTCGAGGTGATTGGTCACCCGAATTGCCAGATCGACCCCGTCCTCAGCCAGGTTGGTAGTGCGATCCACGATCTGCAGATCAATGGTTACAGCAGGATAAAGCTGAAGAAACTCCATCAGCGCGTCGGTCAGGCAGTATTCCGCGAAGATTGAAGACGCTGTGACACGCAGTAACCCCTTTGGGGCGTTTTCCGTTTGTGTTGCCAGTGTGCTTACGTCCAGCGACAAGGCCACCAGGTTTTTGCAGGTGGGCAGCAGTTGTTCTCCTGCGGCGGTCAGGCTGAGTTTGCGTGTGGTCCTGTGCAGCAAGCGCGCTTCGGCCCATTCTTCCATCACGCCGATATAGCGAGTCGCCATGGCGCGGGACATGCCCAAGTGCATTGCTGCCGCCGAGATGCTGCCGCGTGCCACTGTTTCCAGAAATACCTTCGCTGCGGTTAGTCGATCCATATGCTCAATCTGTGCAACAAAGCGTCAACTATAAGCCTGTATATCTCCGTTTTGTAACTCAATAAAGTACAGCGACTCTCTTCGTGCCAGGCCATCGGCATCTTCCTCTGGCACTGCTGAGCCCCATTCAAGGAAACGCCCATGTCTGTGCCCACCGACAAGACCTTGCGATTGCTATTCCCGCAATGGCAGGGCGGTAACAACCCTCCTTACCATTTCGGCTCTCGGCTTCTGGCCTGGCTGGCTCCGGAACACCGCGGTCCGGTCGAGGAGGTGCCTGTTGTGGAGCCGCACGAATCGCCGCTGCCGCTTGAAGACGGGATTGTTGGCCGCAACGCACTGCTTGATCAGTTGCACGCTGCACGAGCATTGATCGACAAACATCAACCTGATCGTCTTGTTGTATTGGGTGGCGACTGCCTTGTGGATCTGGCGCCTTTTGCCTATCTGAATGAGCGTTACGCGGGTGACCTGGCGGTGCTTTGGGTCGATGCCCATCCGGATATCATGACACCGCAACAGTTCCCCCATGCTCACGCGATGGTGCTCGGTAACCTGCTGGGCAACGGGGACCCTGACTTCGTCAAAGCGGTAGCCCGTCCCGTCAAGCCCGGTAATGTCATGTATGTTGGCCTGCATGACCCGAGCGAATGGGAAGCCGCCGAGATGCAGCGGCTGGGGCTGCAAAATGTTGGCCCCGAGCAACTGGCTCGACAAGGCAGCCAGCCTGTCATCGAGTGGTTTGAATCCACTGGCGCAAAGCACCTGGCAATCCACTTTGATCTTGACGCTCTGGACCCTGCCTTTTTTCGGGCTCTGCTGTTCGCCAGGCCTGACATTGCAGCGGGAACCTTCGATGGCGTTGCGCAGGGCGAACTGACGATCGAACAGGTCGTTCAGTTGCTGGGGGAAATGGCTGAAGTAGCTGATGTGGTGGGGCTGGGTATTGCCGAGCACCTGCCATGGGATGCGTTGGCCATGAAAAACATGCTTGCCAGGTTGCCATTGATTGGCAAGCCAGCCTGAATATATGGAAACAAGGAGTCACGCCTTATCGGCCTGACTCCCTGTTTTTCTGCAAAGGCTTACGCCAACTGTTTCAGCAAAGCCTTGGCGACGGCTTCAGAGCTGGCAGGGTTCTGGCCAGTCACCAGTTTGCCGTCTTCGACCAGGTAGGGCTGCCAGTCGGGGCCTTTTTCATAGAGGCCGCCCAGTGCGATGAACTCGTCCTCGATAAGGAAGGGAACGACATCGGTCAGTTCTACCGCTTCTTCCTCGCCATTGGTGAAGCCGGTGACGCGACGGCCTTTGATCAACGGCTCGCCATTGGCGGCCTTGACGTGACGCAAGACGCCCGGCGCATGGCAGACGAAACCGATTGGCTTGTTGGCGCGCTCAAAGGATTCGATCAGTTCGATGGAACGCTTCGACTCTGCCAGGTCCCAGAGCGGGCCGTGGCCGCCTGGATAGAAAACCGTGTCGAAATCCTGCTGGCTGACGCTGTCCAGTTTGACGGTGGTCGCCAGTACTTTTTGCGCGGCCGGGTCAGCCTTGAAGCGCTGGGTCAGTTCGGTCTGGAAGTCCGGCAGGTCGCTTTTCGGGTCCAGAGGCGGTTGACCACCGGCAGGCGAGGCCACGACTATTTCAGCGCCGGCATCCTTGAAGGTGTAATAAGGGGCTGCGAACTCTTCGAGCCAGAAGCCGGTTTTCTTGCCGGTGTTGCCCAGTTGATCGTGAGAGGTCAGTACCATCAATACTTTCATTGCAGTTTCCTCGTAATGTCCATGAGTCAGGTGAGGCACAGGCGGTCGGGTTGACTGCCTGCGCATTATCTTCATTGCAAGTGACGGTCAGCCTTTCAGGAAGGCTTCGAGCGGTGCCGATTTATCGCCATAAGGTGCGCGCAGTCGCAGGTTTGAAGCGCCATCTTCGCTCTGTATAACGACGGGTTTTGCATGGGTAAAACGTCTGAAACCGTGAACGCCATGGTAAGCGCCGATACCGGATGCTCCTACGCCACCAAACGGCAGGGTATCGATGGACACGTGGCTCATCACATCGTTGACCACCAGAGCGCCTGAAGTGGTTTGGATTGCAAAGGCGTGTTGTCGTTCGCTGTCATTGCCGAAGTAATAGGCAGCGAGCGGGCGCGGATTGGCATTGATATAGGCCACTGGCTCAGCCCTGTCGGTGTAGGTCTTGATTGGCAGCAGCGGGCCGAAAATCTCTTCCTGCATGACCTGCATGTTATCGTTCACATCCAGCAGCAGATGAGGCGCAATCTTGCGTGACTTGGCGTCGAAGCCCGGTTCGCCTTCCGGCGCCAGATTGACGATCGTTGCACCTTTGTTACGTGCATCATCGATCAGGCCCACGAGTCGTTCATAGTGGCGCTGGCTGATGATGGAGGTGTATTCCTGATTTTTCTGGATGCTCGGGAAACTGCTGGCAACGAAGCGCTTGCTGGCATCGGTCAGTGTCTCGACCTTCGACTTCGGAATCATCATGTAATCCGGCGCCAGGCATATCTGGCCCGCATTGAATGTCTTGATCGTCAGGGTGCGCTCTATTGCCGTGCGGATATCGAAGTCCTCATCCACGACGACCGGCGACTTGCCGCCCAGTTCGAGGGTGACGGGGACCAGGTTTTCAGCCGCTGCCCGCATCACATGACGTCCCACCGTGGTGCTGCCGGTAAAGACCAGATGATCGAAAGGCAGCCCGCTGAACGATGCGCCAACATTCGCATCTCCCAATACCACCGCCAGTTCCAGAGGGTCGAAATAACCTGCGATCAGTTCTGCCAGTAGTTCCGATGTTCTGGGCGTCAGCTCGGATGGCTTGAGCATGGCGGTATTGCCAGCTGCAAATACACCTGCGAGCGGGCCGAAGGCCAGGTTGATCGGGAAGTTCCAGGGGCTGATCACACCGACCACACCCAGAGGTTGCTGCTGGATCCAGGCCTGCATGCCGGGTGCCGGGTCTGCAACCTGTTCAGGTTTCATCCACTCAGCCACATGCTCGGCAGAATGCTGAAGCATTTTTACCGTCATGACAGTATCTGCCATCAGAGACTGATAGAGGCTGCGATTGCCGAAGTCTGCATTGATGGCTTTGCCAATGACTTCATGGTTATCGCTGAGCAGTCTGGCACCACGGATCAGTCGGTCCTGGCGCAGTTTTGCATCCGCCGGGCCTGCTGCTGTGTGGGCACGTTTCATGTTCAGCAGAAGGGCTTTCAATTCTTTGGTATCTGGCTGGAAAGGCATGGCCTTTGCTCCTGAGCTATTGACGTTATGTGGATGATGTTGAGCGGAACATGCAGATCGACCGAAAGAGGTCAGGTTGATCTGCTATAAAATTTTGTTCGGCAAAAAGTCATTCGTTTCGTCGTTCATGAGCGCTTTTCTCAAGCGATGTGGCTATCTTATGAGGGCCAAGGCCTGATGTATAACAACGGCTTTTTTGTGCAGTCATAAAATAATTTATGGGATATGTATGTCTCTTGTTCGTTTGAGGACCTTTATCGAGGTTTACCGACAGCGTTCGATCAGCGGTGCGGCGCGGACCTTGAGCCTGACGCAGCCAGCGGTGTCGCAGCACATTTCGGGGCTTGAGGCTGCGATAGGCAGGAGCCTGTTCGAGCGTCAGTCGCGGGGCGTCGAACCTACGTCCGCAGCGGACGAACTGGCAGCGGATATCGGAGACAAGCTCGATGCAGCCGAAGCCGCGCTGTCATCGGCAAGAGCGCGTTCGGTGGAGTTGGCGGGGGCGTTGCAAATCATCGGGCACGCTGACGTTCTGGCTGAAGTGGTGGCCAGACAATTGCTGCCTCTGCTGGAGGTCGGCATTCGCATCAGGATGCAGAGCGGAAACCAGGAATCGATCACGCATATGCTGATCGAAGGTCACTGCGATCTCGGGATCTCTGCCGCACCCCCCAATAATAAGCGCCTGCGCAGTGAGCTGATGTTTGTCGATGACGTCCTGGCGGTGGCGGCACCGTCCGTGGTTCAGCGTTTGACTCGTGCGCCGGATTTCAATGAAGCGTTGCTGGGTGAGCCGGTACTTGCCTATAACCTGGACCTGCCGCTCATCGATGGCTGGCTGGAAGTGAACAGGATAGAAGCACCCAATCTGATGCCGGCGATGGTAGGCCAGGACTTGCGTACTTTATGCAGTCTGCTCAAGGAGGGATTTGGCTGGAGTGCGTTGCCGGCTTATTTATGCCGCCCTTACATTGAACGCGGCGAGCTTCTGGAAATACCGGCTCCGGTTGGCCCGGCCAGTCGTGAGTATTATTTGCTGTGGATTCCCAGCGCCTTGCGTCAGCCACGTGTGGCACATGCACGACAGTCCTTGTTGTGGCGGTTGCGGGCTGACCGTCAAAGCGCTGAGGGTGAGTGAGCCGGTCGCTTTCGAGCAATTAATTGCCCGGCGACCAGCGTTTTCAAGATTTGGTGAGCTTACATCCGGAACTGCAACACCAACTGATTAAGGCCGACTGCCAGCTGCGACAGCTCTCCGCTGGCTGCCGAAGTCTGGTTTGCACCTGTAGCGTTCTGGGCTGAAAGGTCTCGAATGCTGGTCAGGTTGCGATCCACTTCACGGGCCACTTGCGCTTGTTGTTCCGTGGCTGAGGCGATGCTGGTGTTGCGCTCGTTGATCTGCACAATCGCTGCGGTGATTTCCACCAGTGCGTGGCCCGCTGCCTGTGCGACGTCGAGGCTGGTACGAGCCCGTTCGCTGCTGTGGCCCATTGCGCTGACGGCCTTGCTTGCACCGCCCTGAATGGACGCGATCATTTTCTCGATCTCGGCAGTCGACTGTTGGGTGCGGTGAGCCAGTGCTCGTACCTCATCGGCAACCACCGCAAAGCCACGACCTGCTTCACCGGCCCGAGCCGCTTCGATTGCTGCGTTCAAGGCCAGCAGGTTGGTCTGATCGGCGATACCCCGGATGACATCCAGAACCCCGCTGATGCTTTGCACCTCGACAGCCAGACCATCGATTTCAATGGCGGTAGCGCCGACCGATTCGTGCAGCTCGTTGATCACGCTGACAGTCTCGTCTACACGTTTACGGCCATTTTCTGCCGACTTGCTGGATTCCTGTGCGGCGGTGGAGGCCATGATGGCGTTACGCGCCACTTCTTCAACCGCTGCGCTCATCTGATTGATTGCGGTGGCGGCCTGATTGATTTCATCGTTCTGGCGTTGAACGCCGCGCAGGGAATCTTCGGTCACGGCCGTCAATTCTTCGGACGTGGAAGCCAGTTGATTGGATGAGTTACCCAACTCACTCAGCGTGCGTCGCAGGTTCTGCTGCATGATCGAGAGGGCGGCCAGCAAGCGTCCCGGCTCATCCTTGCCGTCGGCTGCAATGGGTTTGCTGAGGTCATTGACCGCAATCTGTTCGGCCACCGCCAATGCCTTGGCAATCGGTGCCGTCAGGCTGCGGGTAAATATGCCGGCCAATGCCAGCGTCGCGGCGAGCGCGACAAGAATGGCAATGATCGTGACATTGCGAGCCTGGGCATAGGTCTTGTCGGCGGCGACATCGGATTCTGCGACCTTCAAGTCTGACAGGCGGGAAATCTCAGCGATGTCCTTGGCCAACAGATCGGCTGCCAGGGTCATTTCACCCGTCGGTTGGGTCAGCGCGGTGATGATGTCCTCGCGTTTTTGCGTCATGGCCTCCAGGTACCGCGAGTGTATGGCCAGATAGTTGTTCAGATTGCGGGACATGCTGTCGTATGTCTTCTTGCCTTCATCGGTGACCAGCAAGGACTGTAATTTGCGGACATCGGCTTCAAGGCTGCTACGAGCCTGAACGACACGCTGTTGGGCTGCATTGGTCGCGGTGGCGTCCTGTGCCAGGCGCAGACCGCTGTTGCCAAGTCGAATGGTCAAAAGATCGCTTTTGATCTGATCGACTGCCTGAACCGTTGGCAATACGTTGTCTTGCAGTGTTTCCCGGGACTCTTTCAAGTCAGATGATTGCAGCAGTGAGAAGAGTCCCAGTGCTGTAACCAACAATGCAAAAAAGCCGAAGCAAAGCAACGACCGTGGGGCGATGTTGAGGTTTCTGAGAGTCATGGGAAGTGCCGTCGATAGGGAGTTGACAGTCTGAAACTATCGACCTAAAGCGGTTCAGCTTTAGAAAGTTGCCGATATTTGCTGGAATCAAGTCGCAGAATCGACAGTCTGCTGCGGTTATGATGATGCACTGCCTGTATCACTTGGTAATGGAAAGATCGGCTGGAGGGAGCGCATTGACGACTTCGAATAAAGTGAGTGGCAGCGATGAGTGATTGCTGGACGGTTCTGTCACTGCCTGATGACGCCGACGAGCGCAGCATCAAGCGGCAGTATGCGCGGCTGCTTAAAAGCAATCGTCCTGATGACGATGCCGAGGGCTTTCAGCGCCTGCGCGATGCTTATGAGCAGGCTTTGCATATTGCTCGCTATCGGGACGAAAGCGATGAGGTTGCCGAACTGCCTGATCAGGTGGCGCCAGCCAGGCATGATGCATCGCCGTCATGGCGGGTGCTGGTTGATCAAACAACAGTCGATAATCTGCCTGAGCACTATCTTCAGGCTCAGGCACTGGGTTGTGCGCAAGATTTTGAGCAAGAACTGTTGCTGCGTTGCCTTGCCGATCCTGAGGGTGAGGTCAGTCTGCTCCGGGCCGCGACTAGGCAGTTGAACTGGCTCACTCCATGGCAACAAGCGCCTATGAATGGTGATCAGGCTGTCTGGTTGACCCAGGCATTGCTCGACTCCCATCAGTCGCAGTTGCAGGCTCGACTACAGGTCGAAGATACAGAGGCCTTCATTGATGAGTTGCAGGCGTTGCGTCAACAGCCCTGGCTGGCGTCGCTGGAGCGCAGTGAGCATTTGCAGCGTTGGGTCATGATCCTGCTGCACAACACAACCGGCTGGAACTCTGCCTTGTTCGAGCAGGTTTGTTCCCTGTTTGGCTGGGATGCGAAGCAAGACCTGCACCCGGAGCCTGCCTTTATCTGGCAGCGCTTGCTTGATCGCGTTGAAAAGGATGATTTTGTCCGACATCTGCAGCGTCTGCTCAGTAAAAAGCCGTTCAGTGCCGAGGGGCGTGCCGTGCATTTATTGCTGGGTGCTTATAGTCCTGTTGAGCGCAGGCGAATGGCCAGGGCTGAAGATGACAATGTACGTGTTATCTGCAAACGGCTTGTCGAGCAAATGACGCTGCGATATCCCGGTGTTCTAGAAGCCTTTCCCGATGCCGACCTTGAATGCTGGAAGCGGGCGCATGAGCCTTTTTCTCCTGAGGCCAGACGCTGGCTGGGGCTTGCGGCCTTGCCTGTAGTTTTGCTGTTCGGCCTTTCGCTGTATTTCCAGCCGGATCAGGATCTGTGGTTTCTGATTCTGTATCCCTTGCTGATGGTTCCTGGCCTTATGGCGTACATGTATATATGGCGTCCGCTCTGCGAGGTTGTTGCGACACTGGATGAATGGCTGAGCCTTCGTCTTCTGCCTGATGTCATCAGCGGGCCGACCGCGAACGCCAAGGTGGTGCAGCACGCACTGCCGCTTGCTGTCATGGGCGGGGTGATGGGGTGGAAAGGCGGCGGGCTTGGGTTGGCGCTTCATTGTTCCGTGACTCTGATATGGATAGCGTTCGCCCCTTATCGCTATCCCAGGCCCTATGCCGCCCTGACACGGATGTTCAGAGCCAGGAAAATGATGTTTGGCGGTGTGTTTCTTGGTGCTTTCTTCTGCATGCTGAGTGCTGGCTTCTTCGTCATGTCACAACCTGGAGGTACCAGAGAGCGATCCGCGGCATCTCAAGGCAGTTATCAGTCTGACTGCAACCCGGATAACCTGCGCCGGACGATGTCGCAAGCTTGTCGGGCAGCTCTCGACTCCAATGAGTGTGCTCAGAGCGAGTGGGCGCAGAGAGTGCATATATGTCGCTCGGCTGCGGATATGGCGAAGAAGGCGATGGAAGCTGTTCACCAGAAGTGATCCCGATCTGGGTTGTCTCCGGAGGCGTGGCGGCTTTCTTTATATAAGCATCGGAAGCGGGCTTTCAGATTGATGTAAAAAAGTTGAGATAAGGGGTTTGACAGCTTTCTCAAGTGCTGTATAGTTCGCCTCCCGCTAACGAGCAACGCGAAGTTGATCGAAGCGCAAGTGGTTGAAGTTGCAAAGGAAACTTTGAAAACTTGTTGAAATAACCGCTTGACAGATGCAGAGGACGCTGTAGAATGCGCGCCTCGGTTGAGACGAAAGGCTCAACCCACCGCTCTTTAACAACTGAATCAAGCAATTCGTGTGGGTGCTTGTGGTGTAAGACTGAAGTCAACAGATTATCAGCAACGCAAGTTACTCCGCGAGAAATCAAAGATGTAGCCAATGATTGCTG
>NZ_JAUQOO010000042.1:0-12579 GCF_030580745.1 Pseudomonas serbiensis
CAACATTTCCATGCTGATCACCCTGTGTTCTCCTGCTCAAAAAGTGAGCAGAAGCAGTTGAACACCTGGGTCAGTTTTCAGTCGGCAGAACAGCCTCTACTGGGTCAGTTTTCGGTCAGCGGCAACAATACAGCCAAAGCCAGGGCGCTGCCACATGTGCAAGTATCGCCTTGGCGGGCTGCTGCGAGTCCATCGAAGAATACGTCAGGTGATCCAGAGGAAATTGCCTTGGCACCATGCCCTGGCATTGGGTAACTGGTCGGATCGCTTATACGTGCGGCAGGCTTTGCCATGTGTGACTCCATGTCAGCGGACTTTAGCAATGGGCGACTTTATCAGAAGTTTTTTGAAAGCGAAGCTGTACCGCCTCCCGTGCCTGCTTCGACAGTCATACATCGGTTGCGCTTGTTGCGGATGTTTCGCTGGTACAGCAACGCGGATGATATTCTGGCCAGCCTGGATAAACCGAAACTCGATTCCGAGGACGCTGGGGACCCGGTTTGAATATGTTATGTGGATAATGGCAAGGTGTGGATTTGATAGAGCAGGCGATGGTGAGTGTGCCGTCTGACAGGGGCAGGTGAAGCTTTTTTATGTTTTCTGAGTGATTGATATGAGCCGTATTGCCAAGAAAAACCACGTTGCCGCTACGATAATTTTCGCGGCTTCAGGGCTGAGCCTGTTTAGTGGCAGCGCGTATGCGAATGATTGCCCGTCTGGTGACTTCACCAGATTTCTCTCGGCGTTTTCCGCTACCCCTGATGCACAGCAGCGTTTTACAGCGATGACCGTAAAGACTTTAGTCTTGAAACCTGCCGCACAATCAGATCAATTTGAGCCTCTGGCAACCGGGGTTACGAAGGCAGACCTTGCATTTCCCCTTATGGCTCCATTGGCTTCTGATAATACGGAAGGCGTTAAAATCCAGAAGGTAGACGACAGTCATATTACAGTCGTTGATAAGCGCGCCGGTAATAGCAATATCAAGGTCTTCAACTTTTCTCGGCAGGCGTGCTGGGTGCTTGAAGGTCTTGAAGACTGGTCCATCAATGAAAAATATCTTTCCGCATCAAGCAAGCCAGAAATGGGCCGTGCTGAGAGCTATTGCTTCCAGCGTGGTGAGGTTTACGCTGGATTGGGCGGTCTTGGGCAGTACCGGCTTTCGAGGGAGTTCTTTGAGGCTGCACTCGAAAACTATATATGTGCTGCTGCTTCGGGTGACCCGCAAGCCAGTTTAGAGGCTGCCAGTTTGAGCCTTTCGGGGATGGCACCTCAGTTGGAAACCCCAAAGGTTGAGGCGCTTTTAAAGGCTGCGGCGACCACTTTGGCTGATGGTGCCTCGGGTTTGTCAACGTTCTACTGCTACGGTAATACCATCGCAGGCGAAGGCGCATGCCAGAACCCGGAGCTGGCTGAAAAAGAGCTTATCCGAGCAGCGTCCATGGGCTCTGTCGACGCGATCAATTATTTGGGATACACCTTTGAACGCGGTGAGCTGACGACCAAGGATGTGCCTAGAGCAATGGCTTGTTACCGTCTGGCTGCCGATAAAGGTAATCAAACAGCCGCCATGAATGTGGAACGACTGAAAACGCAAGTTGCTGATATGACAGCGGCTAGAAATTGCTATTAGTTTTTGCAGGATGCATAAATGACGGAACCACTTGACTTAAAAGATAACTACACCGGTGGCGATTATATTTACGAAATGGGCGGTGATGGTTTTACTGTCGTAGATGGAAAAAAGCAAATTGATTGCTCCCATATGGTTAACCTGTTGCTGAAAGGTGCTGGTTACAATATCCCCTATGAAAATACAAGTGCAATGAGTAACTCTACTTATTACACAGCAGTATTACCGCAGGACGTTAAGCCGGGAGATATTGCGCTTTGGATCAATGTAAAATCTCTCAAAGGGAATAAGACTTTATTTCACACGGGTATTGTTGAAAGCTTTGATTACACAAAAAATGCAGGGTATTTTTTTGGTGCGCAGACGAGTACCGGACCTGCCAAAGCAGTATTCGGTCCCAAACCTCCCAGTTATTATTGGCCCGTTGCCACGAAATTCCTTAGGGCTAAGGAAGAGTTCAGGACAGGAACTACTCCAGCGCCTGCTGCTGCGCCGCCTCCCACTCCTGCGCCTGCCGGGCCAGCGCCGTTGATGAATTTCCATTACCCATTCCGTAAAGCAGACGGTAAGCAGTTCACCGATGCGGAAGAAATCTACAAGGCACTGGAAGGTGAAACGTCAGGCCATTACCTCTTGGGTAACAACAGGTTCTGGCATGGCGGGATTCATATCTCAGACAAAAGCGCTCCACAGTGCGTGCTTAACGAACCCGTACGCTGCATGGCCGATGGTGAGGTTGTCGCCTATCGCCTGAACCAGGATTACCTGGAATCGACCTTCGGTGACAACGAGAAGAAGCTGAAGTATTCCAACTCTTTCTGCCTGGTGCGCCACGAATACAAATCAGCGCCAAACCCGGAGGAAGGGCCGAATAAAGGCAAGCAGAACAAGCTGAACTTCTACAGTTTGTACATGCACCTGTTGCCTTACGCTCGCTACCCGCTAGCCCCGGAAGAAACACCAAAGCCAGTCGTTACGATGAACGTTGGTGATTACAAGGCCTACGACAAGGCTCGCTGGGCAGAGGGTGCCCAGTCTTATGGCTTGATCAAGAAAGGGACAAGGCTGGAGATTATTGATCAGGCCAGCGAAGGGATAGAGGTATACGCCAAGGGCAAGATTCTTGTCGGGTCGGTAAAAAGTGGCTCAAGTACGACACGTAACGTAGGCGACGAAATCTGGTTCGCCTACAAGAAAAACGATGCGCCTTACAAAAATTCCGGTGGCGACAAAATCTGGACGGCAGACAAGCTCGTTGAGCGTCTGCGCCCAAACTATTGGCAGGGTAAGGTAAAAGCGACTGCGGCCATCAAGCTTGATCTGTACAAGGATCCGGCGAATCCACAAAACGGCCAGCCAGCGGGAGACAAGTACAGCATCCAACTCAACGCCACCAGTATCGTAGAGTTCGAGAGCAAAGAGGTTCTGACTCTCAACGTGGGGGGCAAACTCCGCAGAATGGCGAAATGCACCTACGTCAGTGGCGAAGTCGCTGGTGCAGGGACCATACCGCCAAGCTTTTGGATATGTGTGGAAAACGAGGCAGATTACAAAGTGGTCGAGTGGACATCCTTGACCCCTGGCAGTTTTGACTCGGTTGAGACGGCCAGTACAGGCATCAAGGCTGGTGATCCCATTGGCTATCTGGGGCTGACCGAAAACCTCACCGGTGAAGAGGGCGGAGTCAGCAGCAAGCATCAGGTTCACGTCGAGATTTTCACCGCCGAAGCAGAGGTCAAGGAATTCCTCAAGAACGTCGCAGGCTTGAAGACAGGCAAGCAATATCTTTATTTGGCAAAAGACGCAAAGCTCAAGATAAAAGCCTCTGCCACTGAGACTCCTGCACTCAAGAAAGAGCATGCAATCGATTTAGCCAAGGCACCCGTCATCAAAGAAGATGACAAAGACTGGTACGAAGTCAGCGTCGTTGATGACAACCAGACGCTTACCGGCCTGGTGAAAAAAACAGGCGCGCAACTGATCACCCAGCATGACTGGGAAAAGCTGGGTTTCCAGATTGTCGAAGAATCCAATCCCACGGCTGACGGGTTTCTCGATCCCGATGATATGCCGCCATTCTTCAAGGACTTGTTCGCCAAGATCGATAAGAACAATGACAAAGAAGTCAGCTCTGACGAGTTGTCCGAAGCATTGAAAAACAAGGATACGAGAGATCAGTGGTCGAAGCTGATTGCTTGTCATCCGACGGAGTGGAGGGACAAGTCCGGTTCAGCGAAGTGGAGCAAGCTTGATACGCTGCTGGAGACATCGCCGAAAACGCTCAAGCATGAGAAAGAGCGTATTGATAAGTATGTGTTTTGGGATGAGTTGTCTGGGAAGGCGGCGATAGGGTCGAGTCTGGTTTGGCATTTTCATCCGGTTGAGATGGTAAGTAATTTCTTGCGCAAATCTTCTTATATTGATCTCGAGCGCTTCATTGCTATGTATGGCGAGAAACACTCTACTTTTCAGGAGAATACTCCAGCATTCTCCGAGAAATCAAAACAAAATCTCACGGAGATTGTAAATAACATAAATCTGTATATCGAAAAAGAGAGCATCGTTTTGACGAGGTATGAACTAGCCTATATGTTTGCTACTGCTAGACATGAAGCATATGACTTTCTTGAGGTCGAATTTTTCAGCTCCGCCCCGGAGATCGGCCCGGTATCTTATTTTAATAAATATGATCCAGTCCTGGCAAATACCGAAGCGAGAAGAGCAACAGCCATCAGCTTTGAAAACACAGTTCCAGGTGACGGTTTTAAATATCGTGGACGAGGCTTGGTTCACTTGACCTGGAAAAAGAACTATAGGAAGGCTACTGAAAAGTTTGGCATCGACTTTGTTTCCAATCCTGAGCTGGCTGCTGAATTCAAAAACTCAATCCCTATTATGATCTGGGGTATGAAAGAAGGAGTTTTCAGTGGTGCAAAAATTGGGACATATATTTACAATGACCATACAGACTATGTGGGCGCTCGAAAGGTTATCAATGGAACCGATCAGAATACATTAATTGCAAGTCACGCTGTAAAATTTGAAGAAATATTAAAAGCAACATCAATAGCTCCAGAGAGAAATTAACAATGAATACCAAAATAGCTTTGTTCATGCTCTGCGTTTTTCTTGGAAGCGCCCATGCGAGTGAGTTAGTAAAAAACGCTGGCAATGAAGTGTATGAAGTAGATAAAAAGAATACTCAGGACTTAAAAGTTAGCTGGTCGGGTGGAAGCACTATAGCCAAAGGAGTTATAGGAGAAAAAGGAGAGATTACTAGAGACTTGGTGAGCTTTAACGGCAAGAAAGCGCTGCACTACGAAAATCTAGCGTCTCGAACTCAATTTGAGGCATACGTCACGCTAAAAATAAATAATAATGAATTGCTTGTTGACTGCGTATACGGAAATATTCGCAGCGAACAAAATGGCACTTTAATCAATAAGGCTGTTTGTGGCTTAAATGAAAAGTTGATAGCAGATTATGAGCAGTTTATTTATGAGTACTCTGAGGTTTGGAAGGGCGAGGTCGCTCTAGCCGCGACGAAGTCGCTGATGCAGGATCCTTCGACTCCTGCATCGGTTGAGGATGCGGTTATTAAGGATATAAAAATATCACGGATCTATGCGTCACGAGACGATCTAATTTTCAATTTGCCTTCCACAATTATTTCGCAAAATGAACGCACGCATAGCTTTGGGCCTAAAATGATATTTACTGTTTTCAATAAGTCAAACTTGAAAATGCCAGATCATATTGAGGTCGCATCTGAAAGACTAGAGGCACCATTTGAAAAAATGGGTTATGAGCGTTTGTCAAATTTTTTAAAATAATTGCAACTTATCAAGGAAGGCATTATTGATTTTCATGCCTTTCCTTTGATTTTGTGCAGTGAAATCTTGGCATCTAGCGCCGAAGCTTTGCCATGTGTGACTCCATGTCAGCAGACTTTAGCAATGGGGGACTTTATCAGAACTTCTGTGAAAACGAAGCGGGTCTGGGCCTTGCGGTTTGACTGGCATCGAGCGCAGATCAACCCCGGTGTACTTGCCACTGCATTATTTTGAGCGAGGAATTCGTTGACTGAACTTCAGTTTTCGCGGGCAAGCGCGCTCCTACGGTTTGGTCGTAAGATATTGAATTTATTTGGATGGCTTCTTTGCGCTGTCGCGGGCAAGCCCCCTCCCACGGGGGCGCATTTCTTCTCAAGTGCTGCGTGAAGGCTACTGTTCACACCTATTCCTCGAAGCATCCTTTCAACCGATCCCGAAAGCTCTTTATCAGTGGCTCCTTCGATCTCCCGCGTCTCAACGCCAGTGAAAACGGTGCCTGATACCCGAACGTTGTCGGCAGCAACACTTTCAGCCGCTTCTGATCCACCCAGAACTGCGCGTAATGCTCCGGCAAGTAGCCGATGTAGGCCCCGGACAGTACGAGTATCAGTTGCGCTTCCATGGATTCGACCGTCGCGGCGCTGTGCTTGAAGCCGTGGCGGGCGAGTTCGGCCTGGCTCCAGTAGCCGCGGCCGACCATGCGTTGTTGGGTGATGACTTCGGCGGGGATGCGGCGCTGGTCGAAGAGTTCGTGGCGGTCGCTGCAATACAGCCAGTGCTGTTCGCGGTACAGGCCTTGGTACATGAGGCCGTTCATGCGGATGGAGAAGGCGCCGATGGCGAGGTCGATGCGGTTTTCCTGTAAGCCCAGTTGCAGTTGCGCGGGGCTGAGTACCGAGAGGTGCAGGTGTACGGCGGGGTGTTCTTTGCTGTAGGCGCCGATGACGTCGGCCAGTGGCAGGGCCGGGTCGCTGACGGTGGTGTCGAGCACGCCGAGGTTGAGGGTGCCGCGCAGTTCGCCTTTGAGGGCGGCGCTGTAGCGCTCGAAGCCTTCGAGTTCAGCCAGCAGGCGCAGGGTTTCCTGATGGAAGAGTTCGCCTTTGCTGGTGAGGCTGAAGCCGCCGCGGCCTCGGTGGCAGAGCACAAGGCC
This sequence comes from Pseudomonas serbiensis, assembly GCF_030580745.1. Classification (NCBI taxonomy): domain Bacteria; kingdom Pseudomonadati; phylum Pseudomonadota; class Gammaproteobacteria; order Pseudomonadales; family Pseudomonadaceae; genus Pseudomonas; species Pseudomonas serbiensis. Next base: position 6,617 of record NZ_JAUQOO010000042.1, read on the forward strand.
AAGCTGGGTTTCGAGCTGGCTCATGTAGGTGCTGATGGCGGAGGTGGAGAGGTTGAGTTCCTGTTGTGCGGCGGCAAAGCCCTGATGGCGTACCACGCTGGCGAAGATGCGCAGCAGTTTGAGGTCGGGCAGGGCTGAGGACATGGGCGCTCCTGTGAATATGGCTGTCGCCAGCAAGCTGCTTCCCACAGGGATTGGTCGGGCTGGTACGAGGTGGCAGTGTATCTGGCGATAGTTTAGAAATCTCTGAAGTAATTATTTGCTGGCAGCGATGTGTCTGGTTATCGCGGCTCTCCAGAATGGCCTCACTTTCAATGAGAACAAGGTGAGGCCTCCCGTGGACAAGACTTTCCACCAGCCCCTGGGCGGCAATGAGATGCCCCGTTTCGGTGGTATCGCCACGATGATGCGCTTGCCTCATGTGCAGGCCCCCGAAGAACTTGAGCGTCTGGATGCCGCGTTTGTGGGTATTCCGCTGGATATCGGGACGTCGTTGCGTTCCGGTACTCGTTTCGGGCCGCGGGAGATTCGGGCCGAGTCGGTGATGATCCGTCCTTACAACATGGCCACAGGCGCGGCGCCGTTCGACTCCTTGAACGTGGCGGACATTGGCGACGTGGCGATCAATACTTTCAACCTGCTCGATGCGGTGCGGATCATCGAGGAGGCCTACGACCGGATTCTCGGCCATGGCATTGTCCCGCTGACCCTGGGCGGCGACCACACCCTGACGCTGCCGATCCTGCGTGCCATTCACAAGAAGCACGGCAAGGTCGGGCTGGTGCATATCGATGCCCATGCCGACGTCAACGATCACATGTTCGGCGAGAAGATCGCCCACGGCACTACGTTCCGCCGCGCTCAGGAAGAAGGCTTGCTGGACAGCGACCGCGTGGTGCAGATCGGCCTGCGCGCTCAGGGTTACACCGCCGAGGATTTCAACTGGAGCCGCAAGCAGGGTTTTCGTGTGGTGCAGGCCGAGGAGTGCTGGCATCAGTCGCTGACGCCGCTGATGGCCGAGGTGCGGGAGAAGGTGGGTGGCGGGCCGGTGTATCTGTCGTTCGATATTGACGGCATCGACCCGGCCTGGGCGCCCGGCACCGGCACGCCGGAAGTCGGCGGGCTGACCACGATTCAGGCGCTGGAGATCATTCGCGGGTGTCAGGGGCTGGACTTGATTGGCTGCGATCTGGTGGAGGTGTCGCCGCCTTATGACACCACCGGCAATACCTCGTTGCTGGGCGCCAACCTGTTGTACGAAATGCTGTGTGTGTTGCCGGGTGTGGTGCGTAGGTAAAGCCCCCTGGAAGTAATGCTGATCAGTGAAGGTCATGAATTACTTTGTGGGAGGCAGCTTGCTGGCGACTTCACGTACAGACGCAGCATATCTGCTGGTTTTCAGGCCTTTTTCGCCAGCAAGCTGCCTCCCACAAGTTTGTGTGTACCTTGACTGATCGGCATTACCCAGTAGAGCGATAAAGGGTCAGCGTGCCTGCGCTGGCCTTACAACAACCGTGACAGGCGCTGGAGCAGCACATGAACCATTCGACGCGAATTGAAACCCGCATAGAAACCTTTGGTGTCGAGCAAATACCCGACAGCCAACGCCATGCTTCCCCTATCGATCTGTTTCGCCTGATTTTCGGTGGTGCGAATACCTTTGCTACCGCTGTGCTGGGCAGTTTTCCGGTGTTGTTCGGGTTGTCGTTTCAGGCAGGGGTCTGGGCGATTGTGCTGGGTGTGCTGGTCGGGGCGTTGATATTGGCACCGATGGGTGTGTTCGGTGCGATCAATGGCACCAACAATGCGGTGTCATCCGGCGCGCATTTCGGTGTACATGGGCGGATCATCGGCTCGTTTCTGTCGTTGCTCACTGCCGTGGCGTTCTTTTCCCTGTCGGTATGGAGTTCCGGTGATGCGCTGGTGGGCGGCGCACGGCGGTTGGTGGGCTTGCCGGAAAACGATCTGAGCCTGGGGCTGGCCTACGGGTTGTTCGCGGTTCTGGTATTGATCGTGTGCATCTTTGGTTTTCGCTTCATGCTGTGGGTCAACAAGGTTGCGGTTTGGGCGTCGAGTCTTTTGTTTCTGTTGGGCATTCTGGCCTTTGCCGGGCCGTTTGATGCGGGGTATGCCGGCAGTGTCAGCCTGGCTCAGCCGGGTTTCTGGGCGGCGTTCATAGGGGCAGCGCTGCTGGCGATGAGTAACCCGGTCTCGTTCGGGGCTTTTCTCGGTGACTGGTCGCGCTATATCCCGCGCGATACTTCCAGGGTGCGAATCATGCTGGCAGTGCTTGTGGCACAGGCCTGTACGCTGATTCCGTTTCTGTTCGGGCTGTGTACCGCAACGTTGGTGGCGACCCAGGCTCCGCAGTACATTGAGGCGAACAATTATGTCGGCGGTCTGCTGGCCATTTCGCCAGGCTGGTTCTTTCTGCCGGTGTGTCTGATTGCAGTCATCGGCGGGTTGTCGACCGGTACCACGGCGCTGTATGGCACCGGGCTGGACATGTCGAGCATGTTCCCGCGCTTGCTCAGTCGTGCCGGAGCCACGCTGCTGATCGGGCTTGCCGCCATCGCCTTTATCTTCATCGGCCGCTTCACCTTCAATCTGGTCCAGAGCGTGTCGACCTTTGCGGTGCTGATCATTACCTGCACCAGCCCGTGGATGGTGGTGATGATTCTCGGTCTGGTCGCACGTCGCGGCTTTTATCACGCCGATGATTTACAAGTGTTTACCCGTGGTCAGCGCGGTGGACGTTACTGGTTTAACCATGGCTGGAACTGGCGTGGTCTGGGAGCGTGGATTCCCAGCGCGGTGGTTGGGCTGTGCTTCGTCAACGTGCCGGGCCAGTTTGTGGGGCCGCTGGGTGAATGGGCGGGCGGTATCGATGTCAGCCTGCCGATCACGCTAGGCCTGGCGGCGTTGCTGTACCTGACATTGCTGCGCACTTTTCCTGAGCCGGCTTCGGTGTATGGCCCCAAGGGTGCCCATCCGATGCTGGGCCGCAAGGCCATGAGCAACGTTGCCCGATCCGCCACAGGTGGGGAGGCTTGCCCATGAAACTGGAAGTCTTTCGCACGCTGTGGGGTTATCGCGACACGTGGCAGCAGGCGCTGGATGAAGCCCATGCAGCGGGTTTCGATGGCTTTGAGGCGCGTATTCCCGAGCAGCAGACCGAGCGTGCAGCGTTCGCGGCTTTCCTGCGTGACAACCGGGTGCCGTATATCGCGACGCTGTTCACTTCCACGCCGGTGTTGCCGTTGCAGTCAGCCACACCGGCTGAGCATCTGGCCGATTTCAGGCACAAGTTGCAACTGGCCGCTGAGCTTGAGCCGCGCTTTGTGAATGTGCTGGCTGGCAATGACCGCTGGCCGCTGGCCCGGCAGGTGGATTTTTTTGGTGAGGCGCTGGAGATTGCATCGCGCAGCGGCCTGATTTGCAGTTTCGAGACGCATCGGGCGCGTTCTCTGTTCAATCCGTGGCTGACCCTGCAACTGATCGAGCAAGTACCGGACCTGCGTTTCACCAGCGATATCAGCCATTGGGTGGTGACGTGCGAGCGGCTGCTGGACGACCCGGCTGACGATCTCGGGGCCTTCGTCGAGCGCGTTCATCACATTCAGGCGCGGGTGGGTTACGACCAGGGCCCTCAGGTGCCGCACCCGGCGGCTCCTGAATACGCTGCGGCGCTGGCGTTTCATCAGCAGCATTGGGAAGCGATCTGGCGTTCGCAACTGGCCCGTGGTTTTACCGGGACCACCTTGACGCCCGAGTTCGGCCCCGATGGTTATCTGCATCATTTGCCTTTCACCGATGTGCCGGTGGCCGATCTGTGGAGCCTCAATGCCTGGATGGGCCGCACCGAACGCGAGCATTTCAATGCCTTCTCCAAACGTCCAGAGAACTTGCAGCCATGAGTGAACGTTCAGCCTTCACCCGGATTCCCGTGGTCGATATCCACGGCCTGTTCAGCGAGCGTCTGGAAGACCGCCAGACTGTGGCTCAGGCACTTGGCGATGCGGCCCGGCATGTCGGGTTTCTCTACATCACCGGCCATGGCATCGCGCCAGAGTTGATCGACAACCTGCACCGTGCCGCCGAGCAGTATTTCGCCCAGCCGCTGGATGCCAAGATGCGTCATTACATCGGTGCTTCCCAGACCCACAAGGGGTTCGTGCCCGAAGGCGAAGAGGTATATGGCACCGGTAAGCCGGATCACAAGGAAGCCTTCGATATCGGTTTTGAAGTGCCCGCCGACAACCCGCTGGTGCTCGCCGGCACGCCGCTGCTTGGCCCCAATGACTGGCCTAGCCTGCCGGGTTTTCAGGCGGCGGTGCAGGCTTACTACAAAGCGGTGTTCGCGTTGGGGCATCAGTTGTTTCGCGGCTTTGCCCTGGCCCTTGGGCTGGATGAACACTCCTTCGATGACATGGCCTGTTTCCCGCCCTCGAAGCTGCGCCTGATCCATTACCCCTACGACGGCGAAGCGCAGGACGCTCCCGGCATTGGTGCTCACACCGACTATGAATGCTTCACCATCCTCAAGGCCGACCAGCCGGGCCTGGAGGTGATGAACGAGCAGGGCGAGTGGATCGACGCACCACCCTTGGGCGATGCCTTTGTGGTGAACATTGGCGACATGCTGGAAGTGATGACCGCCGGTGCTTTTGTCGCCACCGCGCATCGCGTGCGCAAGGTCAGGCAGGAGCGTTATTCGTTCCCGCTGTTCTATGCCTGCGACTACCACACCCTTATCAAACCGCTGCCGCAGTTCGCGGCCGGTGAGCAGAGTTATGAGCCCATCGCCATTGGCGAGCACATGTGGGCCCAGGCCTTGCAGACGTATCAATACCTTCGCCAGCGCGTGGCTAGCGGGCAGATTGCCTTGCCGGAACGCGCCAGAAAGCCTTCAAGCTTCGGGCACCTGAAAAACCAGAGCGTGACTTTGTGATCTGCCTTTTCCCTCAACCTGGAATGACGACTATGCAAAACACCACGCTTTCGCGCCTTGCCACTTCTGTGCTTGGCCTGTCCTTGTTGTTCGCGGGCAGCGCCCAGGCGGCACCGACTGCAACGCCCGGCACGCTCAAGGTCGGTATGGAAATCTCCTATCCGCCGTTCGAGTCCTATGACGGCGACAAGGTCGTAGGCTTTGACCCGGAAGTGTCCGCCGCGCTGGCAAAACAGATCGGTGGCCTGAAAGTCGAATTCGTCGACACGCGCTTTCCGAACCTGATCCTGGGCCTGAATGCCAACCGCTTCGACACCATCATTTCGGGCATGTACATCACCGAGGAGCGCACCAAGCAGGCGGAAGCCATCCCTTACGCGAAGGTCGGCGCAGCGATCATGGTGCGCAGCGACAGCACCGCCAAACCGCAGCAGCCTGAGGACTTGTGCGGCCTGAAAGTCGGCCTGCAACAGGGCACCAACTGGATCAACCAGCTCAAGGCGGTATCCAGCGATTACTGCGCCAAGCAGAACAAGGGCGAGATTGCGATCAGCGAATTCCCGACCACCGCTGAAGCGTCCCAGGCGCTGATGTCCGGCAACATCCAGGCCCACCTGGAAATCTCCGCCGCCGCACAGATGATCATCGACAAGGCCCGTGGCCGCATCGTCATCAGTTCGCAGAAGTCGCTGTACGCGCAGACCCTTGGCATCTACGTGAAGAAAGGCAACACCGAACTGCTGGAAAAACTGCGCAGTGCGGTCGAGGCCTACAAACAGAGCGACGAATACAGCCAGTTGCTCAAGAAGTACAACCTGGACCCGGCGTAACACGCCTGTTTTCACCGGGCCAGACGACATCGATATGTCGGTTTCACTGGCCTCGTGGGGGGGGGGGGGGGGGGGGGGGGGGGGGGGGGGGGGGGGGCGGGGGGGCCCCCCCCCCCCCCGGCCCCGCGCGCCTAGTACGGGGGGGCGGCCCCGGCCCGGGGGGCGGGGGGGCGGGGGTCGCG
>NZ_JAUQOO010000043.1:0-11987 GCF_030580745.1 Pseudomonas serbiensis
TTCGCTCGCGGAGCGATTTCGGATAAATGAATGACCCCATAACCTGATTGGGTGCCCACGCCATCGAAATAGCTGCCCTGAATGACCGTATAAGGCTGGGTGATCACATCCGGTGCCTTGAAGTTGCCCAGTGCATCGATGCTGCCATTACCAGTGGCCACGCTCCATTGCACACTGCTGGCCTCATCCTTCTGCCCGGGCAGGGACATATGTAAAGAGGCGGATGGCGCAAGCCCCGGATGAAAGGCGGGTCTGACATCCATGGGCAGTACGCCATTGATCAGCAGCACGGTACCCGGGCACCTGGCCTGAGTGCCGGAATCAATTGCCTCAAGGGTTACCGGTAGAAACTTGCCTGAGGGCAAGGTGGTTGGGGGCGTATAGGTCGCTTGATGGCCGTTGGCCGAAAGCGTTCCTTGCTCGGGGGGCAGGGGAGCCCAGGTCACCGGGTTGCCGCTGAGGGTCGAGACCTTGAACGTGACAGCACGAGGGGAGCGCAGGTCTATGGCATGCAGGGCAGGGGTCATTGCCATGGAGCTGGCGACGACCACCACCAGTGCCGAAGCCGTGCGCGTTGCCTCTGTCTCGGGATCGGTGTAAGTGGCGGTAACCACGTTACGGGTGGTCTTGTCTTCAAGTTGCCCGACCGAAGGCGCGGTGTACAAGCCTCCTGTATTGATGACTCCCTGGGAGCGCGAGCCATCGATGTCGCGAACACTCCAGGTGATATTGGCAGCCCGTGCGCGATAGAGCAGTTCGATAATTTCAAACTGCAGGTTGTCACCGGTTTTGATCGTCGTGTAAAGCGGCTTGAGGCTGAACGAAGTCAGGGTCGGGTCGATTTCCCCGAACATGGCCAGGTCGCCGGGCAAGTAGGCTTCTTTCAGGATCAGGGCATTGTGTTCCGGGAACAGCAGGTGGTTGATGCCGAAGAAATTTATTTCAGGGATGTCTATGGTTTTGAAGGTATCCAGTATTTGCGTCAAGATTTTAACCAGGGCTTGTCTTGCTTTCTCCATCAGGGGTTGATAAAGAGCTTCTTCACCCTCGATGCTGATATTTACGCTCTGGCTGGAAGTCGGTGACTGTACAAAGTTCAGGGTGTTTTCAACGGCATTCAGTTGGTTGTCAAAGATAATCGAAAGCGTATGTTCAAGGGTGACATTGACATCCTTGTGTTCGTCCCACCATCCGGCGATATCATCCCAATAGTGGAATACTTCAGTGCTGGTTCCATTCCATTCCAGTGCAAGGCGAAAGTCAGGTCTGACGAAAATGGATAGCTTTTGTGAGAAGGGGATATGCAGATCGTTTCTTATGAAGTGGAAGTTTTCTCTGCCATGATCGTACTGGATGTCGATGGGTTCTACTTCAAACTCTCCAGCAATCGCAATCAGTCGATAGTCACCTGTTGACCCGGTATCTTCTTTTACCTCAAAGTTCAGCCCGCGTTCAATGTGGCTTTTCATGTAGGGAGCAATGAACCAGTGCATGATAGCCTGGCGGGAAATGAGCAACGAGCCGGAATACTTCGAGCGCTCCTCGCCCGTCACCTTGTCATCGGGAATCAGGTAAGGAAACTCGCTCTCGTTTGTCGGCAACGTGCCATCGTAAAAATTGTTCTTGGTGCGAACAAACAACACCACGGCACCATCACCATAACTGTCCGACTTGAGATTCTTTCCTTCAGGGGCTGCCTGAGTCAGGATATAAAAGTCCTTGGGGGCCAACAGGTCATCCGCATTGAAGTCCAGCAACCCCAGTGAATAGGTTTGCTGTTCCGTCGGTAACTCATCGAATCTGGCCTTGAAGAAATTGCCTATCAGCGTCGGGCTGACGCCCAGATCAATCAGGTTGGCCGTGAACTCTGTGGCCTTTGAAATATCCAGAATGACTTGAGAGCTCTTGTTGATGCCTCCTACCACTTTTCTCAGTTCAATATCGGCGTTCAAGCGGTAACCATGCTGTTCGGAAATATTGAAACTGGAGAGCGCTCGCGCAGGAGAACCGGGGGCATTGCTGTAATGAGTGACCGTGCCGCCAACGATATCCATATTCAGGCGTGCCCTGGAGTCCCTCAGTGATGCATTTTCAAACGAGAGGCGCGGGGCACTCAGAATGATCCCGCTCAGTTCCAGGGTTTCAGGCCCTTCCAGTTGCACAGTGCCGCGGATCGCGGGCAGGAAGCTGTCTGTACTGAACCGCGCGATATGCTGTTGTGCCAGAAGATGGTTGGCCTTGGTACGGTTGAAAGACACAATCGCTCCCCAGCCTCGGGTATTGGTTCTGCCTTTAAGTATCTGTAAAAGTGAGTTCAGTGAATTTGCCATATCACACCTCGATGACTCCTTGTTGCTGTAGCAGGTCAGCAGAACTCTTCGTGACCCTGGTGGTTGTCTGCTGTTAGACAGGCCGGTCAACGACTGATCTGACAGTGTTCACCCAGGAGCAAGCAGGGTATAGAGAATGCTTACTCCGTTAATTGATGTTGTTTTTTCGGCGCTCCCGACAGGGCAGGAGCGCGCGATCAATTGGTTGCAATGATCATCAGTTCATTACGGTCGCTCGGGGACTTGAATCGCACGGTAAGTTTGTGCAGGTTCCCGTACTCATCAATCAGCTTCAGTTTCATCGGCTGGTCAAAGTCACTGTTATTGTTGAACGCAAAGTCTGAACGCCGATGCAGGCTGATCAAGACGGCCCCCAGAGGCGCTTCCTTGCCGGGAATGACATCAAGGCTTGGGCGTAACTCAGGTTCAATGGTCTGCATCAATAATGGTTCAAACAAGAGTGTTCTACTGCCGGGCAGTGCGTAGCCGGTGTAACTGCCCATGAGCTCCGCATATTGACGGCTTTCCCACTGAACCATACTGGCGGTGCTGTCAAACTCGACGGTGACGAACTTTATATTCTGGACGGACTGTTTGAACCTCAGGTAGTAGTAATCAATGGTGTTGAGGTTGTAATCATTGTCTGCTTCGCCCACCACCCGGACGTGCTCAAACTCATAACTCTCTATGGCATAGCTGGGCACGGTTCTTGGTGTGATTTCTATGATGTTGTGTTTTTCTTCGGAGCCATCCTGTTCAGTCGAATTGAATTCGGCCTGATCGGCGCGGGTCAAGGCAACGGCTATTTTTAATGGTAGCGGGCTGCGTGTCTGGATATACAGAGATTTGCCACTGCCATCCAGAGCCTGTGGTTCACTGGTTCGGGAGGGGTCAGGGGGATAATACAGATAAGCGTTTCTGGACTCATTGACGCCCCATTGTTTTCCCTCGGGCGCATCGGCGGGTATACCTTTTTCACCGATATAAGGCAGTTCATTGAGTGTGTCAGCAACGATCAGCCGCATGCTATTCAGTTCGGAGGGCGTAAGAGGCACTTCTATGTCCTGCTCGTCGAACGGCTTGACTGCCACCCGGACCTTGACTTGTTCCAGGCCATTGGCAAACAGTTTTACCGACCCGGATTGTGCCTTGATGGTGAAGTCTTCAAGGCGCACCCATTTCGCTCGCGGAGCGATTTCGGATAAATGAATGACCCCATAACCTGATTGGGTGCCCACGCCATCGAAATAGCTGCCCTGAATGACCGTATAAGGCTGGGTGATCACATCCGGTGCCTTGAAGTTGCCCATTGCATCGATGCTGCCATTACCAGTGGCCACGCTCCATTGCACACTGCTGGCCTCATCCTTCTGCCCTGGCAGGGACATATGTAAAGAGGCGGATGGCGCAAGCCCCGGATGAAAGGCGGGTCTGACATCCATGGGCAGTACGCCATTGATCAGCAGCACGGTACCCGGGCACCTGGCCTGGGTGCCGGAATCAATTGCCTCAAGGGTTACCGGTAGAAACTTGCCTGAGGGCAGGGTGGTTGGGGGCGTATAGGTCGCTTGATGGCCGTTGGCCGAAAGCGTTCCTTGCTCGGGGGGCAGGGGAGCCCAGGTTACCGGGTTGCCGCTGAGGGTCGAGACCTTGAACGTGACAGCACGAGGGGAGCGCAGGTCTATGGCATGCAGGGCAGGGGTCATTGCCATGGAACTGGCGACGACCACCACCAGTGCCGAAGCTGTGCGCATTGCCTCTGTCTCGGGATCGGTGTAAGTGGCGGTGACCACGTTACGGGTGGTCTTGTCTTCAAGTTGCCCGACCGAAGGCGCGGTGTACAAGCCTCCTGTATTGATGACTCCCTGGGAGCGCGAGCCATCGATGTCGCGAACACTCCAGGTGATATTGGCAGCCCGTGCGCGATAGAGCAGTTCGATAATTTCAAACTGCAGGTTGTCACCGGTTTTTACCGTCGTGTAAAGCGGCTTGAGGCTGAACGAAGTCAGGGCCGGGTCGACTTCCCCGAACATGGCCAGGTCGCCGGGCAAGTGGGCTTCTTTCAGGATCAGGGCATTGTGTTCCGGGAACAGCAGATGGCTGATGCCGAAGAAATTTATTTCAGGAATATCGATTTTTTTGAACAGGTTGAGCATGACGTCCATGGTCTGCGCTAATACGTCGGCCGCTTTTTCGATAAGATTTTTAGGGTCCATGGAGGTCTTGTGGATAGAAAGCTCGTAAGAGGAACCGGATTGATCCGAACGCTCGAACTGGACAGTGTTGGTAACAGGATCCAGGACCGTATCAAAGATCAGGTCCAGGTTATAAGTGAATTCAGCATCGGTATCATATTCACTGTCCCACCATCCCACCTGCTCATTCCAGATGCGAAAGGTTTCGATTGAGTTGCCACTCCACTTGAGTGCCAGTCGGAAATCCGGTCTTATGTAGATCGTCAGGTTGTTAATGAACGTGAATGAAAGGTCTTCCTTGATGAAGTGGTAGGTGTGTGGCCAGCTTTCCGTCGTTACATCAATTTTGCCGACGGAATAACTACCTGCGACAGCTTTCAGTTGATAATCGGCGTTTTCATCCTCGACATCCAGATTCAGTCCGCGACCTACAAGGTTTTTTATATAGGGTGCTATAAACCAGTGCATGATCGCCTGGCGGGCGATCAATAACGAACCTGAGTACTTTGAGCGATCCTCGCCCGGCACCTTGTCATCGGGGATCAGATAAGGGAATGTGCTCTCATCTACCGGTAATATTCCGTCGTGAAAGTTGTTCTTGGTGCGAACAAACAACACTACAGCGCCATCGCCATAACTGTCCGACTTGAGATTTTTTCCCTCAGGCGCTGCCTGGGTCAGGATATAAAAGTCCTTGGGAGCCAACAGGTCATCGGCATTGAAGTCCAGCAAACCCAGTGAATAGATTTGCTGTTCTGCCGGTAGCAAGTCGAACCTTGCCTTGAAAAAGCCGCCTATCAGCGTCGGGCTGACGCCCAGCTCAACGAGATTGGTCGTGAATTCTGTGGCTTTCGAGATATCCAGAATGACTTGAGAGTTCTTGTTGATGCCTCCCACCACTTTTCTCAGTTCAATATCGGCGTTCAAGCGGTAACCATGCTGTTCGGAAATATTGAAACTGGAGAGCGCTCGCGTCGGAGAGCCAGGGGCATTGCTGTAATGAGTGACCGTGCCGCCAACGATATCCATATTCAGGCGTGCCCTGGAGTCTTTCAGTGATGCATTTTCAAACGAGAGGCGTGGAGCACTCAGAATGATCCCGCTCAGTTCCAGGGTTTCAGGCCCTTCCAGTTGCACCGTTCCGCGGATCGCGGGCAGGAAGCTGTCTGTACTGAACCGCGCAATATGTTGTTGCGCCAGAAGGTGATTGGCCTTGGTACGGTTGAAGGACACGATTGCCCCCCAGCCCAGGGTATTGGTTCGGCCTTTGAGTGCCTGTAAAAGTGAGTTCAGTGAATTTGCCATGTCACACCTCGATTGACTCCTTGTCCCCGGCCACCACCAAGTGCGGTGGCCATTCACGCTTCCTGATTTACTGGTATGCCCTGCCTATATCCGGGTACTGCGACAAGGGCAGTGGTATGACGGTGTATCCGTAATCGATGGGTATGGGAGCGCCTTCAAATTCCGGCTCGCGAGCAAATGTGCAGGTAATGATGGCGAACCCCGGCAGTTTTTCCTGTGGTTCGGTGTAGACACCCAGTTCATTCACCGAGCCTGTGCCCCCCAGCAATGCCCAGACCAGTTTGTTGTGCGGAACGGGTATAGGCCCGCTGTCGTATTGTTTCATGAAGTTCAATTGGGCTTTGCCTTGCGCCGCCTGGGCCAGATCAACTTCTACCTGTCCGCCCAGTACCTTGTTGATCACCAGTACTTCGGCCTGGCCTATGTTGCCCTGATCGTCAGTCACTTGAATCACATCCTGGATGAACATATCTGTCGAGTTGTCGGCAGAGGCTTTATAGGTTGTGCTCTTGCCCGTAGTGGGGTTCAACTGACCACCTTGGGCCGGGTTCTTCATGGCCCATTTCAGTGGCCTGTCATCAAGAGTTCCAGCGGTAAAGCTCAGTTCGCCATTGGATTTGGTTACCGAGAAGATCGGATTCAGGGAAATGGTCTGGCTGACAATGGAGACAAGGGTTGAAGACGAGGCCGCAATACCTCGTGCTGTTGTGCCTGTCGCGGTAATGATTGCCTGCTGGGAGTCGCTGCCTTGAAGTTCCGCCACTGTAGGTGCGGTATAGACGCCCTCATTGGTGATCGAGCCGAAGGGGCTGGTGTCCCCTGGTAAACCTTGCACGCTCCAGGTCACGGTAGCTGCCGGTGCGACGCTGAATGTCTTGGTGCTGCCCGGATTCAGAATGACTTGTTCGGGTTCTATCACGAAGCTGGTCAGGGAAGGGTCGACATTGCCGAAAATGGCCAGATCTCCGGGTACATGAGCGTCTGTCAGGACCATTGAGTTACTGTCGGGAAACAGGAGATTTCGTAACAGGAATGTGTCGATGTCGGGGATCTTGATGTTGGCAATATGGTTGAAGAAATGCTCGTTCAGCTTTTCGTACCATGTTCTAAAAAATACGGCTCGATGATCGAAACCGAAAAAATTCAGCCAATCATAGTCGCCTATACTGCTCCCGGTTTCAGCACTTACGGTCGTCGAAAACTGGATGGCGCTGGTAATCGGATCTACTTCAGGTGTCATGTCTGTCTTGGTATATAGATTGAATTCAAACTGGCCGTTGACATCCGTATCGTTGCCGTTATTGACATCAACTTTCTGGTTCCAATCGCTTGTGTTATGGGCATTCCACTCTACGTGAAGAGTGTTATTCTGGGCCTTTAATACTACACCGGAGTAGGGGGCTTCCTCCGTGACTTTAATGACAGCGTCTTCCAGTAATCTCAAGGTGCTATGGTGTCCGTCAGAGGAGCTTGTAAATACTGTGCCCGCCGGTTTTACATAGTTTTCTTTCAAGGCTTGTGCATATAAGTGTAAAGCTTTGCCATCTTCATCCGTGGGTGATTTCAGTTCGTAAGTCATATTGGGGTGTTGATTGAGCACTGGCAGAATCAGCTTGCTGAACAGGACTCTATTTGAAAGCAGTACAGCACTCGAGTACTTGGTTCCGTTTTCATCATTGGGAATCAGATACTCGAAGTCGCTGTTTTCGGTAGGGGCGCCACCGTCAGTCCCGCCTTTCAATGTCACCAGCAACACTACGGCGCCGTCGCTGTAGTTGGGTGCTGCCCGGTTTTTGGCCCCAGGTGCCGCCTGGGTACGTATGATAAAATTTTTCGGGGTGAGTGTGGTGTCCATGCTTGTGTTGAGGGCACCCAGGGTATAAACCTGCAGCTCCGGTTTTTCCTTGAAGCGTTCAAGGAAGAAGTTTTTTGCATTGATGATGCTTACCTGGTCCGAGAAGAGGTCGGTATCGAATGCGGTCATTTTTGAGAGATCAATCTGTACGACTCCGGCATCTGTTACGTTGCCGGGTGCATTGATCAGGTCCACATCCATCCATAACGTTGGCCCTGCGGCTCCATTGGGCCGCATGATGGAATGAATGCCTTTGTAACCGCCGACCGGTTCGCTTTTCAGAATGGCCAGTCCTGCGGTAATGGGTTGAGTAATCTTGGCTTTGGAGTGCTCGATATCGGCATTTTCGAAAGAAATCCTGGGCAGGCCTAACTGAATGCCGAAGAAGTTAAGTTTTGAGCCTTCCTCTCCCTCGATATGCCCGTCGATGGGAGACATGTAGTTTTCGGAGGTCAGTTTTTTTATATATTGTTGCAACAGTAACGCATTGGCCCGCCCACGGTTATAAACCACAATGGCGTCCCAGCCCTGGGTCTTGGGGTTTTGCTGTAGCCAGGTCAACAGAGCGTCTCGTGATTTACCGCCTACAGCCTTTATGTGTGTGTCGTCTGGAAGAGTCATGATGGTTTCCATGTAATAAAGAGTGTCGCCTTCCGGGGAGGTTATGCATTTAATGACTAAAGACTGCTGTCGTCGTACAAAACGACGCCTGTTATAAGTTCGTGCAAACTTCGCTGTGCGGTAAAGAATCTCTACGGTCTTGTGAAAGTTGTCTACTGGCAGAAATGCCAGTGGCCTTTCAAGTTCCCTTGTTTATGGGTATTTCATTGCCTTGCCGGAATATTGCGGCAAGGGGAGTGCTATTGCGGTGTATCCATAGTCGACGGGTATGGGCGCGCCTTCGAAGTCGGGTTCGCGAGCAAATGCGCAGGTAATCAAGGCAAATCCCGTGACCTGATATTGCGGTTCGGTATAGAGGCCTGAGGCATCCACGGAGCCTGTACCTGCCAGCAATGTCCATGTCAGTTTCTCTGGCGGAACAGGGGTAAGATCGGCACCGTATTGTTTCAGGAAGCTCAGTTGTGCCTTGCCACTCGCAGCCTGGGCAAAATCCACGTCTACCTGCCCGCCGAGCTCTCTGTTGATGACCAGTATGTAAGCCTCGCCCAGGTTGCCCAAAGTGTCAGTTACCTCAATCACATCCAGGGTGAACATGCCTGAAACCTGTAGCGGTGCGGCCGTATAGGTCGTACTCAGGCCCGTTGCAGGTACAAGCTTGCCGCCTTGACCTGGCGCTCTCATGGTCCATTGCAACGGTCTGTCATCCGCTATTGCGGCGGTGAACTGGATGCTGCCTTCAGGTTTGACTACTGAAAAGACCGGGTTCAGGGTAATGGTCTGGGGGACAATCGAGACCAGGGTCGAAGAGGAGGCCGCGATACCTCGTGATGTCGTACCGGCCGCAGTAATGATCACCTGATGAGGCTTTCGGCCTTCAAGCTGCGCCGTGGTGGGAGCGATATAGACGCCCTGATTGTTGATGGTGCCGACGGAACGATTGTCTCCCGGCAAGCCTTTCACGCTCCAGGTCACTGTGGCGGCCGGTTCTACTCTGAATGTTGCGTTGCCCTCCGGCTTCAGGACGACGTGCTCGGGCTCTATGACGAAACTGGTCAGGGAGGGCGTGACGTTGCCGAAGACCGTCAGATCTCCGGGAACATAAGCGTCTGTCAGGACCATCAGGTTGTGGTCTGGGAATAGCAGGTTCCGTAACAGGAGGGTGTTGATGTCGGGGAGCGCCAGGTTTTTGGTGAACTCGAAAAGATTGTCTTTGATGACGTTACGCAAATCATCCACATAACGATTAAAGTTCTGTGCGTAGTGATCCTTTGGCATATCAATTTCGATTTGCTCGTCGGCCACGTCTTCCTGCTCAAAATGTATGACGCCGGTATCAGGGTAGATGCTGAGTTTTAAGGCCACGCTCAGGTTTGTTTTAATGTTTACTGTTTCGTCCGAGTGCGTATCGCTCAGGTCGCCTCGGGTATTGTGGTAATGCATACTGATGGGGAACGTCTTGTTTGTCCAGTTGAAATAAATAGCGTCGGAATAGGCTGTAAAGGTCGCGCCTGCCAAAGGAATTGTGATCAGGGGGGTGCTGGCGGTGACAATGTAGTTGCTGTAGTAACCATTGCAAACAAACTTGTAGTCGGACTTCGTTATCGCTCCCTGCGTGTATTCCAGGTATATATGCCCCGGCTTTCCTTGCTCATCTGTAGACGTTTTAGGGGTCAGGGTTTTTCCGGGCAGTAGAATGTTCAGGTGGTGGGTGATGAGTTTGGTGAACAAGACGTTGTTTGAAATCAGTACCGTCCCTGAATACTTGGTTCCGTTTTCATCATTGGGTATCAAGTATTTGAAGTCACTGTTTTTAGTGGGCGTTTGACCGTCCGCTCCGTTTTTCAGTGTCACCAGCAATACCACGGCACCGTCGCCATAGTTGGGGGCTGCCCGGCTAGTGGCACCAGGTGCTGGCTGGGTGCGGACGACAAAGTGTTGCGGAGCCAGGGTGGAGTCTGCGCTCTTGTCCAGGGCGCCCAGGGTGTAAACCTGCAGTTCCGGATTTTCCTTGAAACGCTCAATGAAAAACTCTTTTGCATGGGTGGCGCTTGCCTTGTCCAAGAAAAGATCAGTCTCAAAGTTGGTCATCTTCGAGAGATCAATCTGTACCACGCCTGCTTGCGTGACGTCTCCCGGCGCGCTCAGCAGGTCCACATCCATCCATAATGTGGGTCCTACTGCGCCATTGGGCTGCATGATCGAATGAATCGTCTTGTAACCGCCCGCCGGTTCGCTTTGCAGGATGGCCAGTCCTGCGGTAATCGTCTGGGTCACTCGGGCTGTCGAATGCTCGATATCGGCATTTTCAAATGAAAGCCACGGCAGACCCAACTGGATACCGAAGAATTTCAGTTTTTCGTTTTCCCCCTGTATCTGACCGTCGATGGGAGAGAGGTAGTTTTCGGCCGTCAGTTTTTTTATATATTGCTGGATCAATAACGCATTTACCCGGCCACGGTTATAAGCCACGATAGCGTCCCAGCCGAGGGTCCTGGGGGTTTTCACTAGCCAGCTCAGCAGTATATCTAGCGGGTCGCCGCCTATAGTCTTTATCGGTATATCATTTGAAAGAGCCATGATGTTCTCCCGATCATTAGGGATATCGCCTTTTATCCTGGTTATGCATTTTAGGACTCATTCATGTTGTAGCCATCCATAGTGTCATCTGCTGTAAATGCATGTCAGGCACATGAGCAGGAATGTCCGCCGTCTTCTGTCAATTGTCTACTGGTAGAAATGCCAGTTGCCAGCCATTCAACGGCTGCTAGCATCAGTCACAGTGTTGTTTTTTCTGCCTGATACTCTCTGGTTTTAAAGTATGCAGGCAGTTTTATAAAATGCTTATAACAGGAATCATTGTCATGACGCGGCGCATGTTAAAACTTCTGCCATTGATCTCGGTCATGGCCCTGTGTACTTCCATTGCCGGCCATGTTTCACAGGTGCAGGCTGCTGACGCCGATGGGCAGTTAGTGATCTTGAACAAGAAGAATGCAGATGGCAGTTACCCGATTAACTGCAGTATTCCTTTTGTTACGTCCACCATCAACTTTCAGAATAACTCATTTGATTGTGATAATGATGAGGCTTATGGGTTCAAGCTGGAGAATGTGCCATCGGCGACGTTCTTTTCATTCCACGACTCCCCCAATTGCACGGATAACGAAAACTTTTCTTTCCGTTTCAAAACCATACAGCAGCCCACCAATATGGAGAAAGGTATCGATATCGAAGAGGCCGGCAAAAAGCCGCCTGGTTCGGTTGTCGTGCCGGGAGTGATGCTGATTTTCAGCAGGGTGGATGAGCAGGTGGGTGGAAAGCTTTCGTGCGTGAAAATCGAGCGTTCTGCCGTGCCGACACCGTAATGGTTGTTCCAATCACAATGCCTTCATTTGCCTGCCGGGGATTTCTCCATGCCCACACCCACTGTCCATTCCAACGCCTTCAACTTTCTCAGCGCGCTCCAGGCCGGTGTCGACCCTCGCACCGGCCAGTACACCTGCGTCATTACCCTGCCTGAACTCAAGGCCAATCACTTGTGCGGACCCACCGTGCCCCTCAGCCTCGGCTTCAGCCCCATGAGCCCCCGCAATATCGGCTTCGGCAAGGGCTGGAGCGTGCGCCTGTCGCACTTCGATACCGTCTCGCGCATCCTCTCGTTGTCCACCGGGGAAACCTTCC
>NZ_JAUQOO010000044.1:0-5915 GCF_030580745.1 Pseudomonas serbiensis
GCGTCAGGCGTGGTTTTTCAAAGTCGTAGTCGCGGCGGGTGGTGCGGCTGGTGCGAGTCTCCAGGCGCATGTCGAAGCGCTTGATCACCGGGTCGTTGGCGACCATGCCGGAGTCTTGCTGATAGGCCACTGGCGCGAGTTTCGGGAACACCGTCTGGTCATCGCCGAACACCAGCTTGTGGCCCGTGTTGCTGTGCTGGAAGTGGTAGTGAATCCCTTCTTCTTCGCACAGGCGCTGGATGAAGTGCAGGTCCGATTCATCGTATTGAACGCAGTAGATGCGCTCGGGATAAACCGACCCGACTGTGAATGCGTAGGCGTTGCTCTGGATGCCATGTTCTTCAAGGACCTGGGCGATGATTTTCGGCACGCTGAGGTTCTGGAAGATACGTTGGTTGATGCGGTGCGCCAGGTAGGATAACTGCGGGCGCAGGGTCACCGAGTAGCGGGTCAGGCGTTTGCCGGAGTCACCCTGGGCGGCGCGATAGATCTGGCCGTGAATGCCACTGCCGTCAGGCGAAAGTTGCAGGAAGGCAGGTTTGTGCAGGAGCGTTTCGAGGTCCAGGGACGGCTGCTCACTGACCAGTTCGACGTCGAACACGAACGGTTGGCTGATGGCTTCCCGCCCGGTGAGGGACAGGACCTGAAGGTCGCTGTTGAGTCCTTCTACGGTCAGGCTGAAGTGAGTCTGATTGGCCGGCGCGAACATCCCTTGTTCCTCAATTCTGGAAGAGCGTAAACAACATCGACCAGCAGAAGCTGGTCGATGCTTGAAGCGTCAGCCGTTATCAGGCGACAGGCGAGCGCCAGTCATCGGAGCCCGAAGTGCCGGAGACTTCGTGGGTCCAGGTGATTTTGCGGTAGGTCATTTCGATGTCTTCCAGGTGCGTGAAATGCGCGTTCGCAGGGTCCTGGCAGTTGTGCATGTAGTCCTTGGAGCTGACGAGGATGGCGTCTTCCAGAACGGTGGTGTAGTAGTGCTCTTGAGTACCTTGAGCGGAAGTGCGGAACCATTTGATTTCGACTTTGCTCAGGCGCTCGCCGGAAGTCAGTGCCGCTTGCAGCAGAGGCGAGGACTTGTCGAACACTTTGGTGATTTTCACAGGTTTGTGAACGCGCTGGCCGGTAGGCTGGCCGGACTGAGGGTCACGCGGGATGATCACGTCGTGATGGAAAGCCTGGACCATTACTTCGTCTTCGTGGCCTTCCTGAAAGGTGTTGCCCACGGAGTCGGCGGTGAATGCGCCGGCAGTGATCAGGCCTTGTTTTTCGCCGGTGATGGACATGTACGCGGGTGTAGCCATGGGGGTGCTCTCCTTGCTGAAACATTGAGTGTCCCGGGAGGCGAATTCGCCAGGTGGGTGGCGATTACAGATCAAGCTTCGTGCCAGATAATATATTTACTATATAAATCATATAGATGGGTGTTTTGTTGTCGGGTTTTCATGATTTTCACATGGAAAACCCCTTAAAAGTGCGCAAGAAGTTGCGCAGTGGTGCGCAACTTTTTGCGCACTCGTCTGTAAGCTTTTAATTGCAAGGGTTACAGAGGTCTATCCACAGGATACTCACAAAAAAGTGCGCAACTTCTTGCGCATAATGGCTATGTGGCATGTCTCGTCGTGGGAGTCAATTCATGCGCGAAAAAACCACTCGGTTGTACGAGAAATCGAGATCTGTTTTGTATATCCCTTTGAGAATTATCACGCCCGCTGGTGAGTCATGGGAGAGTTGGTTCGAGGGGGAAGGGGGCAGCCCGTACGCGAGTTCACAACACCTTGTCCAACCCGAAGCGCTTCCTCAACCCTCCCTCCAATAACCCTTTGGGCAGCAGCCATGACATCAGCGGCAAGACCCGCGAGCCGTTGCCCAGGCGCAGCAGGCGGGGCGGGTTTGTCTGCTGGATGGCCTTGAGCAGTTCCCGGGCGAAGTCGGTAGCGGGTGTCGGGTTGTCCTGGGAGGCTTTGGCTCTGGCGCGAATGCCTTCGCGGATGGGCCACCATGGGGATTGTTCGCTGATCAGTTGCTCGGCTTCATGAGTGGCATTTTTCGCGAAGCTTGAGGCGATGGCGCCGGGCTGCACTTCCATGACCTGAATCGAAAACGGTGCCAGTTCCAGACGCAAGGCATCGCTCAGTGCATGTACCGCTGCCTTGGATGCGCAGTAGGCGCCGGCAAATGGCGTGACCAGCACCCCCGAGACGCTGCCGATATTCACCACCAGCCCCTTGCTGCGCCGCAAGGCTGGAAACAGTGCTCGGGTGACGCCGACCACCGAAAACACATTGGTCTCGAATTGCCGTTGCATGGCTTCGACGCCTCCGTCGAGCAGTGGCCCCATGGCGCCATAACCGGCGTTGTTGATCAACACATCCAGCCCGACGCTTTGTTGTTCAAGGTCGGTGGCCAGACGTTCAAGGGCGGCGCTGTCGTTGACGTCCAGTTGCACGGCGCTGAAACCGGCAGCGTTTAGGCTGGCGACGTCTTCAGCCTTGCGCGCCGTGGCCCAGACTTGATAGCCCGCGTTTTTGAAAGCGTCCGCCAGAGCCCGGCCAATGCCGCTTGAGCAGCCGGTGATAAGTGCTGTGGGCATTTGGTTTTCCTTAATCCGAGAAGCTGCCTTGTAGATGTTCGGGACGAAACTCCAGGCTTTGTGGGCGATAGCCCGGCCGCAACGGCGGCAACGGCAGGCAGTCCTGCCACTGACTGCCCGGCTGCAATACACCGGGGCCACTGTAATGCGGTGCAGTGTAGGCATCTTCAGCGAGGTTCACGGTATCGCCGGGGGCATAGGCCGCCACGCGCCAGCGTAGTTCGCGCAGGGGAACCGTGTTGGTATTGTCGATGAGCACCAGCAAGGGTTTGCCTGCCGGGCATTGTTGCGGCGCGTAATCCAGACGCAACCCCAGGCGCTCCAGTTGACGCGCTTCGCGGCTGTCCTGCCAGATCACGACGGTAGCGACTACCCCCAGGCCTGCGGCAGCCGCCAGTGATACCGGCAAGGCTTTTGCCGGATAGCGCAGCAGCAGGATGAGCCAGGTCAGGATAAGCACAATACCAATCAGCATGATGTGCATCTCGTCAGCATGGAAGCTGGCATCGTACCGAAAGGCAGGTGGGCTTTACCAATGGCAGTCATGAATGACGGGATATTCTGCCTGTCCCTGTTGTGTCGAGGTTAATTCTTCAGGTCGCAGCCTAGACAATGCTGTACTCGATGGACTCTTTGCCCGCCACCCAGATATCAGGCGTTATGCTGAGAAAGACCTGAATCCTGGCCTTGTCGCCAGGCTTGAACGCCTTGAGGATTTCGTTCTGTTTGACGGCATCAATCGAATCTTTTCCCTGTTCAAGGTTGAGCCGGGTCGAGATGATTTTGCCACTGTTGTCCGGGGTGGAGAATGTCATCAACACTTCATGGAATGCCCCGTCCTCGAAGCCCGGTAGTACAAGCGTGAACCCTTTGTTGGCGATGAGGGCGCTCAGTTCTGCGCGCTCGTTTGCTTCGCGTATATAGGGCTGTGTGACAGACTCGGAGACGGCCCCATCACTCAACGGTATTGTGAATTGTGTGGTTTCAGATGGATTTTCGGGGGTGTTGATCTCGACCGTTACGCCAGTAACGTCTATGCCTTCGCTGCTCATTTTTGACTGTCCTGAAAGATAGAGTGTTTTTATAGGTGTGTTATATCGATTGGTAATTACGTGCTGTCTTATCGCTACTCTCGTGTCGAGAGGCTTAAGCAAGCCCGGTAACTTTCAGTCAAGCCTGTTTGCCGAGGCTTATGACATGGAGCGATGAGTGGGGGAGTATGTGTGGCTACAAGCTACAAGCTACAAGCTACAAGCTACAAGCTACAAGTTCGCAATTGGCTTGAGGCTTATAGCTTGAAATTTGACGCTTACCTGCCACTTGTCCGGGCCAGGCTTTTACCCATTGCAGGGATGAGTGGCTAGATAGCCCGAAGGATTCCTGACCTGTTAACTATTCACGCGGCAGCATTTAAACGATGTTGTACTCGATGGAGTCTTTACCGGCCATCCAGATATCACCATAGACCCTGAGAAACACCCGGATCCTGGCTTTGTCTCCGCGCTTGAACGTGCCGGTGATTTGGTCTTTTGTCACGGTATCAATCGAGGCTTCCCCTGATTTGAACGTAATCAAGTTCGAGTTGATGTTAGCGCTATAGTCCAGTGTGGAAAAAGTCATGATCAGCTCATCAAAGATCTCTTCCTTGAAGGCCGGAAGTACCAGGGTGAACCCTCTGTTTGCAATGCTGAAATCCAGTTCTGAAGTTTCGTTTGCCTCGCGTACATAAGGCACCGTGATAGCCTCGGAGGGAGTGGCGTCACTCAGTTGGATTTGCAGGTTTATAACGTCTGATTTGCTTTTGGTAGTGCTCATTTAATATCATCCTGAAATAATTTTATACAAGGTGTAATAAGGTTTTAGTATGGGGTGCTTTTGGTAAGTGTCTATTTGATGGCCAAGTGTTACTTCCATGTTGTAATGTTTGAGCAAGGTTAAGAGTATCTTGAAGGGCATGTCTACTGTCATTTGTGACAGGAAGCGACAGTCGGATATGTATAGGGTTAATGGTTTCAGGGTGTAAGGTTTTTGAAAAAATAAGTTGCGGATTGTAATTGTGGGGGGCAAGTGGGTAAGTTGCTTAAAGCTTAAAGCTTAAAGCTTAAAGCTTGCCACCTAAAACTCCACCTATCCGAAACTTTCTCTGCGCTGGCAACCGCTGAACTAGTCTTCATGCAGTGACTGGCAGAGGTTCACGCCATGGATGGCTTATCCGCAGATCTACATCGAGACACACCGACGCTCGCGGTCGTTGATCCGCGGCGTCTGTCTGTGCGCTCCGTGGCCTGGTACCGCAAGCAAGCCAATGATGCGCCTGCCTTGCGTATCAATCGCTCGCTCTTTGATCCGGCTGGCCGGCCGATTGGCAGCCACGACCCCAGGCTCTGGGAAGAAGGCGCGCCAGCCAATCTCGTCAATGTTCATTCCCTCAGTGCTCAAGTGCTGGCCAGCGAAAGCGTCGATGCCGGTTGGCGGGTTTCGTTGCTGAGCGAAAGTAGCGAAGTGCTGCAAGCCTGGGACAGTCGAGGCACTGTCCGGCGTGTGGAATATGATGAACTGCTCAGACCAACAGGTGTTTTTGAAAATGACCGCTGCATTGAGCGTCTGGCGTATGGCGATGTTGATTCAGTTCCCCACAACCAGTGCGGCCAGTTGATTCGTCACGACGACCCGGCAGGCACGTGTTTGAATATCGAGTTTGGCCTGACCGGCGCAGTGATCGAGCAGACGCAGCATTTTCTCAAGGACTTCACCAGCCCCGACTGGCCCGAATCGCTGTCAGAGCGCGACGCCTTGCTGGAACCTGGTAGCGGCGCGACCACGGGCTGGGCTTATAACCCGCTCGGCGAGGTCATCGGGCAAACCGATGCGCAGGGGAATGTTCAGCGCTTTGCCCAAACGGTGGCAGGTGAGTTGCACTCCTGCCATTTGCAACTCAGCGGGCAGCCTGAGCAGATACTGGTCAATGAGATTCTCTACGACGCTCAAGGCCGTGTGGAGTCGGAAACGGCAGGTAATGGCGTAATCACCACTGCTCGGTATGGTGATGAAGACGGCTGGCTGCTTGAGTTGAAAGCGATACGCAGCGCCGGTGAGTTATTGCAGGGCCTGGCTTACGACTACGACCCGACGGGTAATGTCATCCGCATCGAAGATCGTGCCCAGCCGATCCGGTACTTCGCCAATCAGCGCATAGAGCCGGTTTCAACGTATCAATACGACACGCTGTATCAACTGACAGAAGCCACGGGTCGAGAGCTGGCGACGGTCAATCACGGCCCCGTCTTTGCAGATTTTCAGAGCCCAGCGGACCCCGCACAAC
>NZ_JAUQOO010000045.1:0-5172 GCF_030580745.1 Pseudomonas serbiensis
TGAGTACGTGCCAGCGAATGGGTGTGTAATAGATCTTTCGGTAATTTGTGTGTGTGGCGCAAACTTTCGGTTCGTCATCTTCACTACACCACAACCTGCTCTTCGCAGATTGCTTGGGTGTTATATGGTCAAGCCTCACGGGCAATTAGTATGGGTTAGCTCAATGCCTCACAGCACTTACACACCCCACCTATCAACGTCGTAGTCTTCGACGGCCCTTCAGGGAACTCAAGGTTCCAGTGAGATCTCATCTTGAGGCAAGTTTCCCGCTTAGATGCTTTCAGCGGTTATCTTTTCCGAACATAGCTACCCGGCAATGCCACTGGCGTGACAACCGGAACACCAGAGGTTCGTCCACTCCGGTCCTCTCGTACTAGGAGCAGCCCCTCTCAAATCTCAAACGTCCACGGCAGATAGGGACCGAACTGTCTCACGACGTTCTAAACCCAGCTCGCGTACCACTTTAAATGGCGAACAGCCATACCCTTGGGACCGGCTTCAGCCCCAGGATGTGATGAGCCGACATCGAGGTGCCAAACACCGCCGTCGATATGAACTCTTGGGCGGTATCAGCCTGTTATCCCCGGAGTACCTTTTATCCGTTGAGCGATGGCCCTTCCATACAGAACCACCGGATCACTAAGACCTACTTTCGTACCTGCTCGACGTGTCTGTCTCGCAGTCAAGCGCGCTTTTGCCTTTATACTCTACGACCGATTTCCGACCGGTCTGAGCGCACCTTCGTACTCCTCCGTTACTCTTTAGGAGGAGACCGCCCCAGTCAAACTACCCACCATACACTGTCCTCGATCCGGATAACGGACCTGAGTTAGAACCTCAAAGTTGCCAGGGTGGTATTTCAAGGATGGCTCCACGCAGACTGGCGTCCACGCTTCAAAGCCTCCCACCTATCCTACACAAGCAAATTCAAAGTCCAGTGCAAAGCTATAGTAAAGGTTCACGGGGTCTTTCCGTCTAGCCGCGGATACACTGCATCTTCACAGCGATTTCAATTTCACTGAGTCTCGGGTGGAGACAGCGCCGCCATCGTTACGCCATTCGTGCAGGTCGGAACTTACCCGACAAGGAATTTCGCTACCTTAGGACCGTTATAGTTACGGCCGCCGTTTACCGGGGCTTCGATCAAGAGCTTCGCTTGCGCTAACCCCATCAATTAACCTTCCGGCACCGGGCAGGCGTCACACCCTATACGTCCACTTTCGTGTTTGCAGAGTGCTGTGTTTTTAATAAACAGTCGCAGCGGCCTGGTATCTTCGACCGGCGTGGGCTTACGGAGCAAGTCCTTCACCCTCACCGGCGCACCTTCTCCCGAAGTTACGGTGCCATTTTGCCTAGTTCCTTCACCCGAGTTCTCTCAAGCGCCTTGGTATTCTCTACCCAACCACCTGTGTCGGTTTGGGGTACGGTTCCTGGTTACCTGAAGCTTAGAAGCTTTTCTTGGAAGCATGGCATCAACCACTTCGTGTTCTAAAAGAACACTCGTCATCAGCTCTCGGCCTTAGAATCCCGGATTTACCTAAGATTCCAGCCTACCACCTTAAACTTGGACAACCAACGCCAAGCTGGCCTAGCCTTCTCCGTCCCTCCATCGCAATAACCAGAAGTACAGGAATATTAACCTGTTTTCCATCGACTACGCTTTTCAGCCTCGCCTTAGGGACCGACTAACCCTGCGTCGATTAACGTTGCGCAGGAAACCTTGGTCTTTCGGCGTGGGTGTTTTTCACACCCATTGTCGTTACTCATGTCAGCATTCGCACTTCTGATACCTCCAGCAAGCTTCTCAACTCACCTTCACAGGCTTACAGAACGCTCCTCTACCGCATCATCAAAAGATGATACCCGTAGCTTCGGTGCATGGTTTGAGCCCCGTTACATCTTCCGCGCAGGCCGACTCGACTAGTGAGCTATTACGCTTTCTTTAAAGGGTGGCTGCTTCTAAGCCAACCTCCTAGCTGTCTAAGCCTTCCCACATCGTTTCCCACTTAACCATGACTTTGGGACCTTAGCTGACGGTCTGGGTTGTTTCCCTTTTCACGACGGACGTTAGCACCCGCCGTGTGTCTCCCATGCTCGGCACTTGTAGGTATTCGGAGTTTGCATCGGTTTGGTAAGTCGGGATGACCCCCTAGCCGAAACAGTGCTCTACCCCCTACAGTGATACATGAGGCGCTACCTAAATAGCTTTCGAGGAGAACCAGCTATCTCCGAGCTTGATTAGCCTTTCACTCCGATCCACAGGTCATCCGCTAACTTTTCAACGGTAGTCGGTTCGGTCCTCCAGTCAGTGTTACCTAACCTTCAACCTGCCCATGGATAGATCGCCCGGTTTCGGGTCTATACCCAGCGACTAAACGCCCTATTAAGACTCGCTTTCGCTACGCCTCCCCTATTCGGTTAAGCTTGCCACTGAATATAAGTCGCTGACCCATTATACAAAAGGTACGCAGTCACCCAACAAAGTGGGCTCCCACTGCTTGTACGCATACGGTTTCAGGATCTATTTCACTCCCCTCTCCGGGGTTCTTTTCGCCTTTCCCTCACGGTACTGGTTCACTATCGGTCAGTCAGTAGTATTTAGCCTTGGAGGATGGTCCCCCCATATTCAGACAAGGTTTCTCGTGCCCCGTCCTACTCGATTTCATGACCAAGAGATTTTCGCGTACAGGGCTATCACCCACTATGGCCGCACTTTCCAGAGCGTTCCGCTAATCTCAAAGCCACTTAAGGGCTGGTCCCCGTTCGCTCGCCACTACTAAGGGAATCTCGGTTGATTTCTTTTCCTCAGGGTACTTAGATGTTTCAGTTCCCCTGGTTCGCTCCATACACCTATGTATTCAGTGTAAGGTAACCATCTTATGATGGCTGGGTTCCCCCATTCAGACATCTCCGGATCACAGTCTGTTTGCCGACTCCCCGAAGCTTTTCGCAGGCTACCACGTCTTTCATCGCCTCTGACTGCCAAGGCATCCACCGTATGCGCTTCTTCACTTGACCATATAACCCCAAGCAATCTGGTTATACTGTGAAGACGACATTCGCCGAAAATTTGCAATTCACTCACAAATTTTACCTTAGCCTGAACACACACCAGTGAAAGTGCTGTCCAGTCTAACTTTCTATTACATACCCAAATTTTTAAAGAACGATTCTGATAAAGATCAGAAATCAACATTCAAACACCGTTTCGGTGGAATGCTCATTTCTAAGCTTTGACATAAGGTGGTGGAGCCAAGCGGGATCGAACCGCTGACCTCCTGCGTGCAAGGCAGGCGCTCTCCCAGCTGAGCTATGGCCCCAAACAATTGGTGGGTCTGGGCAGATTCGAACTGCCGACCTCACCCTTATCAGGGGTGCGCTCTAACCAACTGAGCTACAGACCCAATCGTCTTCTTCAATGAATCAAGCAATTCGTGTGGGAGCTTATGGTACAGCTGAGTCGTCGATTAAGGAGGTGATCCAGCCGCAGGTTCCCCTACGGCTACCTTGTTACGACTTCACCCCAGTCATGAATCACACCGTGGTAACCGTCCCCCCGAAGGTTAGACTAGCTACTTCTGGTGCAACCCACTCCCATGGTGTGACGGGCGGTGTGTACAAGGCCCGGGAACGTATTCACCGCGACATTCTGATTCGCGATTACTAGCGATTCCGACTTCACGCAGTCGAGTTGCAGACTGCGATCCGGACTACGATCGGTTTTGTGAGATTAGCTCCACCTCGCGGCTTGGCAACCCTCTGTACCGACCATTGTAGCACGTGTGTAGCCCAGGCCGTAAGGGCCATGATGACTTGACGTCATCCCCACCTTCCTCCGGTTTGTCACCGGCAGTCTCCTTAGAGTGCCCACCATAACGTGCTGGTAACTAAGGACAAGGGTTGCGCTCGTTACGGGACTTAACCCAACATCTCACGACACGAGCTGACGACAGCCATGCAGCACCTGTCTCAGTGTTCCCGAAGGCACCAAACCATCTCTGGTAAGTTCACTGGATGTCAAGGCCTGGTAAGGTTCTTCGCGTTGCTTCGAATTAAACCACATGCTCCACCGCTTGTGCGGGCCCCCGTCAATTCATTTGAGTTTTAACCTTGCGGCCGTACTCCCCAGGCGGTCAACTTAATGCGTTAGCTGCGCCACTAAAATCTCAAGGATTCCAACGGCTAGTTGACATCGTTTACGGCGTGGACTACCAGGGTATCTAATCCTGTTTGCTCCCCACGCTTTCGCACCTCAGTGTCAGTATGAGCCCAGGTGGTCGCCTTCGCCACTGGTGTTCCTTCCTATATCTACGCATTTCACCGCTACACAGGAAATTCCACCACCCTCTGCCCTACTCTAGCTCGCCAGTTTTGGATGCAGTTCCCAGGTTGAGCCCGGGGATTTCACATCCAACTTAACGAACCACCTACGCGCGCTTTACGCCCAGTAATTCCGATTAACGCTTGCACCCTCTGTATTACCGCGGCTGCTGGCACAGAGTTAGCCGGTGCTTATTCTGTCGGTAACGTCAAAATCGTCACGTATTAGGTAACGACCCTTCCTCCCAACTTAAAGTGCTTTACAATCCGAAGACCTTCTTCACACACGCGGCATGGCTGGATCAGGCTTTCGCCCATTGTCCAATATTCCCCACTGCTGCCTCCCGTAGGAGTCTGGACCGTGTCTCAGTTCCAGTGTGACTGATCATCCTCTCAGACCAGTTACGGATCGTCGCCTTGGTGAGCCTTTACCTCACCAACTAGCTAATCCGACCTAGGCTCATCTGATAGCGCAAGGCCCGAAGGTCCCCTGCTTTCTCCCGTAGGACGTATGCGGTATTAGCGTCCGTTTCCGAGCGTTATCCCCCACTACCAGGCAGATTCCTAGGCATTACTCACCCGTCCGCCGCTCGCCACCCGGTACAAGTACCTGTGCTGCCGCTCGACTTGCATGTGTTAGGCCTGCCGCCAGCGTTCAATCTGAGCCATGATCAAACTCTTCAGTTCAAACATCGTTGGGTTTTGAGAAAACCCTAAACCTGGCTCAGCAATCGTTGGTTACATCTTTGATTTCTCGCGGAGTAACTTGCGTTGCTGATAATCTGTTGACTTCAGTCTTACACCACAAGCACCCACACGAATTGCTTGATTCAGTTGTTAAAGAGCGGTGGG
>NZ_JAUQOO010000046.1:0-3787 GCF_030580745.1 Pseudomonas serbiensis
TTCTTTTCGGTCACTTGATTGACCGCTTGGATTTTGAATTCTTCGGGATAACGTGGGTTGCTCATGGCACCTCCTGATTGGCCTCAGTTTAAGGCAAAGAGGTGTCTACGAAACCCAGGGCGATTCATGATGGCAAGTTCATGTTGGAGGCCTTCTCAAGCTTCGATATGCAAAACGCTATCAACCAGAGAAATGTCACCTTGGCAAAAGCTGTTAGATATAACCTGGATCTAATGGTATTCCCTGTCAGCCTGGCCGCGCCACAACGCTCACGCGAGCCTGGCTACGAGTGGTTGCTGGATCAACCCGCATTGTACTTATGCGACCTATCGGGGCAGTTTCCGGTACATGCATACCAACAGGCCAAAGACTTTCTTGCCTACGCAGCCAAGGGCGTGACCTTGCAGGACACTCTCAGGCTGGAGTTAACTGCCGTAACCGATGCATTGCTCGCCAGCCTGCCCGGCAGTACTGCGCAAGAGCCACATAATCCTGTTGAGCTTTGGGCAGCACAAGCAAACGTCAGTGACGTATTGGCCAATGCCCGACGACGTCAGATTTGCGGTGTATTGCTGGAAGATCCGCGTTACCGTTTACGTCACCTGCAACGACGCATCGAAACGCATACACAATTGTTTGGCCTCTGTGCCCGACGCGCCATGCAACACCCACATCACTCAAGTGCATTGCTGGTACAGCACTTGATCGCGCCCAGGACCATTCAAGGCCAACCCAATCCACTGCACGAAGGAATGACAAGGCTTAGCGAAACCGGCAAGAGAAATATAAATTGCAGTACGGCCACGGTTGAGCGTACACAGGTCTGGCAACACATGAGCACTGCCCAAGAGCTGGTTGCCCTTAGCCTTTCACAAGCATCCACACAGCAAACACTTGCCGATCATCTGAGCCTGAACGGATTCGACTATGTATCTGCACTGTTTGAATTAAGCAGAACACTGGCAGCCATTGCATTGACACCTGCGCAGCTAGATCCTTTGGCCAATGGCCGTGATCTCACCGATGCCGTCACAGGTGTCGGCATGCACAATCCCGAGGTCAGCAAAAGCCAGAATTTTTTGGGAAAAATTGTCGACACCCCCCAATCCCCCTTACATGCAATGCTTTGGCCTGTATGCAATCCGCAAACCGTATACGAGGCCTATAAAATCCCGGACAAAGAGGATGAAAACTCAGGCGACGGACGTTTTCGTGCGACCGAACTGGCGAAACATGAAAACTTGATAACTCCCAGTCCCGTGAATCAGGCCACTCTGGATAGCGTGATACTGAGCAATCTGCTGGCTGGTGACAACCTCATGAGCTTTCTCTGGCTCAACAGTGGCAAGGGTATCTCTGCTGCATTAGTCAGTATATTTGAGAATCTCCAAGGTGCTCTGGACAAGCCTCAAAGCCACGTTGGTACGGTCCGCAAAGAACTCCTTCGAGCAGAAATTGACGCTGAAAAAATCAAAAAAACGAATAACAACGCCAATGATCTTCCGGAAAAAGCGGGGCAACACCTTGGCGCATCAGAGCTTACGGTCAACATTGATCGACAGTCACTCGGCTTACAGCAATTACGCAGCATGCTGCCCAAGACTTTCGGGCCGACCTACTTCATGCAAAGCCGCCAGATCAACCAAGGCCACTATGTGTTTGGTCTGGAAGACCTGCCTACGCGACAGGCCCTTCCCAACACCCATTACGGAGAGTTTCTCGATAGCCAAGGCAATCGACTGAACAAAAACGATAATCCCAGAATATCTTCCAACAGCGGGGCTACCGGCGAACATAGGGTGTTAGTGATACCGCGTAATCACAATACTGCAAAACTGATAAGCCAGATGAACCAACAACTGACAGCAGCTCAGGAAGCAGCATACGCGGCACAAAGCCATAGCCCAAATGCCCAGCAGGGCTTGGGTAGAACGCTCAGCGAGCTAAACGAGAACATCACAAATTCCTCTTACCGAATACTCGCCTCGTCCCCCTTTTGCGTTGGGGTATTGATGCTAGAGATGTGGAATGTGAGTTCGGAGACTCAGGCATGGGAACAAAACTCTAGAGAGAAAAAGAAGTATCGCCTTTACATGGGAGTGATTGGGGCGGGAGTTGATTTACTGGTCGCGATGGAGGCCTTGACTATAAAACTTTCTGGAACAGCCTCTGAAAAAGCTATTACCAGAAAAACCCTTTTCCATATTTCCGAAGAAGGAGCCACACGCTGGCTTGGAGGTGTATTAGGAGCAAGGTTCACTAAAAAATTATCAGCCAGGCTCATTCTCCAGTCTTTTTCCGGACTGATTCTCGCCAGTGTTAATCTTTACGATGCTTGGCATTCATGGCAATGGAACGACAGGGCCAGATATGGCTATCTGATGATGTCCATGGGCGGTATAGCCTGCACTGCTGCGGGTCTACTGAAAACCATGACAACCATACTGGGACTTGGACCTCTTGGCTGGCTTGCGCTGTTACTGATTGTCGGCGGTGCCGGGCTGGTCTTCTGGCTGAACAGTACGCCGCTACAGACATGGCTTGAAAATGGCCCCTTTGCCGAAAGCAATTCCATTGCACGACACTTACAGGACCCAAAGGAAGCGTTCTATCGACTGATCAGCCTGCTTGCCGGCATCAGCATCGATATACAACGCAATCCGGCCTATGAACTTGAACCTAAACTGGACCTCCATGCAGAAGTGCCTTACCGGGTACGTACTTCTAACACCCTGATTCGGCTTAAAAGCTACTTGCCTGGCATGATTGGTAGCCTTGGCACTATTGATATACAGGCTGATTGTCGAGTCTGCCTGCTAACTCAATCGTCCAATAACCAAGGCGTACCCTACACCAGTGAAAGCGAACTTCCACAAACGTCCGAAAAACCTGTGGCTCAACGCTTATACCCTGATGCACTGGAGCTGTACTTCTCGACATCTAATTTTCAGCCATTACGACTAAGTGATACTAAGTCTCAATATTTCAAGTGGTACATCAGAGCTCAATTTGTACTCAGTAGCGACGGCGAAAAACGCTACTTTCCTGCTCCACCGGTCAAGGACCCAACTCAATACAGCCCGAACTGGGCCAGACCAGACTTCAGAAAAATCAGCCAACCGTTCTGGGCAGATGAAATCACTCACCAAGGCCCTGCACAATGAATAACCCACAAGCTTCGTCTTACTATGGCCCACATGCTTACCGACCAGACCGCATACCGGACCAGATCGCATCGAGTCCGCGCAGCTGGTTACATAAATTCGCGACCAGACGGTTGCCATGGGGGGAGACTCAGGACGTTACCCTTATCCGCCTCATGGAAGATCCAACACCAAAAAGCATGAGGTTCTGGGAACAAGCCGAAAAGGAAAAACGGGAGCAACAGGCTGCGGGAACTTATGTACCGGCCCCTTTTGAAGGAGTGGAACTGCATCAAAAATATGATCAGGAGCGCTTCAGGTTCGCTCAACTTCCTTTTCGATCACAGTTCTGGTTATTAATGCTTGCGTTTGGCAAGGGAGGCTTCATTGTTTTTCTGCCTATTTCACTGTTCGTTCACCTACTAGCAGTGGTTGACTCGCGTCGTTCGTGGTGGGAAGAGACCTCTGATCTTCTTCTTAGTGTTTATCCCGTATTTTTGGGTATTCCCCTCCTGCTCTGGCTCACCGGCCACATCATTGTCAACTACTTCCCCCGCATCTGGTTCCGCCCACCCAAAGGCCCGCTTTGGGAGTTGAATCGTCGTACCGGGCTGGTCACGCTCTTCGATTACAAGCGCTTCAAG